>JAHJAU010000007.1 GCA_018813785.1 Patescibacteria group bacterium | reverse complement strand
TGCCCGCCTCGATATAAAACAAAAGGCCTCCGAGGTGGAGTAAAGTTTGGACTGCTGGAGCCGCCGGCAACCGTGAGTCCTACTTGGGGTAGGACGGAACGGGGCCAGGCGGCGAAGCAGTCTCAAAATTTGCCCGCCTCGGAGGCCTGGAGTGATTTTATTTATTGGCCATGACCGACCGTTTATAAGACGCCAAATTATCCAAAGCAATACCCGTCCCCTTCACCACACACAACTGAGGATCATCAGCCACGTAGGCCGGCACGCCGGTCGCCTCCGCAAATAAGTCAGCCAGATTACGCAACTGCGCCGAACCGCCAGACAGAATCATACCCTTCTCCATAACATCAGCTGACAGTTCCGGTGGAGTATTATTCAAGACTTCTTTCAACGCAGCAATCATGCCAGACAATTCGTTTTGTATCGCTTCAGTTCCATCGTCGCTGGTCACGGTAATCACCCGCGGTAACCCGGTCACCATATCGCGCCCTCGCACTTCCATTGATAATTTTTCATCTAAATAAGTTGCTGAACCAATGCCAATCTTAATGTCCTCAGCTGTACGCTCACCAACTGCTAAACCATACTTTCGACGTACATATTCAGCTATGGCGGCATCAAGTCGATTGCCGCCGATCCTAACCGAAGCTGATGAAACTATGCCCCCCAAAGAAATTACAGCCGCCTCCATCGTACCGCCACCGATATCAATTATCATATGACCGGAAGCACTGCCGATTGGAATATCAGCACCAATCGCCGCCACGATCGGCTCTTTAATAATATAAGCTGCTCGGGCACCGGCTCGAATCGAAGCGTCCACCACGGCACGACGCTCGGTTGAAGTAATGCCGCCGGGCACCGCCACCATAACTTCCGGCCTGAACAACCGACCAACGCCGGCTTTGTTAATAAAATATCGCAGCATGGCCTCGGTCATGCGATAATTGGCGATCACTCCATCCTTCAATGGTCGGTGCGCGACAATCGTATCTGGCGTGCGACCCAACATATCTTTGGCCTCTTTCCCTACAGCTAAAACTTTTCGATCAATCGTCGAAACTGCCACTACAGATGGCTCATTAATAATCACGCCCCGTTTTGGTACATAAACCAAAACAGTGGTCGTTCCTAAATCAATGCCAATTTTTGGGACAAACATGTTTTTATTATTAATCGAAACCAGTAGTTTCTTTTATTTACTTCCGTAACCACTGGCCTCAAAACCTTAAAGCCCGACCATAAACTCTCTATCCACCAGCAAATCCGTGTTGTACTTATAAACTGAATCACCAAATTCATATGGCTCTTCAGCCGGGTGAGCCTTCGTCAGGTTCTTACCAAAATTAAGCTGGAGCGTCAAACTATGCGCCTCAGTTCCTGGCTGTTTCTCAAAATCAAGTTCATACTCTCCGGCCGCAATATCCTGAACCACTGATGATGCTAATCGATAGCGAAAAGTTAGGGTGCGTTTTTCTCCGGGTTCAATCGAGATAAACGCACCAAAAGCAGTGCGTCCCAGTTCTGAATAAACATCGGCCGCGCCTGGGCGCCGCGCCGGATCTTTCAATTTGTCGTTGAACATGGCTCCTTCAACCCCAATCAACTCTGAACCGGCCGGCACATAAATACGGGTGTAGGTACGATAACGAGTGGTCTTCCAGTCAAAACTACCATGATGGTCATAAGTAATGGCCACACTTGCATCAAATCCGTGATCTGTTGGCATCAACGAATAATTAATACTGCGCTCCACGGCTGGATCACTTTTTAAACTGGCTAGATTAGCATCAATCACAGTGACGTAATCACCGCGAACATTCTTGATTTGACCACCCCAATCCATCTGCAACACGAATGACTGTAGATTGGGATCTTTCAACCATAATAAAATATGACTCCGCGCTAAATTTTTTTCTAATACCTGCAAGGTTGCCAGTAGTTTTGATAAGGGCTGAGCCGTCAACCGATGGATTACTTCGTTAACCAAATCACTGACGATGGTCTTGCGGGCAAAAAACGGAATACCCTCTTCACGAAAACTCACCTCAACGGCAAACTCCAATTCATCGACTAAATTATCCGTGGTAAAAGTCTTATCACTAACCGTGACCGGACCAGTGAGTCGCAGTAAATCTTCTGCTAACTGTGGAGTTATAACAATGATTCCATCTATTGGCTGAGGATCTAATCCAGCAAACTGTGCTTCTTCATAATAAAACTGCTCCATCACAGCGGCTGAAGTCGGAAAATCCGGCGACCAATTGGCATCGCGCAAATACCAACTATCGACATTAATATATTTAGCGATTGGCTCAGGTGGTGCCGGTCGTTTCGCGGATTCAGACGGTCCATCGAGCGCATAAATATCATCGGTTTTTACCGAAAGAATTTCCGCATCCTTAACTTGAACCAATCCGTAGACTCCGAGAAAACCACCAGTCGGTCGTAGTTCAGTATTATTCTCGAAAAAAAATAAATAATTTCGTTGATCTGGATAGCCCAAAAAACTCGGCAGATGGTCAGCTATCACTGCTAACGTCGTCAGTGTCGAACGGGCAGAACGCAATTTTATTTTGGCTGCATCTATGGCTAACAATAAATCGTCATCAAGTACGTCTGCTGGCACTTCATCAAGTGCAACCAAAGCCTCAGCAATCCGAGAAACGGATTCAGATAAACGCGGTGCACTCCTGGCCAGAGCAGCCAGCACAGCACGCTTCTTTTCGGCTGATAAATCACTGAAGGGCATTTCAGATGTTGGTACGTTTTTAAGGACGGAATCAACCAACCCCTCACCTTCCGCTGTTAACTCCAACACTTCTTTAATCGCCTGCAAAGCATCACGTACAGCCGAAACGGCTGTCAACCCACCAGCAAACAAGCTTTCTGCAGCCTGAATTCTTTTTTGGGCGTACGGAATAAACGCCAATAGACGCAACTGAGCCAAATTACGCCGAGCAGCAAAAAATTCTGTTTCAGCCAATTCCAGTCGCTTTAAAGCATCGCCGATCATCAACTGACTGGCATAACTTTCAGCTGCTAGCAAATCCGAACGCCCAGCTTCAACATGATTAACCAAACTGCGTCCGGCCCAAAAGAATGGCAGACTGACCACACCCAACAACAAAACGACCGCTAAAAAAGACAGTGCAATCTTGGTCAAAATCCCGGCCAAGTGCCTGACTCGTCGTTTCCCCAAGGCTGGTTCGGCCCGGAGTAAATTGGTTTTAAAATGAAACATGAACGCTAATTTTATAGTTGAAAATCAATTGAAATTCCGGTTTAAAAAAATAAATAGAGATGTTCGCTGATTCCTAGGAACATTTTTCCGTTATTTTATTTTTTATTTCCTCGTGTTGAACGGATTTAGTTCCCCATTTACGAAAATAATAAATACAACTTTTTATATGCTCCCGAGCGGCGCGATTCAACGGACCAAACAACCACAACACCTGAGCGGAAGCACGTTCATGACAATGAACCATGGTCGAACCAGTAAAATAAACCACGCGATAACCGGCCTGCCAGAAACGCCGACACAAATCCGTGTCTTCAAAATACAAAAAATATTTTTCATCAAACAGACCGACCTTATCAAGCGCTGCCCGCCGAGCCATCAATACCGCACCCAACAACCAATCAACCTCGCGAGTTTCCAGCCGGTTAAAATCATCCATAATGTAACGACTATTTTCCGACAGACCGATTGGCAAACGACCCAATGGAGTGCGTCGATAGAGCGGTGTAGTCCAACGATGAAACCGATAACACGATTCATCCACTCGACCATTAGGCTTGATCAATTTAGGTCCGCAAATTCCGACATTCGGATGCTCATCCATAAACTTCACCAGAGCATCAATAGAACCAGGCCGAACTGTGATGTCGGGATTCATAATTAAGACATATCGCCCCGTAGCTGCCTTGATGCCCAAATTATTCCCAGCTGCATATCCATCGTTCTGTGATGCGGCAATAAACTTAACATCTGGATATTTAATCGCTAAAAATTCACCCAGGCCATCACCCGAAGCATTATCTACAACGACAATCTCAAACGATCGTTCGCTTGGGTACAGCTTAATCGTCTTGATGCACTGGGCGACCAAGCCTCGACTCCGATAATTTAAAATAATAATTGAGACATCCATAATATTCCGCTGACTAGGCAAACCAACGACGAATTTCTCTGGCCCTGGAGCGCGCCAAAGCCATAATGGCTCTTCTTTTTTTTAACGTCCTTGGCAAATATCTGATTACATCTAACATAGCACTAAACCAAGTTGTTGGTTCAAAAAATATCAAGTATAGAGCCTTCCGGGTCTCCTGAAACCAAATACGAGGGAAATCAATCAGTACATTGAGTAGTTGTTCATTCTTCAACAACATCAATAAATGATTGCGGTATGACAAGCGGCTTAAAAACCTGGATCGATTTTTCCGACCGCGTAGCAGTGCCAAAATAGATACTTTTTCACTCCCAGCCAAATGCCGATGGTGATAACCGATAGCATCAGGAATATACAATGCCTTCCAGCCGCGCAACCGCAATCGCCAGGCTAAATCAATGTCTTCTTTATAAGCAAAAAAATCCTCGTCAAAATAATTACCGTCTGGAGCCACATCCACGAGTGCACTCAATCGATACAAGACTGCCGCACCTGTAATGCCAAAAACCTCTTCAACACGTTCAAATCGACCATTGTCCCGTTGTCCGGAATTCCGATCCACTGCCCGACGAGACTTAAACATACGAATTCCAGTTGAATCAACCACGTCAGAAAATTCCTTTTCTAGTAAATCTCCATCCATGGTCTGAAACAGGCGCAATAGCTTACCACCAGCGCTCCCAATATCAGTTCGATGAGCCGCTCGATCCATCAACTTCGCAATAAAATCAGTCTGCAAAATAATGTCCGGATTCAAAACCAAAACAAACAAGTCTTCCAGATCATTCAGCTGAGTAAAATTGGCTCGGGTATAAGCGATGACTTGATTATGAGCCCGCGAAAAACCCAGGTTGTTAGTATTGCGCAACAACCCAACTTCCGGAAATTTTTCACGTACCAAATCAGAAGAACCATCGGTTGATCCATTATCAACTACCACGATAGAAATATCGGGATAAGTCTGAGCTAAAACTGAATTCAAAACATCAGCCAAATACTTGGCGTGATTCCAGGAAATAATGGAGACAACAACTTTGGACATAATTTTTTTATTAACCAGAAATAACAGTGGCTCTTTCAATAGTCTTATCAGAATTATTTCGCTTCTTTTCCGTAACCTCAAAACCCAGATATTTTCCTAGCATCAAACGAGTCTGAGCATCGATGGCTGGAATGGAGCCAAATAGGACGAACGTCACCGGCACCATTACCCACTGCAGTATCATAATCAAGATCTGCCAGCGGCCACGACTCCTGGGACGAGGCGGCAGTAAGGCTAAACCAATAAAAGCTGAGACAAAAACACCGACCATGGCCAGACGCATCAACGCCTCCAAAACATGTGGTGTATTTTGATAAAAAACATTTACTCGCACCGGCTCAGCCGCCAACCAAAGCGGCAAATAGCCAAGCAGGAAGATCAGCAGTGGTGCGGTAGCCCACGAATACATTCCCTCAACCAGGGTAAACAAATAAAAAATTTTCTTACGAAGAGGAAAGCGAGGGTTCTCATGAAAGCGCCGAATTAAATATGGAAAATGCTCTACCCCATATGCCCAACGACGTTGCTGTTTATAAAAATTAACCAAACTACGCCAGTGTGTTTCAGCCTGAACCATATCCATTGAAACCGGCGTATAAATCGGCACAACTGAGTAATCGCCATCGTAATGCAACGAACACTGTAAAAAAATTCTTGAATCCTCAGTCACAATATCGCGCTCCCAGAAACCCACATCAACCAAAGCCTGCATAGACATGCTATGTGAAGAAAAGGTAAACATGCGTTCCGGACGAATGAGCTCGGACATTAACCAGAAAGTCGTGCCTGAAATCGCCACTCGTACCACCGGCGACGCTTCCCAGGCGTTATTATTAAATAGCGCTACCGGCTGATATGAGGCTCGGGTTGGTGTAGGATGCGTAAGATACTTATAGGTTACGCAAGAAAAATAATGCTCGTGCACCACCGTATCACAATCAAACGATGACACGATAACCTGATCGTATCTCAGGCCGAGACTATCCACTAATTCCTTGACTCGATGTCCCATAAAATGAACATTGGATCCCTTACCAACTAAATCACCAGGAACATTATGTGGGTGTACGGTAAACTCCAGCTGAAAAAAACGACCAGCAAACTCTTGCTGTAGCTGTGTGGCAATTCGTTCAAAATTTTTACGATCAGGTTCTTCGCCGCCTAATACAACCATCATCTTTTCTTGCACCGGATAACTAGATGCAACCAAACTATTTAATGTCCCGCGCAAAATTTCCAGACCTTCTTTATATGTTGGCAATAATATCAAATGATAGGTATCGGCAAATCCAGGCTGATCTTTGGCCAAAGCCAGCCAATCAGTTCGAATGGCCTGACGATAACGCCGCCAAGAAACCAGCAATAACACCACAAAATAACAAACACGCAACACCCAATACAAGTCAAACAAGATGATAAAGTACATGACTTGCAGTGGTGCCAAACGCGAAAGCACGACCGCTGCAATGAGGGTCGTCCAGACAATTGCTCCCGGAAAAATTTCAGCCCAACGATATGATCGACCATCAATCGAGTCACCGGCTGGCCGACCAGACGATTTAGCCCGACAAGCTGGACCGACATAATCCGGACAAACTAATGTTTGTGGGTCATTTTTTCCCATAAAAAAGGAATTTTAGTAACTGAACCTTAACAAAATTTAATCGCTTTATCAAGCCATAAAGCATGGCTAATTACCGCTAAATTCAGCTGGGTTTGATTGATTTTTTCTTAATCGGACGCTAAGGTTTAGTTGCTTGTTTTATCGGCAAAAAACCATCGACTGCCCACGGGAGAAAGTCCAATGCCGTTTTATTCAGACAAAAAACACATCCGAAGCTTTCGTCACCGCGGTGTCATGATCGACATCCATCAGAGAGTGAGAGGCGCAAAGCACTGCGGCTTAGAGCACGAACCGGATCGACATCAAACTTGTGATAAATGTGACCAACCTCTGCAGCACAAAACCGTGTTCAATATCTGTATCAATGGTTCAGAGGTGGCTGGACTGGATCTCAAGACCGAACAGCAAGCCAATGACCTGGCTGTTAAATTCGTTGATCACCTGCTTGAGACAGGGGCAGAAGACATCAATGAAGATGAACTGATCGATGAAGATCCGGATAACGAAGAGGAAGAAGACGGCAGAGACGACGAGAAGGATGTTGATAACAAAAATCCCGATGCTGATCCGCCGATAGATCATCAGTCTCCGCCAGACCAGACATCGCCACCGGCAGAAAATCGTAATCAAACTGATATGTCTGGCATTATCAAACAGATGGACAAGCTCAAATGGTTCGAGCGAGCCGCGGCCATCGTTAAAGGTCGCAAAAAAAGGCCGCCGAAGAAAAAATAATCGAACCAAAACCCCCTCCGTATTCGAAGGGGGCTTTTTTATAGTGTCTATCCAGAAATTTTTACATCTTGGATTTAGTGATGTTCGGTTCGCCATCATACAACGCACTAACCCGAGCCCTGAAATCGGCATTGCTCAAAATTTTTACAGCCTCATCGGTTAATTCGGCTTCTTCTTTCCCTGACAAACGAACCGCCGGCACTCCCCAGGCAAATGCTAATGAATTCGCCATGGAAACAGCGGCACGCGTATCGCTCCAGGACATTCGTTCAGTCGCCCCAGGCATAACCACGGCGATACCCTGCGGCTGTGTCAATTTATCCGATTCAGCTAACCAACGACCCAATAGCTCAAAACCAGCACCTCGACCACCAGAAAAACTCCTCATGATATTCTGGTCAGTGAGGAGTAGTTTGCTCTCATTCTGCCGATAATCAATCATTAAAATCACACTGGTTTAGCTTGAGCCTCTTTAAGGCCGATATCCTGAGTTAAATGACTGACGATGATCATTTTTTTTGAATTCAAAACATTGTATAAAAAACGATCAGTTAAATCTTTACGGTAACGAAATTCGCTGGGTGTCATTATCGTATAATTTATTTCTCGGCCGATGGCCCGTTGAAAGTCACGAATAGCTACCGCGGTTTTGTCTTTATTTAAGTTTCCAATAATAAACATGTCGGTTTCGGATTCGTCATCGCCGACAAAATGACCCATCAGCGCCAAATACTGTATACGTCCGGCTCGATTCAACTTTTGAACAAATTGCTTTTCAAGTAAAACCCCAGATTTTGAAAATAACGCCTGCAACTCTGGATACAACACCGACTCAATATCTATACAATAATATTTTCTTTGTTGAGATGAGCGACTGACTGATTGACCAGCACGTTTTACATCCGCCTCAGATATAATTTTAATTACCCCCATGGACTCAAGATTTTCCAGTTCATTCCGGACGGCATTAATTTGTGCACCAATCCGTCTGGTGAGTTCACGGACGAAAAAAGACTCGTCTTTGTTGGCCAAAAAGAGGCGTAATAACTTCACCCTGGTCTTTGAACCAAATAATTGCTCAAGCATATGAGTCGACAAAACGTCTTATCAACTAGTAACACCTTCCTCCTGATTTTCTTCGAGTAGCCGGTCATTAATCTTATTCTCCACCGATTAACTGCGACCTCCTCTCTTTGCTATCTCTTTTCGTCCTATAGTATAATGTCTTCGATAACACAGGTCAAAAACCGTGACCAAATATGCTGGAACAAATTAAAGATTGGGTCAAAGCTACCCCATGGAAAAGAGACCGGGTTGGATCATACGTCCGGACCCTGTCATTAAAGGTACCATCAGAGGCAATCGGTCGATTGGGTGATGTTCAGGGGTTGATCGGTACAACCGCTGATATTAAAACTGGAAATATCCTGTCAGCTAATATTGAGGAAGCCTTCACTGAAGGCTTGGATCAGGCTCTTAAACAGTTGCCGGTCAGTGCAACTTTTGTGCTGACCTTCGAAACGGCAGTGGCTCGGGTCAACACCATGCTGCGACGATTGTTAGGCGAACGAGGTTTGCCAATCGGTAATGCCGAAATTCACGGTACGATTATTGCTCAAAAAGGTGCTGAGGTGGCAGCTGCTGTTTGGGGCAAGCCTTCACTGATTCTTTTTCGACGCAGTGCCGAGGGTGGATCCAAACTTATCGATGTTTTGGGAGCTGAAACCAAAACTATACTCACACCAAAACCAGGTGTGGGTTTCACCAATTTGATTAGCGGAAAAATTTCTGGCAAAGATCGAATGTTGGTGGCCAATCGGAATCTATTAGATCTGCTGGATAAAAAATGTCTGCAGGAAATTTTATCAGCTTCTCGCACTGATACGGTGACCATGCTACTACGAGACTCGCTGATAGCTCGACACGAAAACCTTGATCTAGCCATGTTGCTCCTTGATGGTCGTCTGCAAAATAATACTCAATCGATCCGATCAGAAATAACGACCGAAAAAGAACAACTTAAAAAAAGCTCACGCGAACGACAAGTAGAAGCAGCAATCACTATTGATGAATCTCCTGCTGGACCTGAAGAGCAAATCTATAATCCTTTACTGCCCCAGCCGCGATTAAAAAATGAGCTACAGGTTGCTCAACACACGAGTACTACTCAAAAAATTCTAGTGGGCGCTAAAAAAGAATTGAAACAAGCTTTCACTATTTCGATCCGGACAGCTAGTTTGATTGGTAATAAAATTCTGACTACGGCCAAACTAATTAGCGATAAGACACTGGATCTTATTACTGTGGAAGAAAAAGCTGCTGAACCTGGTGTCAGTCAGGCTGAGGCTCCACAACAAAGCTGGAAAATGAAAATACGGGCTTACTGGAAAGCGATAGCCCAATCCAATTCGATCGAAAAAATTATTGTTGGCTGGAATGGACTTACTGATCGGAGCCGAAAACTTTTTCTGGCGGCCATGGTTCTGTTGTTTGTTTTAAACGCCAGTTTGAACGGTCTAAGCTGGAAGCATGGCCGGGAAGAGGCTCTCGCTTCTTATGAAAAAACAGTCTCGAGTATTCGTCAGCAATTGGACTCGGCCGAAGCCAGCATGATCTATCGAGATGAAGGCCGAGCCAGAAGACTTCTGGAAGAAGCAGCGGCAACTGTAGCGACCCTACCAGCCGGCAACGATGAAAGAACGGATCTAAAAATACAATTAACCCAAGAAGTTGAGAATCGCTTTGATTCATTGCGTCGAGCGACCGGACTTGATGCGCCGGAAGTTCTGTCCACTGTAGTAACTCCATCTGGGATGGTTGAATTGCAGACCCTGGCTACGACAGACGGAATAATTTGGGCCACGGCTACCAATGGAACTGTATTTAAAATATCCGAGGATGGTTCAGCTGAAGCGCTTTATGCACCTGAGAATGGTTCTACCCCAGAAATGTTTCTAGCGTTAAGCAATGGCATCTTAACCGGCACAAAAGATAATCTAACTTTCATATCAACAGCAGGCAAAATCTCCCCGCAGACAATTTCCGCCGGAGACTTCGAATTAAATGTAAGTGCGGCCACTACTTTTGGCTCTCGGCTCTACCTACTAGATTCATCTCGCAACCGAATTTTAAAATTTGCCGCAGTACCTGGTGGCTATGCCTCACCACAGGTTTATATAAAAGATGGCACAGACCTATCAACGGCAGTGTCCCTGGCTATTGATGGCCGGGTTTATGTATTATTAACCGATGGCCGAATTAACAAATTATTAAGTGGTAAAAGTGAGGATTTTACTGTTGGTCAAATTGATCCACCACTCGTCTCGCCGATCCTACTCCGCACCCCAAACGAAAAGAGCGATCTATATGTTTTAGATGCAGGCCAGCCTCGCATTGTACGCTATAGCAAAAACAATGGTCAGGTGGTAGCCCAATATGAATCTGAAGATCTGCGGGGTGTGACAGACTTTGAAATTAATCAAACCGCTCACACTATATTGGCCACCAAGGGTAATCGATTGTTAAGATTTACTTGGACGGAAGAAGAATAAAAAATCACGTCAAAAAATAAGCCTGGCCACCAGCCAGGTTTTTGAATTATTTCGAATCTCAACCATACAGCTACGAAGCTGTGGCTATAGAGCTACCCTCCGCCTATCATTATTCAAATCGGATGGGCAGAGATAAACTCTGCAGCTACCCTCCGCCTATCATTATTCAAATCGGATGGGCAGAGATAAACTCTGAGGCTGCGCTGACAAAGTAAAAATGGGCCGGAGCCCATTTTTACTTTAGCGTCACTTTTGCACCAGCCTCTTCCAGTTTCTTCTTCCACTCACTGGCTTGCTCTTTGGCTACAGCCTCTTGCAGCACCTTCGGTGCGCTATCGACTACACCCTTGGCGTCAGCCAAACCCATCTGGGTTAGCTCACGAATGGCTTTAATAACACCGATCTTATTTGAGCCGGCTTCAGTAATCTCCACATCAAATGAAGATTTCTCTTCTTCACCAGCGGCATCGCCACCAGCTGTCGGTGCGGCCATCATGGCGGCTACTGGAGCTGCGGCTGATACACCGAACTTATCCTCTAGGACCTTGACCAACTCGGCCAAATCCAGAACGGACAACTTCTCAATGCTTTCGACGAGATCCTTAAATTTGGCTGGGACCTCAACATCTTTCTTTTCTTCCGACATAACTTTGACAGTTAGGATTTTGAATTCTTAATAGCGTTAAGTGTGTAAACTAATCCACGAATATTACCCTGCAGAACATTAACCAAACCCGAGAGCGGCGCCGCTACCGAACCAACCACCTTGGCGATAAGCTCATCTTTAGAGGGTAAACAAGAAAGCGCCAAAATCTGTTCCCGAGACACCCACTTATTTTCAAGCAGGCCACCCTGAATAATCAGCTCTTTGTGTTCTTTTCGCAACTCAGCCACAAGTTTGGCTGGAGCAACCTCGTCGCCGTAACCTAACAGGAGCATAATGCTGCCACCGAGCGCTGACTCATCCATCTCCAAACCAGCTGACTTACTGGCCAACTTCAAAAGAGTTTTCTTTGCACTGCGAACCTTAACCTGCTGCTCTCTGGCTTTGTGGCGTAAGTCGGTTGACTGAGACACCTTGAGTGGTGACAGATCAGCCATAACCACAACCTTGGCTTCAGTTAAACCTGTGACTACCTCACGCACTTCTGCTTCTTTCTGTTGCCTTGTTTTTGCCATAAAAATAATTCCTTCACGAACCGTTTTTAACGATTCAATACCGACCTTTAAATAAAAATTCTACGACTGAGGCCGTAGACGTGGATGCACGAAACGTTGGCAACGCTCCGATCATCGGCCTGTACGGGATTTATCCTTGCGGACCCGTAGTCTACGGCATCAATTGTCGGAACAATATTAACAACGACATCAAACACTGTCAAGCTTCAATTTAATCACTCATTCACTTGGCCTCAGAACCACTCCGGATTATAATGTAACTATATTCAATTACCCACTTAAACATGGATCCTCAAACTAAACAGGTGCTCATCATTTTGGCAGCTATTTTCATCGGTGTTGGTGTTTGGCATCTTTGGCGTCGGGGGAAAATGCGCGCAACCGGTTTTACTCAGGAAGAATTCACTCGTGACTTAACCGCCGAGGCTCGAGCTGGGCGACTGGATCCGGTCATTGGACGCGAAGAAGAAATCGAGCGAGTCATTAATATCTCCGCCCGTCGCACCAAGAACAACCCATTGCTAATCGGTCCGCCGGGTGTAGGTAAAACAGCTATAGTTGAAGGTCTAGCTAGGCGAATTATTGAGGGTCGAGTACCCCAACAACTTAAAAACAAGCGTGTTCTGGCGCTAAATTTGGGTGAGCTGATTTCCGGCACCAGCCTGCGCGGCGAACTAGAAAAAAGATTTCAAAAAATGGCCATGAATTTAGAGAGTCAACCTGGTGCGACCATACTGTTTATTGATGAAATTCATATGATATCACAAGCGCGTGGCACCGAGGGAGGCCTGGATTTGGCTGATCTGCTCAAACCGGCTCTAGCTCGCGGTGATGTCTCTATTATTGGAGCTACTACTTGGGATGAATATCAGCGCACCTTAAAAAAAGATCCGGCGTTGGATCGTCGTTTTCAACCAGTACTGGTTGGTGAACCGTCCTCCGAAGAAACTTTAAATATCATTCGTGGATTGAAAAAAATTTACGAAGATCATCACTTGGTTGAAATTAGTGATGAAGCCTTGATAATCGCCGTCGATAAATCGGCCAAAAAAATCAAAGGCCGATATTTACCTGACAAGGCTTTAGATATAATTGATGAGGCGGCGGCCAAAGTGTCTATCGAGGCTTCATTGGGACACACGGTTCCACTCGGCATAGTCGATGCAGCGGCTAAAGACAAGGTGGTGCAACGCATGAAAAAAGAAGCTGAGGCACTAAAACTTGAAATTAAACACTTGAGCGAACTGGATCGTTCTTTCCCTGATGATCCAACCATTAAAGCTGCTAGGCAAGAGTTAGCTGGACACTTAACTGAAATGAAACAGGCCGAGAACGCTGTTCAGCGAGGTGATGATAGACCAATAGTGACTGTCGAAGACGTAGACGAAATAATTGACGCATGGACAAAAGAATACTAGTCGAAATATTCAAAAGAACCGTGAGTGGCCTGGCCATTGTCGCGGTTCTTCTTTTTGTTCCGCTGCCGGCGATAATCAAATCGTTGCTGCTGTTAATTTTTTTAATTTATCTAGCTTATCGTGTTAGCAATCTTCTGGTTACCGACCCTGAATCTAGAATGACTCAGATTGCGCTCGGTCTGATTGTGATTCTAGCCTGGCTGATAATCTCGCTATCTCTTTGTTTCTATCTGGATCAAATATCACGGCCGGCGGTGTTAATTTGTTTTATACCATTAATTTTACTTGCTTCTGGTCAGCAACAAATAAAATCGAAGACAAAAAATACCAACCGACAACCAACCCGATCCATCTGGAGTCTTGGTCTGACGGCCGGTGTCGTTATTGGGGATGCGGTACTGTTACTAGCCTATCTGATCGCGCGCACTTCTGAACCGCTACGCACTCCTTGGGATGTTATTCCCTGGCCAGCTCTGCTACTCTTCGGTGTCACTACCTGGCTATTATTCCTCATCTGTCATGAGCGTCGAGGTATTGGTCGATATAGTCTAACTGCATTACATCTATTTACCGCGTATAGTCTGGCCGAAATAGTTATAGCCTGCGGCTTCGGTTTTGATCCTTTTATCCATCGCACGGCGGAAGCTTATATCGCCGAGCACGGCTTCATCTTACCGAAACAACCTTATTACACTGGCCAATACGTTATTGTCGTTGCTTTAAAATGGCTGACCGGCTTATCAATTGATTCCATCGATCGTTGGTTAGTTCTGGTGCTGGGACCGCTAACCTTACCCTGGATCATTCCACTGGGCTTAAAAAGAGCTTGGAAAATCACCGATCAATCAACCTCTTTTTGGACTCCAATTATTTTATTATTGCCACTATCACCTCTAATTTTTACCGTACCTTACTCACTGTCTTTTTTGATATTGATCTGGCTGGTTTTTTTGGCTCCATTAATTCGCAAGAGGTGGCGTGACCGATTATTAATCCTCGGTTTAAGTCTAGCCATGTTGGCTATTCATCCTCTATTGGGTGCAGTTGCTATCGGCCTAGTTACTGCCCTACTATTACCTACTTGGCTAAATTCATGGCTGACTGGTCTAGTAACAATTGTTATAAATGCAATGCTGCTGCCTGTCATGTTTGCTTTTAATAATATTAAAAGGGGCGTACCACCATTCAATTCTAATAATCCACTGGCTGATCTTGATCGATTTATTGGTTTATTCACCAATCCCCACACACACAATCAACAAATTATTTTCACTTACTGGGATCTATTATATAGCTATCGAACCGCTCTGCCCTTCTTCCTCTTCGCCGTGGCGATCATTGGTACCATTCTTATAAACAAACGCATACGTCGAACGATAGCCAAACCATATTGGCTAACCTTAATCGGGGTGCTGATTGCAATTTTTATCCTAAGCACCAGCGTGATTATTCCGGGCATTATTTCCAATGAACAATTAGAATTTTCTCTGCGACTCAAACAATCACTTAGCATCTTACTGCTACCGTTATTTATATTCGGAATATCACAAATAGGCATCAAGCGGTGGCAACATAATTTAGTCCGGACGTCTATTATCACCTTTTGTTTTGCTCTTCTAGCTACAGCTGCTTGGTATCTAACTTATCCGCAAGCCAACATCAGAGCAGCTCAGACTGGCTGGAGCGTCAGTCAAGCTGATTTTGAGGCTGCACAATTGATAAAAAATGCAGCTAACGATCAACCTTATATTGCTCTGTCTAATCAAATGCTGTCGGTTGCCGCACTTAGAATGAACGGCTTCGAAAATTTTTCCTTTGCCCTGCCTACCGGAGAACGGCTTTACGAATTTTATCTAGTCCTTTCCTATTACCGCAGAAACCCTTCAGTAATCCAGGAAATTTTTTCTACCTATGATGTGTCGCGTATTTTTTATGCGATCCATACCTATGAACCGTTATTTGAGTTAATCGTGAACGATCTCGGGAGTTTTTCTAGTCAAAACTGGTCAACAGCTGACAACAGTGTGGTCATTTTCATGTTCAAAAAAGAGTAGTATATTAAACATGCTTAATTCTAGTGGCTTGTCCACATATAAATTCTACATGCAATGATTACTCAAACTAAAACTAAAACGAAAGTTGTTGTTGGTGTTGTGGCCGGATCTTTGGCTGCCGCCGCTCTTTTTGGCTTAACGTATTCATTTAAAAAGATGAATCGTTTCAAAAAAATAACTACGCCGCCACGAGTTGAAGAGACCAAACCAGGCTACACTCCTCCGGGCTACGACACTCCAGGCTACACTCCTCCGGGCTACGACACTCCAGGCTACACTCCTCCGGGCTACACAACACCTCCCGACTATAAAATATAGAAATAATTTGATCTAAACCAAAAAACCGACAGATTGCTGTCGGTTTTTTGATCTTTGGTCACTGATTCAATCTATTGAAAATTCAGAAATACACCACCTACAGATGGTTTCAGTTTTACAACTCTCTCCAGGATAGCTTCTTGTCCACGATCATCAGCTACAGAAACTCGTATAGTCATTTGACCACGTGTCATCAACTCAGGCTGATTATCAAACATGGCCAGTGATATTTCCTGCTCAAAACTCTTGCCAATGACATCACTGCGAGTAAGTTCGATGGTTTGATTCAACTCCACGATTTCAAGTTTTAAGGTATTAAAATCAAGCGCATAATCATCTTCAACCTTCACCCGACCAATCATTTCTTTTAAGGAAACGCGACCAATTGGTGTCCAGGTAAAATCAACGGTCGGTTTATTGTCGATTCCTCGCACTGCCAAGCGCAACGACTGACCATACTCAACTACCAATAATAAAACGATGAGAACCGCTGCTAAAATTATCGGCAAGGGAAAAAATTTGCGTCCATTTTTTTTATTCATATTTACTACTTACGTAAAAAATTTTTGAGCAAAATACTTTAGCTTGGATCTTGAATAATTGTCCCTCGAAAATTATCCCCATCCAGAATCTTTTCCAGGTTCTTTAGATTCCGACCATTAGCCATAATTACCTTTAATTTTAAGCGTTGAGCTCGCCTGGCGGCTACCGGATCAAACGGACTGTTTAATCCCGGTTGCCACTCTGTGCCAAACATCTTACGCAATTCAGTCCAAGACATCAACTTAATTGGTTGGGCAGCTGAATTTATGCGCGGATCAGCATCATACACATAGTCAATGTTGGATAGATTAATAACGGTTTTAGCCCCCAAATTTTCTGCTAATAAAACTGCGTCATGATCAGTTGAACAACCAGGTTTCCAGCCAGCCCCAACTACAACCGGCTTTTTAAGCCTAATTTTTTGCGTTGGATTTTCTATCACGCTCTCGTGTGCTAAATCACCCAAAGCAGTCAGAACAAAATAGGCATTCAAATGTGTCACTTTAATACCTAGCCAATCTAACTCAGTTAGCGTTAGGGGACGTATCTTGGTGGCTGCAGCCTGATATCGACGACAGACTTTACCACCACCAACAATGAGAGCAAAACGCTCACCTCGCCCAACTCGTCGCTTAATTAAATCGATAAACCTGGACAAACTTGGCATCTGGTCCTTCATCAGGACAAATTAATGAACCACCCAGGGAAAGAATAGTGATCGGTTTCTTGTTGACCATAGACCTGGTTGTTAAAAACCTGACGAGTGTCAGGTCTTCCGATTAATTTCATTTTCTCGTGATTTAATCCGACAATTTCTATTGCTGGCTCTGAAACGGAATGAGCTAGCTGTTCGATAGCCCAGATGTTGCCCCTTCCCTCTGGTTCTTGAATGATTTTTCATGGAACCTGAACGTTATTCTTCATTCCGACGACGTAGTTCTATCCGCCCAATATTATCAACATAGCGCTGGGCTATCTCCTGACGCTCGGACGAGAGTGTATCAATCTCCCAAAGCAAGTCAACGGCAAAAAAGAAACCAGCAATAATCAGTGCAGTCGCGACGCGCGAGACACTGGATCCATCAGTTGACAGCCAGGCGGTTATAGCCACATTTAACACCAACAAAATTAAAACTAACCACGAATATGCAGAAAGACGTGAATCCTGCGCCTCCTTAATTTGCTGCCGTGATTCAGCGGCAATAGCAACAGTGCGCAATAGTTCATCGTATAAGCTCTCTTCTTTAGAAGAACGCAATTCAGGAACTTTATAAACGTGATAGCTTAGCGCGCGGAAATCTTTGTTGGAATCTTCATATTTATTAAAATCGCGCTCAGCAAAACCAGCCATGTATTTATACAAATTGCCGTGCAAGTCAGTGAACCAACCCCGATAGCGCTGACCATCGACATCGCTTAAATTCTTGGAGAGATGATAAATGCGTCTTAATTTATTCAACTCCATGTTGACTGTCTGTAACAAATGCCTCCGCCGCTCAGCGGCGTGATAAATCAACAAGCCTAGCACCACCGCCGCCAGTACTCCTGGCACCAAATCCAACCGGGCGCTACCTGATTGCCCAAAAACCGGAATTACAGCTAACAAAATAAGCGCCGCAACAATAATCAGAGCTAGTCGAATAATGGTTATCTTGGTGGTTGTAATATTCATAGAAAAATTGCCCGAGTTACTATTATTTTTTGATTTGATTATACCACGAGCCACCGAGGTTCTGATTAGTTATCTAACTCACCAAACTTAACTTTTAGTTCATTGACGCGATTTTCAACTTCTTTCAGTCGAGTCCGACACACCTGCGCCAGCTCCAAGCCTCGCTCAAATTTCTTGAGACCTTGATCCAAATCAATCTCATCACCCTCGAACCAACTAATAATTTTCTCCAATTCCTGGAACGACGTTCCAAAATCGACTGGTTTAGTAGGTGTTTTCTTGCTAGTCATATCTAAAATAACTTATCTTTTAAGATGAATTTTTAGTTACCTTGGCGGTTAAACTTCCATGATGCAGTTGCACGGCGACTGACTCACCTACCGCTATGGTTGTCGCATTATTCAATACCTGCCCCCTTCGTCGCACAATCGCATAACCACGACGCAAAACACTTTGTGGATCAAAAGAAGACAACATGCGTTCTTTGGAGGAAAGACTGTTGGTCAAATGACCCAACCATTGATCGCCAGTGGTGTGCAGCCGATGCCAAAGAGACTGTTGTTCGTCCTTGGTTCTAACCACATCAACCGCCAAGCGTGCAAATGCGTCAGCCAAATCTCGCAGACGATGACGAAAAGATGACACTGAAAAAGACAACGCGCTCTCAATCTGTCGCACAGCCTGACTAACATTGCCCTGTTGAATCACCACTGCCCCGGTCATGATTGTCACTAGGCGCGCACTAAATGATCTGAGTTGATTAATTAACTCCTGACGATCCGGCACTAATAGTTCGGCAGCATTCGAGGGTGTAGAAGCACGCACATCAGCCACGAAATCCGCCAGCGACTCATCGCGTTCATGCCCCACACCCACAACCACCGGTATTTTAGAACCGAACACCGCTCGAGCCACCTCCTCTGCATTAAAAGCGTGTAAATCTTCCAAAGAACCGCCACCGCGCGTCAGCACCAATACCTCAGCCAATTCCGGATGAACATTAAAATAATTGAACGCGGCAACGATACTATTTATCGCTTCCGCACCCTGCACCTGAACGTGCAGGGAATTGATCTCGATGCCACCCCAACGATTCTTTAAAATACGTAAAAAATCAGAATAAGCCGCTGACTCACGCGAGGCAATCAAACCAATACGTTCAGGGAATCTGGGCAGAGAACGCTTGCGAGCTAAATCAAATAACCCTTCTTTCTCTAATAATTTTTTTAATAATTCGTAAGCGCGCTTCAGGGCACCTTCCCCCACCGGCTCAACCCGATCAACATTGATGGAAAACTTGCCGCTTCGAGGATGAATTTTTGGCTGACCGATAACCCGCACCTGCAAACCATCTTCAAGTGGCTGTCGCAATTTCCAGGTCATGCTAAAACACGAAACCACTGATTCCTGATCTTTTAATAAAAACCAAATCCATTTACCCTGCGATACACGATACTCAGTGATTTCACCTTCAATCGCTACACCTTCCGGAAAAACTACCGCTGAAAGCGCGGCATTAACAAAATTCACGAATTCTGAAACAGTGTATTTTTGCATGTTGATTAGATACGAAAAATTTACTAACGACTAATAAGTCACGGCTGAAGAATGCCCTCTTTTTCGCCTTCAATCGAGATAACTACAGCGCGAACTTCTGGAAATTGCTTCAAAGTGGTTTCAATTTGAGCTCGTATTGCGCCGACCCGACAAGAGCCAGCCACACCGCGTTCAAGTTGACGATCGAAATCCGCCGTTACAACACCCCTAGCATCAGCTCCCACAGATTTCAATCTGACTCCGGTCGGCAGTACAGTTTCGTAGCCCTGATCCTTTTCTTCTTTCGTTGGCCCAGAAAAAAGACTTTCAATCGCTACTCTATATATGTTGCTGTTACTGGTAACCTGTCGCTTAACTGGAAAAACTTTTTCACACGTTTGCCAAGGATCCAAATCGGAGTTGATTAAATAAATATTTACCTCGACTAAATCGGAAGACACCAACGTAATATGCCTGGTTTCTATTCCTCCGCCAGCACCAAAATAGACAATGCGCAGAGTGGCATCGCCTAAATAACCAAGGTCACCAATGGAAAGATTAAAACGGACGTAACTCTCCTCCTCGGTTGCATCTGGCAAATCTACTTTGCGACTGAACAACTCGTCACCGTCAGCATCTAGCAATGACACTAACAATCTCTCGCTGTCAGGCCTAACTCGACCAGCAACCTCAAATGAACCAGATAGTTCAGCGTTATCCACCGGAGATTCAAGTAATAAACTTTTGTTAGATTCTTCCGGTAGTTCGGCACCTGGCACGTAGGGTTCTGACTCCGGTGGTGGCGGCGGCAAAGGATGAAACTCGTTTGTTGAAGGTGATTCAGTTATCAACCCCACAAATCCACTCAGCCGCCCCAAATAAAAACCAATGCTGGCAACAACCACAACTACTGTGATGTAAAGAATTTTTTTCATGTCATTTAACGTCAGCAATACGACATCATTCTATTTTTAAAAAGAGTCAGACGGTTTTGATATAAAAACTACCTGACACTTTTAGTAGTTATTCTTGCTCCTCGATCAAGACTTGATTCATGACGTCACCTACGGCAATGGCGCGGACGACATCTAAACCTGAAATTACCTGACCAAAAATAGTATAAGCCTTGGGTAGACCTGGCTGATCCTCTAGACAGATAAAAAACTGACTGCCGTTCGTATTTGGTCCGGAATTAGCCATGGCGACCGTACCAGCGAGATATTCGCGCTGAATTGGTTCGTCCTCAAACTTATACCCTGGATCACCGCGACCAGTTCCTTGCGGATCACCGCCCTGAATTACGAAACCAGGAACCACGCGATGAAAAGTTAGACTATCATAAAAACCACTTTCAGCCAGCGCGACAAAATTTGAAACTGTCTTCGGTGCGTCAGTCGCGAAAAGCTCAAAAACAATCTCTCCTTTATTAGTTGAAAGACGAACGATTTTATTTTCGATTCTATCCGCTGGCAAAATACCTACCGGCTCGGTTGGCCGAGCTGGACGTTCATTTTCTGAAACAATTTCTAGACCTTCAGACTCGATCTGAGTCTGATCAGCCGATTCATCGGGGGTGGCAGCACAGCCAGCACCCAGAAAAAAAGCTCCAATCGACATAGTAATTAAAATTCGATAAAAAAAATTTTCCTTATTCATAAAATGTCTTAGTAAACCTTGATTCAAATTATTATTCTGCTGATGAAACCGATTCCAGTGCCGCCTCAGTGTAAACATTCCGAGCATTCCATAATAACCAACCAGTTCCACCACCATCCCTGGTGGCAGTTATCTGCGCCCGAACCATTTCTGGAGTATAAACAGCACCTAAATCAAAATCCTGAATCCAGGGTCTAAAAGTAGCCAATTTTATTTCTGCGGTCACACTACTATCAGTTGATGGCGTGGACCCTCTAAATAACTCGTACGCCGCTTGTCCACGAATCAAATTCTGATAAACCACATCGTAGGGTCTGTCAGCTGGATTAGCATAACCATTGAATCCCGCTGGATAGTGAGAAGGGTACACCATAGGTGAAATGAAGTCGAAACGCGACAAAGCATCAACTAATTTTTGTCCGATGTTCAAATCGTATTCATGTTGCCACATCGTTAATCCAAACAAATCCACGGAAATGGGCATGCCAACCGTGACCCGCAACTCACGATCCAAATAAGTGAAAAAATCGGTCATGACCTCAGATCTGGGTTTCTGTCCGTCCCACACCGGAAAAACCATTGTCTTCAAGTTTCCGTCTGATGGGAATCTAATGTAATCGAACTGCACCTCATCAAAACCGCCGGCAAATGCCTCCCGAGCCACCGCCACATTATATCGCCAAACATTCTTAGAGGCCGGATCTAGCCAGGGAGTACCGCGGTAATCTCGCCATAAACCTCCCCCGGAACTAGCTACTGCCCATTCTGGATGTGCTTCAGCAAAAGCCGGATCCTGAAAAACAAACAATCTAGCAATCAAATAAATGCCTTGTTCCTTAAGTGGAGCGGTGAAATCTTTGAGAGCGCCAAGCTCGGGAATGGTTGCCGTGTAAGCCTTAAGACTTTCTGAGTCTGGAATAAAAGCTAGGTACCCTCGGTGATCTTTCACATCGATAACCATGGCATTCAATTCAGTTTGGTTCACCAGTGTAATCAATTCATTAAAACGACTTTTATAGCCTGCGGTGGCGGCTGAAACATAAATTCCCTTAACCTCTTTCGGTATGTGAATCTCGCGTGGCTCCGGCCAAATTCCTGGACCAGTAACGGCGCGAACAGCTGCCGCGCCAGGCTTTTCAGCCACAAACAGTGGGCGATATTTATCGGGTATCGTCTCTGGAATTAAATAATATGCTAATGGAAGTGCGGCCAAAATAACAAAAAGCAAGCCGAAACGTACAGACTTTTGCCTTAAACCAGGTTTTTCGGTGTTATGACTAATTTGTCGGTTCAATTGCTGTTGGTGTTCGGCCTTTTCCATATTTCTAAATTAGAGACTTTCTTTTTTTAGTAGTGCCAGGATAGCCTGCTTACCACCTTCAACCCCCGGCTGATCATAAACATTTATATCCAATAGTTCACCCATAACTGATGTTGCCAGCATAAAAAACATCATTAAGCCGCCAATTGTCTCTGGTGATATTTCCGGAATGAAAATAGTACCGTTTGGTTTACCATTTTTCATCAAAGCATGGGCAGTTGCCTCACGCTCAACATGTAAGAGCTGACTGAAACTCTGACCACCAAAATATGATACCCCAGGCAAATCAGAAAATGATTTAGGTATAACGTAATCGCTTCGTGGATTTCGAACCTCGATAAAAGTGATTAGTTTGTCAGCTGGGCCATGATTATAAAGTTGAATCTGCGAATGTTGATCAGTCGCCCCCAGCGCTGCGACCGGTGTCAAACCAACATTCACTACCTGTCCGACACGTGACTGACGTTTACCCAAACTCTCAGCCCACAACTGTCTGAACCACGGCCCAAACATGTCTAATCTGGCGGCGTATGGCATTAAAACGGTGATATTTCTTTTCTGTTTGGTGTAAGCCAAATAATGAAGCCCGGCAAATTTGAGCACCTCATTTTTAGAAACAGGCGTGCTCAAGAACTGATCACGTGACTGTTTGGCACCACTCAGTAAACCAGTTACTGTCACGCCGGCACTAGCCACTGGAAAAAGACCAACGGGTGTCAAAGCTGACCAGCGACCACCAATATCATCCGGTACCGGCAAGGTGCGATAACCCTCACGATCAGCAATAGTTCGCAAAGTTCCACGCCGAGAGTCGGTAGTTGCAATGACCTGGACGGCATGTTTTTGCCGGCCAACTTTTTTGATCAAACGGTCACGCAAAAAAAGAAACGCGCTCATCGGCTCAATAGTATCACCAGACTTAGAGACAATGTTTATCGCGGTTCGTTTCAAATCCACTTCAGCGAGTAAATCAGCTATCT
>JAHJAU010000050.1 GCA_018813785.1 Patescibacteria group bacterium | reverse complement strand
GGCTTCACCGTGCGGTTCAGAAGTGGCAATCGTGAGATAGACAAGCGTCAACATGGCAAACACCAACGCCTGCACCATACCAACGATAATCTCCATTGCCATAAAGGGCAACGGCACGATGAAAGCGATCAACGACATCATGACATGGATTAGAACCTCACCGGCGAAAATATTACCGAAAAGACGTAAGGATAACGACACTATTTTAGCCACCTCTGAAATCAATTCAATAATTCCCACACCCAGCTCGACAAAAGCCACGAATAAACCAATCGCATAATCCCCCAGCTTTTTTCGACGAAATGAGACCAAGGCCTGCCAAAAAGATCCCAGTTGAATAAATTTATTGACGTGACGAAAAAAACCGATCGTTCTTATACCAAAGATGTGCGACATCACCACCGCCGCAATACCCATAGCGAGCGTCATATTTAGGTCGCTGGTCGCCGGCCTGAACAGAGGTATTAGGTGCGCTTCACCATGAGTTGATGTGGCCCACAAACCGATCGTACCGACTCCGGGCAACAAACCCATCCAGTTAGATATCAATATGAAGAGAAAAAGTGTGCCGACGATCGGAAAAAATTTACGAGATTTTCGGCGATCTTGCGTCACCTGATCCATAAAACCAAGCATGAACTCCAACACTGCTTCAGCTGCATTTCTGATACCACGGGGTGCGCCAGAGGCTGGTTTACGTAAAGCCAGCGCCAAAACAACAAAAACCAGTATAGCAATCCAGGCATTGATCATTGAGTTAGTGATCGGAAGGCCGGCTAAATTGAATAGTTGTTCTGCCTGGACTGGCACGGACATAATTGGTTGTTTATTCTAGATGATTAGTTTGCTCGGAGTCTGAGGTGGATTTTTCAGGTGTCTTTTCAGGCTCGATCGATGAATACTCCCGACCAAATTGTTTGGCTCGACGGTAGATGCTTACCGCAGATAATAATGCGGCCAAAATAAAACCACTGACTAAAAACAGTGGAGCGGTATCATAACGTCCATCCAGCCATTTGCCGAGTAGAGCTAAAATTACAATCGGCGCGGCGATAATAAAACCAAACTCACCGACAATGCGAAATCCAAGCATCAAATATTTTCTGTCTTTTTCTGAATAAGCCATGGTAGCTCCTAAAAAACGAATCGCAAGCCGCCTCTTGGGACAACTTGCCGCCCATAGTATAAGTGAGCGCAAAAACAGCGTCAAGACGGTTTTTTAACATCCGAATAAACCAGCATAACTAGCACCTAGACTCCGGCTCATAATTTGAGCCTGACTCGCCTGTAACCAAAGTTGCTTCGGTTGAACCAAACTTATCGGCCAACAAACTAAAAATAATTTTTTCTCTTTTTCGTTGCATTTTTCGACCGAGCCACTTTCGCCATTCAGCGGTCAAATGATAATCACGATTATGCCGAACCAGATCAATAATATGAGTGGTTATAGTATCTGGATTTTCGTCTATTATGTTACGGCTGTCAGCGACGTCAGGAATAGTTGTCAGATAGTCGGTTCTGGTTTTCCCCTGCACTCGATAACGCCACTTGGCTCGAAGTTCATTAGCCGATAGTGGATCAAAAAAGATTTTTAATTCGTTGGTGTCGATTTCTCGACGCATTTTTATACAAAGTTGCGTCAATTCATTTCGAGATACGCTAGCTACTTTTCTGGTGAGTGAGATCGGTAACGTGGTTCGCAGCTCTTGTCGGACATAAGTTCGACTTAGAGTATCGTATTGTTCGAACGTCTCAATTAACTCTAGGTCACCAGTTGAAGTGTCAATAATTTTGTATGAAATAAAACGACGCCGTAACGGACGAGGCGCGGTTACAGTGTCGGAATTCGGTGTGACATCAGTTCTATATACAAACGGATTCATAAAGATTCCATTCGCTGAAGAATATATATTAAATAGCCACGCTTAGCAAGTTTTTCTATTATTAGAAATCCGTTTTATATCTAACCAATAAACCCCTCAATTTAAGGCTGATATAGTCGTTGTTGACAAAATCTTTGTTTTCGGCTATATTAAGCTGTCGTTTGGTTCTTTGAACTGACCCCTTAGGGTCGAAACAGAAACGCCGCATTGACGCGGCCAAAACCGACCCAGCGTAAGTAAGGATGCTGGGAACTAGGAGTGAAAGATGGGAAACAGTAGTATCGTAAGCCAGGGGCAGTCCCTGGTGTTCGTGACCCAGCGTAATGGCCGGCTGGTCGCCCCCTGGGACGATGAGCTGGTGATGCTCGACAGCATCAAAATGATCCCGGGCATTCGGCCTGGGGTTTCGGTGGAGGTCGAGATCCTGGAGGTCGAGGTCGGCAACGGCACAATTTTGACCGCTCGACCGACCGAGGCGACTCAGCGGGCGCTCCAGGCGGCCGGCAACTGGCCGTCGATGATGGTTCTGGAGCTCTGCTTCAGGGCCAAGAACGGTGGCGGAGTCTACGCCATCGAACCGGCAAGCGGCAAGCGGGTGTACCCGGCCAAGGGATGCCGCGGGGTCTGGGTCAACGCGCCCTGCGACTACCTCTGCACGGAGCAGGGGCGAGTCATCGTCGCGTGGCCCGTCAAAGAGCCGACCGGACATGTGGAGCGAGACCCGAATGATCCGAACTCGGTCTACACCTACCAGGAGGCGGTTCGGCGTCAGCAGCCGAATCGTCGAGGTCGGCGTGACAACCGTGATCGCGGTGCACGCCACGATCGCTGGCCGCAGCAGACGCAGAAGGCGCCGCCCGCCACGGTCGTGGTGACCTTCGAACGCAATACCGTGCCGGGCAAGGACGGCGTGGTGGCGTTCGACGAGACGAACTTTGGCAAGCGGCCGATCTTCGCTCGTCGCGGCGCGACCGTGCCGATCGGTCGGACGATCGAGGTGCGGGCTCAGGTGCACGGCGGCATCGTGCTCGCCGAGCCGGTCAAGTCTGCGGAGGACTTCCGGGCAGAGTTCGGTGTGGAGGTCGAGCTCTATACCGTGCCGGTGTCGACGGAACGTTCGGCGGATGATCGGCCGGCGCAGCTGAAGCAGTCGGAATCGCCGACCTCGCCGGCCGAGAAATTCCGGCAGAAGCACGGCGACGTCTGTGCCGAGGATCTGCTCGCCGCCTCTCCGGTCGCCCCCCAGGCACCGGACAAGAAGGGACAGCCGGCGGCGCCTCAGGCCCTGAGCTTCGCCGAGAAGCTCAGGGCGGCAACAAGGCCGAGGGGCAGCGGTCAGAGCAGCAAGGGCGAGTAGCGCCGGACTCGCTCTAACTCCAGTTCTTAAACGGCCGACTCTCACAGTCGGCCGTTTTTTATGCCCGCAAATCCCCGGGCGTAAACCTAGGAAAATTTATTACTTACGCATCTCCAACACTTATCTAAATTTCATGTAGCTGCGGAGCTTGCCACGTCACTCGCGAGTGACGTGGCTTGCCTCCACTCATCGTTATTAAAACCTGATGGGCAGAGATAAACCCTGTCGCTCGCGAGCGACAGGGTAAACTCTAGCGGCTACACTCCGCCTAGTGAAACTTGCTAAATTACTCATTCTGGTTTTAAATGACGCGGTGTTCAGTTCATTTCAATCAAGGAGGTTAAGTTAAAATGTCACTTTTTGCTCGACCATCAGAACACGGAGGACTGTACGTTCTTCTTGATGTGAAGCGTGGTGATGCTGGCAAGGCCAAACTTTTGGTCGACTTGCTGGCTCTAGGGTTCATCAAGTTGGTCGTCAAACCAATCGGCGGGGCTGGTTCTGGTCGAACGGCCTATATCGATGGGCAAAAGCTGGTGTTCAGCCAGTTGCCGGAAGGAATCGCCTTCGCTGGTGTGACCGCCGCTATTGGTGATCTGGCGTTCGTTTACCCGGATGCCTTTCAGTTCAGTAATCCGGTTCTCGGACAACTGTTTAATGGTCGTCGCGGACTGATCCAGGAGATGGAGAGTCTTCAGGCTCAGGGTTTCTATCGTGGCCGCTTGGCTATTTCACCTCGTGCCCCACTGGTCATGCCCTGGCATCTGGCGCAGGACATGCTTGAAGAGATCGTTCGGTCACCGAATGATATTGGCACTACAGTAAACGGCATGGGACCAATCGCCGCCTGCTTCTTCGGTCGCAATAGTCTGCGCTTGGGTGATCTGCTACTCAACAGCTTCGGGCTGTTGAACCGATATAAAACTGTTCTTCCTTTAGCGTCAGCCATGCTGAGCGGTCTGATGCAAATGGCAGGGTCGCGTTTTTCCGCTCTCTCAACTGAGCAACAAAAGAAACTCAACGATCGGTTCCAGACAGATTTGGGATCCTGGCTCGATAACAACACCCATGAAGTATGTATCGAACCGATTCTGACTTATGATTGGCTGCGTCGTATTCGTAATCAGCTCCGTCCTTACATCTGTGATGTCGCGGAGCTGGTGGCTGAAAATCGTCGTCGCCGTGAAGATCTGGCGATTTTGGCCACCAACGGTCGCAAATTGCACCCGGTTTTCGGTGATTACCCGATGGTCACTACCAGCCTCATCAGTGTTCCGTCAGTGCTGGAACTGTCGGGCTTGCCCGGTAGTTCAGTCACTCGAAGTGGAGCCCATATCATGGCGGCCATCAAGGCCTATGATACACACGTGGGTGAAGGACACTTTCCGACCGAACTCCAGGACAGCACGGGTGATCTGCTTCGGCAAAAGGGGCATGAGTTTGGTACGGTGACCGGTCGTCCACGTCGTGTTGGTTGGCTGGATCTGGTTTCGGCTCGAACCGGTATGCATAACCAGGACTGCAACGAGCTCGCCGTTACCCGACTCGATATCCTGTCTGGTTTGCCCAGCCTGAAGATCTGCCCAGCCTACGACTATCAGGGTCGAAAGCTTACCACTCTTCCGGCTGGTGTGCCGATCGAACAGTGTCAGCCTGACTATGTGGAGCTTCCGGGCTGGAGTCAGGATATTTCCGGCGTGACTAATCTCACGGACTTGCCCTCTGAAGCGATCACCTATCTAACGCTGATCGCCGACGAACTGGGCTACCCAGTAACCCACGTCGGTACCGGTCCGGCTCAGAATGAATGTATCCGCTGTAACCTGATGTAATCACCATCGATCAGCCGATCACAACAATCTTTAAATAAATCAGCAACCTTTAATGGTTGCTTTTTAGACCAAAATTTTTAACTTGACTATCGCTCAGGACCCAATTAAGTTGATTAATCAGGAGGAATCATGTCCTTGCTAATGCAACGTTTACTGCAAGAGATGGCTGATGTTCAAGATGTCAGCTTTGCTGAACCCGATAGCGCACCAGAATCAGAGGAGATCTTTATCGGTCTGATGCCGATGGCTATCAGAAGAATGGTGGCAGTTTTGCAACGGCATCTGGATGAGCTCCACGACGAAGTCCGTTGGCATGTCTTGGGTAATCACTCGACCAACGAGAACAAGATTGATCGCTTGCGTCGTTATGTAGATTTCATTATGGAGACCTTGATGCATGAGCTCGAAGAGTTGATGCCTGAGGTGGCCACCTTCCGTCGTCAGGGAGCGCTCATTACCTTCCGTCGTAAATGGCAAGTTTGTGCACTTGAACAAGCACTGCGTTCTGACAAGGGTACACCGATCGATGTTATTGCCACTTTGGTCGGCGAAACGATCCTTAATGAGAATGATCCAAAGGATGGCTTTGATCTGTTGTCAGATAATGACCAGTCAGCTGATTCAGGCCATGAAGATGACGAAGATATACCGCCAAATAAAAATCTGATTGGTAATTTGGGTGGTGCTGAAGGTTCCGATCTTTCTTGGCAAATGGATCAAATAGGTTGGCTGGATCGCGCAGCCAACATCGTTCAAGGTTGCCGGAACAAAACTCAAAAACCGGAGGAATAACCAAACGACCCCGATATTGAGGTCGTTTTTTCAATTCTTACTTTTATCTGCATTACCTAACCAACTTTAAATAAACACTGAACATTTTCTCTAATTTGCTGTTCAACTTTTTCGATCGGCATATTTTTAATTTCAGCCAGTTTTTGAATCACATAACGCACATGAGCCGGTTCATTTCGCTCACCCCGATGTGGTATAGGCGATAAATATGGTGCATCAGTTTCAACCAAAATTCGATCCAGGGGTGCAGCTCGCGCCACATCCCAGAGGGTTTCACCCCGCTCGATATCAACCCGTCGAGGTTTATAAGTTAGATTACCAGTAAAAGAAATGTACATTCCCAAATCGATATACTCCCTCATGTCTTGCACTGTACCGGAAAAACAATGTATATCACCTTTTAGTGGCTGACCGGCGGTTGCGTATTCCTGAAGAATCGTCCGGATATCCGCATGAACATCGGTTGAACCATCGGCTGCATTACGACTATGAATCATGATCGGCACATCCAGCTCTAAGGCCAAATCAATTTGCACGCGAAAAGCCTGTTCCTGCAGTTGTCGAAACTCAGCCCAATCTACACCCGCCGGAACATGATAATAATCCAAGCCGCACTCTCCAATACTAACTACTCGATCTGAACTATTAGCTAATTGACGATAATAGTCGATATCAAATTGTTCTGATCGACTGCGAAAATGTGCCAGCTCACCACCGGCCTCGGTTTCATCAATCCGTTGTTCAAACAAATGGATTGGGTGTAGACCAACCACCGCCCAGACATTTTCATAATGATTGGCGTACTCCACGGCTCGACGACTGGTTGAGGCTTGTGAGCCCACGGCAAACAGACCAATCCCCTGCTCAAGTGAACGCTGAATCACTTCAGCCGCATCATCTTTATAAGCGTTAAAGTTAATATGACAGTGGATGTCGAATAATTGTAATTGTTGTTTGGACATAAAAACGGAAGGCTTAACTGGACTATAATAGCAGATATATAAAAATCGCGCGTAATATTGCGAGCGATTTTTAGTTTTTAGCTTCTAACTTCCAATTTTAAACCTTGATTCGTTTGAACACTTTTTTAGCGTTCGCACTTAATTGTTGCTCTACTTCGATCACTGATATTTTACGTAGGCTGGCCAGATTAGCCGCAACTTGTTTTATATAGGCAGGTTCATTACGACGAATACTCCAGGGCGTAGGCGTCGAATAAGGACAATCACTTTCAGCCAGCAGTCGTGACAATGGTGCTTTTTTAAGCAATTCTCCTTGATAACCACCATGACTGATAATACCCGTCACCGAAATCATAAAGTCCAAATTAAAATATCGTCGGGCTTGTTTCCAGTTGCCGGAAAAACAATGAATTACTCCTCGTGCATCAAAACCACTAGTGGCTCGATCCCAAGTCTCAAGTAGTTTCAGCATTTCATCATGAGCATCTCGACAATGCAATAATAGTGGTAATCGTAATTCTCGAGACATTTCTAAAAACCAAGCAAACACTTTTCGTTGATTATCTTTAATCCGTTCGGCCAGCTGATATTCGTTGCTTTTCTTTCGACCTTGTGGCAGGTCATGAAAATCGAGTCCAGTCTCTCCTAGCGCCACAACTTTCGGATGACGAGCCAATTCTATATACCGACCAACATCAACCAATTTATCTTCAGCCTGAAGAGTCCCTCCAATTTTTAATGGATGAAAACCAATTGAAGCGTAAACATTGGGGTATTTTTCAGCGATTTTTACTGCCTGAATTGAAGTTTCGTAATCATTACCAACCGTAATAATCCAGACACCTTCATTGACAGCCTGACGAATAACGATATCTAAATCTTGTTTATAAACCGAATCATCAAGATGAGCATGAGTATCAATTAAGCAAGTTGTAGGCATAGTTTTATCTTAAAGCGCCAGATAGTTTTCGTAGTAAAATTATCTGACACCTTTTGCTTGTTTAGAGAATAGATTGAAGAGCTCGAATAGCATCGGGTAGAAGAGGTGCCAAAATAGCACCGACCAAGTTTAACGCCTTAGCCAGAGAAGACTCGAGCAGAGTGGCACTAAACGCCGCAGAGAAAGGAAACCTGGCAGAAAAATAAACCGCTAAACCTAACACCAGTGTCCCCTCGATCAATCCCAATATGGCTCCGAGCAAACGATTAAAAGTTTTTAAGAAAGGAATGACCGCAATTAACCTGAATATTTTCTCGATGACATGAAAGATTAGGCCAATCAATCGATTAACTAGAATAAAAATACCAAAAAAGGCCAACAATTTGGCCAGATTTTCATTGCCGCCAACTAGAGGTGTTATAAAATCAGCGGCCTGAGTATAAAAATGACCGGCGCAAAAAGCACCGAACAGCACCCCAACCAACGAACCTATCATGTGAATGACGCCAAACCACAGACCGGCTAAAACAAATCCACCCAAGATTATTAATAAGGTTAGATCAATGTAATTCATTGTATTGGGGGTGAGTTATTCTTCGAGTCGCGGGAAGAGCGGCTCTCCTTTGACTATTGTAGCATTTTCCGGGAATCCACCCCAAATTTGTGCTTGTTCGTAAGTTTTTTGCGCCTCGTGATCAGCTATTCCCAACTGTTCGAACATTTTGGCTGAAGTCTCGGGCATGAACGGTTTGAGTAACCAGGCCACATGTCGTAATCGTTCTAACAGATTAAAAAGAATTTCAGGAATAAGATCTGGTTGTTCTTTAGCTATCACCCAAGGTTTCTTTTCATCGATATATTTATTCGACCAACGTAACATTTCCCAGATAATCTCGAGTGCCCCACCAAAATCCAGTTTGAGTACGGCCTGCTCATATCTAGACCACTCATCTTTTAGTAAATTTTGTTCGTTGGTATTTTTACCCTTTAACACTTGACCGGCTTGATATTTTTCGGTCATCGATAATGTTCGATGAACTAAGTTGCCTAGCTCATTGCCCAGATCACCCTGATATCGATCCTGCAGACGCTTCAGAGAAAAATCGCCATCTTCACCAAAAGTAATTTCTTTCAACAGAAAAAAACGTAGTGGATCTTGGCCATATTTTTTAACTACTTCCAGTGGGTCTATCACATTTCCCAGTGATTTCGACATTTTTTCACCATCAATAGTAAAAAAGCCGTGGGCAAAAATTTGTTTGGGTAATGATAAACCGGCTGACATCAACATTGCCGGCCACAACGCGCAATGAAATTTAATAATATCTTTACCGACCAGATGCACATCCGCTGGCCAATATCGCACAAAGGTAGCTTCGTCAGAACCAAAGCCAACCCCGGTTAGATAGTTAATCAAGGCATCGAACCAAACATAAATCACCTGGGAGTCATCGCCGGGCACTGGAATACCACAACGCAATGAACTGACGTCACGTGAGATACTAACGTCCTCCATGAATTTTTCGATGTAACTTCGGACTTCATTGCGCCGGGTGATTGGCTGAATAAATTCAGGGTGATTATCGATATGTTCAAGCAATCGATCACGATAAGCCGATAGTCTAAAAAAATAATTTTTTTCTTTAATTTTGTCCGGTGCTTTTTTGTGCAGTGGACATAGTCCATCAACTAAATCTCCCTCTAGCTTGAATCCCTCGCAACCAGTGCAGTACATTCCTTCATACTCTCCGAGATAAATATCACCACGGTCTTTAACCAGCGCCCAAAATTTTTCCACCGCTACCCGATGACGTTTTTCAGTTGTTCGAATAAACGCATTGTTCGACATTTGCAGATCTGAAAAAGTTGATTGCCAGGTAGCGGCCATCACATCCAAATATTCTTGAATATTTTTGTAACCATGCTTGGCTGCTGCTTCAACATTCTTTTGACTATTTTCATCCGTGCCGGTCAGAAAAAACACGTCCACCCTACGCAGTCGCTGAAAACGCGCTAAAACATCAGCGGCAATAGTGGTGTAAAGATGACCAATATGCGGTCGGTCATTGACGTAATAGATGGGTGTAGTGATGTAAAATTTTTCTGATTGACTCATAAATTCAGAATTATTTTTTGGGCTGGCGATCAATGACGATGACGAATTCTCCGCGTGGATTATTGTTTAGGGCTGTTTTTATTTCCTGTGCAGTACCGCGATAAACAGTTTCATGTAGTTTGGTTAATTCTCGTAGAACACATAACTGTCGAGTTTCATTCTGTTCAGCCAGGGTGGAGAGTGTCTTTAGTATACGATGAGGTGATTCATAAAGCACGACCGGATGCGGATAATTTAACGCGTCCTGCAAAAATGAAGAGCGTCCCTTTTTATGTGGTGGAAATCCCAAAAAAGTAAACGCCTCAGCCGGAAAACCAGCTATCGATACTGCTGCTATTACTGCACTTGGTCCAGGAATAGTTACAATTTTAACCAGTGGTTCCTCTTGGAGAATATCACGCACCAGGCGTGAGCCCGGGTCGCTGATTCCAGGCGTACCGGCATCACTGACCAGCCCGACGTCACTTCCCTGTCGCAATAATTCCACCACGCGACTAACTTTGATTTCATGATTCTGCTCGCGATAGCTTTCAGTGGGGACCTTGATCTCAAATCGATTCAATAATTTTCGCGTGACCCGTGTATCCTCACAAAGCAGTAAATCCACCGCTCGCAATGTTGCCAATGCTCGCGAGGATAAATCATTTAGATTGCCGATCGGTGTGGCGATAATAAATAAAGTATGAGCCATAAATCTAACTTTCAGCGTTTATCTTCATCACCTCGAGATGTTGAAGTGCTTCAGTAATTAAGCCGGTTACATCTAACTTCGTTTCGGCTGCCGAAGCTTGCTCAGGTGTGGCCCGCAATTCTGGATGATCAGGAACAAACAAAGTACAACAATCATCATGAGGTTCAATCGAGGTCTCATAACTACTAATCTTTTGAGCAGCTTTTACGATTTCTCGTTTGTCCGTGCCAACCAATGGACGATATAGCGGCAAATTAAGAACTGACCCTACAGTATATAAGTTTTCTAAAGTTTGTGAGGCGACCTGACCCAAACTATCACCAGTTACTATACCCAAAGCACCTTCGCGTTTGGCCAGCACTTCGGCGATACGCAACATGAATCGTCGATATAACACCACCCGCAGTGCTCCATCGGTCTTAGCCGTGATCTCACGTTGAATATCAGCAAATGGAACCAGGTAGAGTTTACTTTGAAGTTGATACTGATCGATGATCTTGGCCAGTCTTTTTACTTTCTCGATTGATTCTTGCCCAACATAAGGATAGCTATGAAAGTGGACAAAAATCGCCCGGGCGCCGCGTCGCATCATCTGGTAAGCCGCGACCGGAGAATCAATTCCACCAGAAAGCAAAGCCACCACTTTACCGGTACTACCGATCGGTAAACCACCAGGACCAGGTTCGCGAGCCAGTGAAATGAATGTGCCATCTACGTTGATCTCAACAAAAACAGTTTGATCCGGCTGATGTAAATCAACTTTTAAATTACGATTGGCAGCTAAAACCGCGCCGCCAACCTGACGAGCCACCTCCATTGAACTATGGGGAAAACGTTTTTCTCCTCGCTTACAGGTAAGACGAAAAGTGCCGGTTAAATCAGCTGTCAATTTAACAGCCATTTCTTTTATGGCTGTTAAATTTGATGAGCACTCATGAGTTAAAGATAGATGTGCGATGCCAAAAACTGTTTTTAAAGCCGTAACAATTTTTCCTGCCTTGGACTGATCCAATTCCGGCTGAAAACGTATCACTACTGATCCCTTACGACGTTTAAGATCAAAATCACCAAAATTCACCAACCTTGATTTGATGTTCTCCACCAGTAAACGTTCAAAAAAAGCCCGGTTACCACCTTTTAGAGCAATTTCGTCTGTGTGAATAATAATTGCATTGGCCATAGACTGCGAGTTTATATCATGAATCAGGCTTTGACAACGATTTGCAAGCTTAAGTTGTTCAACTTTCGAGTCAAGCCTGACCGACCAAAACCCCGGGTCTGTGCCCGGGGAATTTTGCTCCTTCCAATAGATTGACTAGCCGAGTCCTAATATCCGTGTTAACTCTGCTTGATTAAAGCCAACAACAATCTGGCCGCCAACATCAATGACTGGCACGCCCATTTGACCAGATTTTTTGACCATGTCTTCGGCCGCCTTCTCGTCTCGTGATACATCCACTTCGGTATACTTAACGTTATTTTCATCAAAGTATTGCTTCACCATTCCGCAATAAGGACAGGTTGGTGTGGAATAGACGATTATTTTCTGGCTGTTAGCCCCCTTGGTTTGATCGGCGGTATGTTCCATAAGCACAGTTAATAGGACTTAAACTATTTAGAAACTACGTAAAAATCGTAACATAGTCCGCGCACCAAAACCAGTTGCGCCTTTTGGTTGATAAGGTACGGAATCTTTTTCCGCCCAGGCCGGACCGGCTATATCAAGATGAGCCCATGGCACATCATTAACAAAGTGCTGGAGAAACAAACCAGCTGTAATAGCTCCGCCATACCTAACAGTACTAATATTACGTAAATCCCCCACCGATCCCTTGATTAACTCTTCATACTCTTTCGGCAAAGGTAAGCGCCAGATCATTTCACCTGATTGATCCGCCGCCATAGCCAAACGTTCAGACAACCCATCTGAATTTGAGAGCAATCCAGCCACTTCCTGACCAAGAGCCACCATACAAGCACCGGTTAAAGTTGCCAGATCCACCATAAAGTCCGGTTTTAATTGCGCTCCGTAATAAAGCATATCAGCTAAAGTCACCCGACCTTCAGCGTCAGTGTTCAAAATTTCGATAGTCTGACCACTCATGGTTTTTACTACATCACCCGGCTTTACCGCTTTACCTGATGGCATATTTTCACAAAACGCGGCTACGCCATGAACCTCAACTTGCGGGGCGAGTTTAGCCAACACGCTAAATACCCCGAGCATGGCTGCACCGCCAGCCATATCAATCTTCATATCTTCCATAGCTTCGGATGGCTTAAGTGATAAACCACCTGAATCGAATGTCAGACCCTTACCAACTAAAACGATCCGGGCTTTGGGTTTATCCGTTAGTGGGACATACGTCAGATGCACCATGTAAGGTGGTTCATCAGAACCTTTGGCCACAGCTAATACGCCGCCGGCGTTCATTTTTTCCAAAGCAGCGCGATCAAAAATCTTTAGTTTAATCCCGCTGTGTGGTTGGGCAATGGCCTGTGCCGCAGTCACCAAGCGTTTGGGTGTCATTTCTGACGCTGGCTCATTCACTAAATCACGGGCAAACTCGGCGGCCGCAGCTAGGGCTGTTCCTAATTGCAGCCCGGCGCGAGCCTTTTTGATATCTGTATCTTTGGGTAGTACTAAAGTTACACTGGTTGGTGGTTTGCTATTTTTTTTCTTTTTACTTTTATAACGATTGAATTGATAGCCAGCCAGTAGAGCACCTTCAACCGCCGCAGCCAACAGCTCTACCGGTTCATCGGGTGAAAACGCTGACAAAACCACCGCTACAGTCGACGCCTTTTCAGTCATCGCCAACCGAACTGCTTGCGCACACACTCGTCTGGCTAATGCTAACGTAAGCACACCGTTACCAAGGCCAACGAGCGCCAAATGATCAAACGTTTTCTGACCAGCGGTGTGAGCTACAGCCACCTCATCCAATTCGCCCTGCAGTTTGGCTCGTTGTTTTAGATTAACCAATGCGGTTTTTAATCGTTTATCAAATTTGACTGAACCAAATAATTTCTTCCCAGCCAGCAATGGTACAACGGTCAAGCTAACTCGACCAACTTCAGTCAATTCATTTTTTAATAAAAGTTTCATAGATTTTCTGGCTCTAAGTAAGTAATTACTTATTTATAATGCTGAATGGGTTAAAAAAACAACTGTTCAACATTGCCTTTTGAGACCTCGATCTTTATACTGACTTAAATATTGATTATTCTAATTGATCCCTGCTATATGGATGGTTCTGATAAAAAAAGGCTGCGCATAGCACAAATGGTCACTAGTCAAAGATCTATTCCGGTGCCAAAAGGTGTTATCTGGGCACCGATTGATCTATCTCTGGATATTGCCGAACAACTAACCGCACGTGGACATGAGCTGACTTTTTATGCCCCACCGTCACCAAAGATACCTTATCGAGTGGTATCTGGACGATTAAAAGAAGGTCTAGCTGATCCCAAATTTATCAAAAAAATTTCTCAGGAGCGCAAGACCATGCCCTACGGATTAAATCATGTGGCGCTTTTCGATCAGTATCTATTGATTAAAATGATGCAAGACGCTGATCGTGGTCGTTATGATGTTTTACATATCCATCTGGAAAGAGCTCTACCACTAGTTGGATTATTCCACACTCCAACCATTATAACTTTACATGATCCAATAAATCCTTATGGTCGTCGAGCCTACCGTCTATTCAATGGTCCAAACACACATCTTGTATCGATTAGTCGTTCCCAGAGAAAACCCGCACCGAATTTGAATTATGCGGCCAATATTTATAATGGCATCGATATTAAAAAGTTTTCGTTTAACCCAACTCCCTCGAATCGTTTTTTGTTTGCCAGTCGTCTGGTGGAACAAAAGGGAGTTGAAGAAGCTATCGCTGTCTGTCGCAAGACTCGTTCAGCTTTGGATATTTACGGTCGGCATTATAGCAAGCTCTACTTACAGGCGATTAAACGGCTCTGTAGTGGAAAGATTAAATTTCACGGCGGTGTGGATCGAAGTAAGATGCCAAAAATTTATGCCCAGGCCAAGGCCTTGTTGTTTCCGATTAAGTGGGAAGAGCCTTTTGGTTTGGTGATGATTGAAGCCATGGCTTGCGGTACACCAGTGATTGCCTATCGCCGCGGATCAGTGCCAGAGGTAGTTAAGCACGGTAAAACCGGATTTATCGTTAACAATCGACGGGAAATGATCGCAGCCATGAAAAAAATTGATCGAATTGATCGACATGAGTGTCGTCGTCATGTCGAAAAACTTTTCAGCATTGAACGCATGGTTAATGACTATGAAAAGCTCTATCGACGAGCCGTCCGACAATGGGGAGGGCGCGGGAGAAAAGAATAAGATCAGAACACTAACTACTTTCGAATCAATAACGATATAATAAAAATCAGAGAGTGATCGATAAATTGATGCGCGACTCTCTGATTTTTGTTTATTCTATAATTCGTTTAAATACTCGTTCGTAGCCATCCACCATCTTTTCTAAACTAAATAACCGCTCCACCCGATCACGACAGGCCCGACGATTAATTTTATTCACGGCTTGGGTGGCCTCAATCAAGCCTTTCAAGTCTTCAACCACAAAGCCAGTTTCACCATCACGAATAATTTCCTTAGCCGAACCGCGGTTAAGAGCGATTACTGGTGTGCCGCAAGCCATGGCTTCAATCATCACCAAACCAAAAGGCTCTTCCCATTGAATGGGAAAAAGAAGTGCTTTGGCATTTCTGAAATAATCTATCTTATCTACGTTTGATGCTTCACCAATATACTGAACTTGCTTTCCGTCGATTTGGGGTTCTATTTGATCATGCCAATAACTGTCGTCGGCATAAGAGCTGCCAGCAATAATAATTTGCTCACCTAATTCTCGGGCAACCTCGATCGCTAAATGTGGACCTTTCTCTTCAACGATTCTACCCATGAATAAAAGATAATCACCCGGTTGATCATTAAATTGAAATTCTTCCATGTCTATTCCGTGATAAACATTAGCGATCCAGTTTAATTCGGGCATTTGACGGCGTTGACTGTGGGAGAAAGAAATATAGTTTAAATCTTTAAACTCAGCCAGGAGGGATCGTACATCATCAGTAATACTGCTGTGCAAGGTTTGAACACTTGGCGTCTTAACTAACCGATTATAAAAAGCGCTGATCAATGTAAAATGACTATGGATAATATCGAACTCATTAGCTTTCTCATAGCATTTTGAGGCCAACAAATGCATGTAATGCTGAATCGTGTTATTGGAAAGATCCATGTTTGAAGTACGAATATTTGTAACCGATTCCAGCCTAGCTTGAGTAATGGAATC
>JAHJAU010000006.1 GCA_018813785.1 Patescibacteria group bacterium | reverse complement strand
CTAAGCCAACAGTGTCCTTAGTTTCGCTGCCTAGCACAACACTCACCGCCGGTTCAGTCGTGGTTGCCGGTAGATTCTCGGTAACGGCTGATGCCGCTGGTGACGTGGCCATGAAGAGACTTTCTGCCACAGTTACTGAGGGTATCGCTAACGCTGGCATCACCGTTACGGTGGATGGTCTGCGTCGTGTCGGTGACAGCTCTAACCTGTTGGTTACAGCAACTGGGATCACTGACGCGGGTGGCGCGGTCTGCGACTCGGCTGATAGCACTTGTACGCTGAAGATTCAGCTGGCCACCGAAGAGGTCGTCTCGGCCGGTACAACACGTACTTATGACATTCGTTTGACTGTCGGTACGGGTGCCGCCCTCACCTCAGGTGATACTTTGACCGTGGGTCTCCTCGGTGATACAACCGTAGCCTCTGGTGAACTTGAGCAGGTTGCTGTCGCTCCAGGAGTCGGTATCGACAACTTCACGGCTATGGCTCAGTACAACTTCCTCTGGTCTGATAGATCATTGGCGACTCACAATTCCTCGGTTGATATCGATGGTGTTGGTGACGACGTCGCAGTGGCTAACGACTGGACCAATGGTACCTACGTTAAGGTTCTGCCAGCCGATGGTCAGACAATGTCGAAGTAATCCGATTGAAACTTTGAGAGGTTAATGACTCCTTAGAGTAAAAGTCATCCTTATTTGGCGGCGGAGTCGGAATCAAAATAATTTCGACTTCGTCTGCCGGATAAGTGTGGATCAGGTTGCGCGTTAAAGGCGCAGCCGCATCCAGCTTGATAATTGATGATTTCTATCCCACTGTTGAATTGCAACGGAAATTGTGCGATTTGTTGCGAATAATACGCTAATCGTCTCGAGTCGGCCGTTTTATTTATGTGCCACCGGACAGGAGGAAGCGTTTTTTGCGGGAATCTACTCATTTTTCCGGGCGCTTTTCCTCAGAAGAAATAGATCTGTCATTGAATATCAATCGTCCCGCTCATTCGCGAGACGGCAAAAATCCACCCGCAAGGGTGGATTTTTGTATATAAGAGCGTAGCTGCAGAGTTTATCTCTGCCCATCCTTGAATTAACGCTGGAGGAATGTAGCTGCAGAGTTTATCTCTGCCCATCCTTGAATTAACGCTGGAGGAATGTAGCTACACATCCGAATTATCGATGGGCGGAGGCAAGCTCCGCAGCTACCGCTCCAGGTAAAATTGCGGTAAGATAGAGGTGAATTCAACTCATCTTCTATTTTTAATATGAATAAAACTATTATCTCAGTTTTGTTGATCGGTTTATTAGCACCGCTCACCTCGCTTAACGCAACCACGTCATTAATTAATATTAGCAACGATGAAACTAAGACGATTGGTGCGAACACCGTAATCATTAAAGCTGGCTCCGTTTATGAGTCATTAACCGTCAATACTGACACAATGATTTTGACCGTGCCGAGCGGTGAAGCGGTCGAACTTCGTGCTCCGGGAATTTATCCGGCTGTACTCGAAAACGATGGTGGATTGGCAAATTGCAATGTCTTGCAGACGCGCGATAATCAATTACTGATTAACGGACCCAGAACAGTGACTGTACGTCCTTCAGCCTTTCATTGCGATGTAACTAATTATGATACAAATAATACATCGATGCTGTCGCTGGTTAGTCCTACAGTTGGCGCACAGCTGACTGCTGGGAGCAGTAGTCAAATTTTTTGGCAGTCGGCCGGTCGAGTTCCGGCCAGCGTTCGTCTACGACTATCGCTCGATGGTGGAACAACCTATGATCGAACCATCATCGAGTCCGTTATCAACAATGGTTTTTATCAATGGACTGTGCCGGAGGTGGTGACTACTTCAGCCGCCCGAATAAAGATCGAAGGTTTTGATTCTGGTTTGGTTACAGCCGTTGCCTTGGGGGATCTTTTTACTATTCAAGGTTCCGAGCCACCGTTGGAGGAAGAAGAAGTGGTAGTCGTGGTCGATGCTTACAACTCAACTTCTGAAACCTTTAATGCCTCAACCATCAGTGTCGATAAGAGTTTAACCGTTGTTACTCCGGTTTCAGGCACAATCACTTGCTTGGCTAATAGCCGCATTAAATCCAGATCAAGCTCTGGGGTATATTATTGTGGCGTTGATGGTAAGCGTTATGTTTTTCCAAATCAAAAAACGCACGATACTTGGTATAGTGGTTTTTCCGGTGTGATCGAGCTGTCAGATGCTGAGCTGGCCGCTGTGCCACTGGGAGGAAACGTAACGTATCGTCCTGGTGTGCGCATGGTTAAAATTCAGACCGATCCAAAGGTGTACGCGGTGGCCGCTGGCGGAGTTTTACGCTGGGTTAAAACTGAAGCCGCAGCTGAGCGACTGTATGGATCCAACTGGAACCAAATGATCGATGATGTGCCTGATGCGTTTTTTGTTAATTATGTGGTGGGAGAGGCGATTGAATAGAAATATCCTTTCACTCAACCCTTTTTAAGGACAACCACTTGACTTTATTAAAATAAAAGCCTAATTTAGTTTAAATAATTATTTAATCGTCAAAAAGTTTTGCCTAATTAATAAACCTGGCTCATATGAACATGAAATTAAAAAGAAAATTAAATCGAGCGTTCAATGTAGCGACGATGTCGCTGGGGCTACTGATCGGCGGGGCTGGTTTAGCCTGGGCAGCCACGGTTATCGGTACCAGTATTACACTCGACAATGGCGCCGGTTTACAGACCAGCACCAGCAACGGTAATACCGCTGTGCTTCGGGCTTATGATGTGGACGGTACAGCCTATACTACTTTCGCCACACTGACCGCTGGAAATACGCCGACCATGGATCTGAATGCTGATGTCACTATCGGCGGTGTTTCCATGTATCGCGTGGGTGGAACAGATGTGGCCGTAGCGGATGGCGGCACCGGTGCTTCTACAACGGCAGACGCCAGAACCAATCTGGGCTTAGTTATCGGCACTAACGTGCAGGCTTGGGCGGACAATCTCGATAGCTGGTCAGCGATTGCCCCGGCTTCTATGGCGACTTTGACTGGAGTCGAAACTTTGACCAACAAGAGAGTTAATGGGCTCAATTTTGTCACTGAAGATGATGGTTTTACCATTGCTGGAGGTACTATTTGGCGAACCTTTACTGTTTCGGGTGGTCAGTTATATCTGCAATTGATTGGCGGTGAGCCCATAACTACTTTGATGGTTCCGAGCTCGGGTCAGTTAGTTACACGAGACTCTGTTGATTTATTAACTAATAAAACTTATAACGGCCTAACTCCCACCTCAAATTTAGATGGTTTTTCTTTAGCTGGCGGCACAACTTCCAGATCGTTAACACTCATTGGTCAGGATGTAACTTTAACTGCTACTGGTGCTGCTAACGTTACTCTGCCAGCCTCTGGGACGTTGGCCACGCTGGCTGGAGCCGAAGCATTGACCAACAAGACAGTTAATGGTTTTAGTTTTATTCCAAACTTTGACGGTTTTACTATAAATGCTGGTTCTATCGCCAGATCACTAACAGTGGCTGGTCAAGATGTGACTTTGACCGCGACCGGTGCCACGAATGTAACTTTGCCGACTACTGGTACATTGACGACATTAAACGGTGCCGAGGAATTAACTAACAAAATGATTAATGGTGTAAATATTTTTGAAGGAGAAGATGCATTTACTATATCAGGCGGCACAACTAACGCTTCGACTCTTATAGTTGGTGGTCCTTTTGCTTTCGGCAGCATAAGATTGGTAAAGGAGAGTACAGAGGATTCTACTTTGATAGTGCCTTCCTCAGGATATGCAACCATTGTTACCAATAATTCAACAATAGGACTTACGAATAAGACCATTAATGTCGATTCAAACACCGTTACGAATATAAATGGTAACGAGCTTGATCCGATTGCAGGTAATAATTATGGCGTACCTATAATTTGGAAAGCAACCATTACAGAAGACACCAATGTGACAATAACTGAAAGTGCTCCATTTAAGTTTAAGGTATTGGATGTTTGGATAGTGAGTACCAGTGATGATTCGGGAGGTGGCGACTGGCACATTTGGAATAATACATCAGGTGAGGCGGTTGCTGAGAGAAGAGAAGCAGATGAGGCTGGGCAAGGCAAAGTTTTTCGTGCCGGGTTTATTTATGCTGGTAATGATGTTGAACAAGGAGATGATATTGAACTTATTGGGGCGGGCGAGTTTTTTGATGGAGAAGTCTATGTAATGCTAATGCGAGTGGATTAGTGCAGGTACCCCCGAGATAATTCTTAGTGTGACCCAACTATGACGACAGAAACAAGGCTGGGAAAAATACAGCCAGGGCGAGGTATGTCGGCGTTGTTCGCTTTGATTTTTGGACTGGTTCTCTGTTGGCCCGGTTCCGTCGAGGCAGCCAACACTACTTGGAGCGCTGACACCAGTCTTTATTTATCTGGTTCGGACATAACTTTAACTATAGTTTCTGGCTCGCAATCCGATTCATTGTCAGTGACG
>JAHJAU010000049.1 GCA_018813785.1 Patescibacteria group bacterium | reverse complement strand
CTTTTGGCGCCCTTCTCGTTCGCTTCACTGCTCGCTGGCTCGCAGTTCAGCTCCTCGAACCACTCGGCCACCTCTCCATGCTACAGGTTGGATATGAAAGGACGATATTTCTCGGCAACGCTCCGTCGTCGCGGACGACGTCGCTGGCCTCGAGCAAAAAACTGAAACCTGCTAAGCCCGGGCGCCTTTTGGCGCCCTTCTCGTTCGCTTCACTGCTCGCTGGCTCGCAGTTCAGCTCCTCGAACCACTCGGCCACCTCTCCATGCTACAGGTTGGATATGAAAGATGTGTGTAGCTGCAGAGTTTATCTCTGCCCATCCAATTAAATTAATGTTGGGCGGAGGCAAGCTCCGCAGCTACGCGACCGAAATTGAATTAATGATTGCATCTTTTTGCAACCGTGGAACAAAAAATATCACGATGACTCTCGCTGGTCAATCGGTAATTTTTGCCGTCGCATGCTTTCTGCTAAACCCAACAAGATAAAAAACAACAACGCCAGATCATTCTTGAAATAAGGGACATCCACCAGCCCATGTACCAGGAGAGCAACCATCGCCGCCATAAGCGCTAATGGTAACCACTCATTCGGATATGCCTGAGCCAGATCACTCGTCACTCGAAAAAATACGGCAACTAACAATAAAAAGCCGACCAAACCAATCAAACCAACTTCGCTCCAGAAGTTTAAAAATAAATTGTGTGGATACATGAAAATTTCGATGTGCTTGGCCTGATGATACGGCACTAGGGCTGATTGGTAGCCGGCCAGGCCGGCACCCCAGACTGATCGATCACTCAACATGTCGAGTGATTCAGTCCAGACAATCTTACGTACAGCCCACGAGTCGTCGCGCATTGAGAGCATCACCGAAGCGTAATTTCGCAACGGAGTACAAGTCATGACCAGCAGACAACCGACGATAACAGCACTTAGAGCAAATGGTCGCAATGGTCGCATTAATAAACCGAGCACCACTAAGCCAATCGTCGTGCCGATTAGCGCCCCCTCAGACACAGCAAATAAAATCGCCAGAAAACCAAGCAGGGCGGCGAGACCGGTGGCGATTGGCAGTAATAAATCAAGCCGGCGGTGTATGGCGCGAGCCGCGGCGACTGTCCAACCTGTCATTAAAATTGTAATCGGCGCGGCGAATAGTCCAATGCCATTTGGATAACCATAGAATGCGGTCACTCGTCGTACTTCAGCTGGCACCCAGACCGGATTTGGAATCCACCAGCCGGTGATTTTTTGGATAATTGCAATAATTCCAACCACGGCTACGGTTGTTCCCAGTGCCGCCAAAACCAATCGGCGCGCGTATGTCTCGCGACACAAATCAACAAACATAATAAAGAATAGGATCGGCTCAAAAAAATAGGCCCGCCATAGTCCGAGCGCCGCCATGGGCTGTGCTGAGAATAATATTCCAACCAGTGAGCCCAACCCCAGAAGAATCAAACCGCCAGTCCAAGGTCGCCAGTTTTGTGATGGACGATTCGTGATTCTATTTCTCCGCACTAGCCAACCCAGGAACAGCAGCCAAAACATGACTTCTAACAACGTGCTGGGCAATACTAAACCAGCCACCGGTATGGTAAATCTGATCAGATACACCGGTAACAAGGCGACAAATGCGGCGAGCGCCAGCCGTCGATCGAGCATCACCAGCAACAGAAAAAAGCCGGCTGCCAGTATGATTAAGGAAGATTGCAACAACATAAAAATTAATGAGCCCGGGAGAAAATTGTGCGGAGGGACTTAGTCGGCAAACCCCGGATAAGGGCGAGCAGACCTGCGTATACCAACACACCAAACAAAATCCGCCACAACACATGTTGTGCTGACACAGCAGAGACAGCACCAAACATTATCAAACTTGCCGCCAGAACTTTGCCAAGTTGTGTCAATCGTGGCGCAAATCCGGTGATCGAGGTGACGATAATGGTCACCGTTACGGCGATAAATAATTCCGAGAAAGCCGTAACCAGCGCCGCTCCCAGACCGCCGATTTTTGGGATCAGCCATAAATACAAACCAATTGAAATCGCCGCGTTCAATGCGTAGAACAGTACCATCCTTTTTTGTTGACCCATGGCCACTAAGGCATTGCTGTATAGTGCGTGCCAGAATACGGCGAAACCACCAACCATGAGTACCGCGAGCAATGAACCAGCCGTAGTGAATTCCGCGCCGGCGACAAAAGTAATCAGGTCGCCAGAGACAGCAAATGCACCGAACATCAGCGGTAGTGCCAAGAGTGACAGAGCATCAAACGCCAGCGAAAATTTTCGATTAAAATCTTCTCGGTCGCCGCGCGACCAGGCGGCGGACATTAAAGGCAGAACCAGCCCCATAAATATGTAAGGAATGACAGTCACTACATCGAGTACTTTATAGGCCGCACCATATAAACCAACTTCCGCCTGCGTTCGCAAAGTCGAAAGTAAAATAATATCACCCTTCAGATAGATCAGATTAAAAATTACTGCCACGCCAATCGGCCAGCTTTCAGAAAAAATATCACGCCAAATTGACCACTCGAAAGCCAGACCAATCGGGGTGATGCGCCGCGCCAGTAAAAATGACAATCCGAACTGCAATAAGTTGCCGGCGGCCAATGCGCCGACTATGGCGATTAAGCCGCGATCAGCAAAGATCGCCCAGGCTGTTCCAGCCAGCAACACAGTCCGACCCGCAACTTCGACGATGGCGATTTTCCAGGTGGCCAGGTGTTTTTGAAATACAGCCACTAGCAGTTCATGCAGGGTCAGACCAAGAAATGACAACGCACCGACCATGATGCCAAGCTTGATTTCCGCCGGATAGGGGAACAGCCAGCCGACTAAAGGCGCAATAATAAATATCGCCAGACCCGAAACCAGACGTAAAGCAAACGCATTGGCCAGAAGTTGTCGTTCATTAGCGCCCTCGCGAGCAATCAATTTCGCCAGCGTAATTGGCAGACCGAAGCCGGCCAAAATCGCAAACATCTGCAAAAAAGACAGTACGGTCGTGAATTTGCCATAGCCTTCCGGACCCAGATAACGGGTCATTAAGGCTACAGTCAGCAAACCTAAGACAGTTCCACCAATCTTTCCTCCCAGGTGAGCGAGCGTATTGCTAATGATTTTTCGCTGAATTGACATGATTTTATTTGAATCAGCTGAATTGATGATTGATAAATTATATCATGCCTGATTATCATACTTACGACAAAAAAGCCGCAGTATTAGAACTGCGGCCAGATTTGAGTTTAGAGAGCCATGACTGCCGAAGCCCTTTTGAGCAATGGTACGGCTCGATTGCCCATCGGAAAATTCTCGGTACAGCGATCAATGATCAGCGCGTCTAATCCGGCACTTTTTCGAAAATCCATTATGCCCCAGTTTTTCGAATTGCGAGCGTCAACCAATCGATAGCCAGGCACTGATACAAACGGGACACTCTCGCCATCTATGGCCACCAGCCATTTGGTATGCAGTGCCAGCGAAGCCAGTACTCCAGCCGTCGGTAGATGGTGACCTTTGTTGCGCCAATGAACTTGCCGCGGCCGGTGTCCGAGATCGATCAATTCAACATCGATCGTTACTTTGGAATGAAAGACACGCGCATCCGGATGGTGTTCGAGTAGGGTTTCACCTGTTTCCAAACTACGAATAGGCGCCCAGCGGCCGGTCAGTAGATCGTTTTGACGACAGGCTCGTTCGATTTTTCGATAAAGAAATTCGTAGGTGCGAAATAACTTTGAGCCGAACTTATAGCGGGAAGGTAGGTATGGAACCAGGGTGATGGCCGTAAAATGGTCATTCGGCCATTCCATGTTGTGTGCTTTGGACGCGGCCTCCCCAAGCATCGCTTCAAATTCCCAGCGCGTAATACCCAACCAATGCTCCTGCTTGGCCCATTCGAAGATGGTTTGCGCTTGTTCGTCTATGGTCAAGAACAGATTTCGCACCCAGCGCGAGGAATCACCAGTCGGCTTGGTTTCACTTTCGTTGGTCGATGGCTTTTGAACCATCGGCTGTGATGGCGGTGGCGATTGCTTATTATTTTCTGCCGTTATTTTGGCCATCAGCCCTGGCGGCAGAAAGACCAACCGACCATTTACTTCTTGAATGAACTGCATTTCTCCCGAGTGTCTAACTCCGAGAGCCGCGGCATAGGCCGGCACACCACCTTCGGCGGTACGATAACCATGATTAGGATTCTTAAAAACGGCCATGTTTAGCCCCTTTTTGTTTTGCCAATCGGCTAATCAACTTATAATATCTTTGTTTTAGCTGTCAATTTTTTTAACTGTCAAGATTTTAACTCGGAAAGTGTCTGATGGTTTTAAAATCGAGCAGTCTTTTTTAGTCTGCTTAAATTTGATACTATATATATAGAAAGCGAACGGCCACGCATTATGATTTTGTTATCGTACCACAACAAGGCGAGCCGTCTCGGCGCCATCAGGACAGGGAAAACCGTCAGTATATTAATGACGGCGTTTTTTGTTGTTGGTCTAGTTATCGACGTGTTACCTGCCGAAGCAGCTCTGCATGGCTACACAGCTCAAGAAATGATCACCAGTGGTAAGACGATCGAATTACAACCAGGCGAGACGCGCGATTTTACCATTGGTTTCAAGAATACTGGAACATCAGTTTGGAGTAATAGCGGTAATAATTTTGTTTCCGTCTATACTTATGATTTGAAATATCGTCAGAGTGTTTTTGTTGATACGTCCTGGTTACGAGCTGATCAGCCAGTCAGAGTTTCTAGTCTGACCACTCCCGGTCAGCTGGGTTTTTTTCGTTTCAAATTGCACGCACCTTCCACTGAAGGTAATTACAACGAGACCTTTCATTTGGCCGCAGAAGACATGACTTGGATTCCGGGTGGACAATTCACTCTAAATATTCGAGTGCGACGTTCTTATGTGGCACCTGCTTCCGTGATAACTACATCTTCGACGGCGATTACACCCGCTGTCGCTCCGGTTAATGTCTCTCATAATCGCAATTCGTATTCAGCCAGTGAGGTCAATCGATCAGCGACTACATTGAGATTAATGCCGGGAGAGAGAGTGCTTTTTTCTATTGATTACCGAAACACCGGCCAGGCGACCTGGCTGCCAGATGGTCGTCGTTTTGTTTCTATTTACACTTATAACCCAAAATATCGTAAGAGCCTCTTTGAGGATGCGACTTGGTATCGGTTTGATCAGCCGGCGCGCATCGCCAGTCAGATTACACCGCCCGGACAGGTCGGAACGATCAAGTTATATTTAAAAGCTCCGACCACACCTGGAACTTATTATGAATCTTTTCGACTGGCAGCTGAGGATCTGGTTTGGATTCCGGGCGGTGAGTTTACGGTGACGGTTGTTGTAGGTGATAGTAGCAGCGCGGTGACCAGCGCTAATTCTTCTTTGTCCAGTACAACAACCAGTGCTCCGCAACCTGAGGCTGAACCTGATTCTGAGCCAGAGGTAACTGTTGCGGCTGATGGCTATGGTGCAACCATGATGTTGACCTCTGGTAGTCAAGTAAAAATAAATGCCAATGCAGTTCGAGAGTTTCGAGTAGCCTTTAAAAATTCTGGTATTTTGCCGTGGGTTCGATACGGCAATGAACCAGTGACACTTAAAGCAGTTACTAATAATGCTCGAAGTTTTCGCGATTTTTCTTGGAGCGGAGATTCTGTTACATCCCTATCTCAGGATCGAACTGATTCCGGCCAGCTGGCCTTTTTTACCTTTAAGTTAAAAGCACCTAACACCGGTGGTTTGTATTTGGCGCGGTTTACTTTGCATGCCGGTGATCGATCCATTGAAGGCGGTTCGGTGGAAATCCCCGTTGAAGTTACTGGTGGTTCGGTGTCGGCTAGCGTACCGTATGATGCCACCAGCGAATTTTCATCAGCCGGATCAAGAGGACCAAACATTCGGGTTGGATTATTCAAGACCAGCTCTCCGGTGATTGTAACTGCAGCCGGAAGCTATCAGTTGATTGATGGTCAGAATCATCAATCAATCCAGCAGCTTTCTGGAGTGACGACTGTGACGTTTAATTTTTCCACCTTGCAGTACACGGTCACCAATGGTGCTTATCTCTATACCAGCAATTATCATGTACACCTGCGACCAGATAATGCTGACACCACTATTTTTGAAATATTAAGTTATGAAAATCGCGCTGCCTGGGACAGTAGTTTGAACTATAATAAATTCCGGGGGGATTTATCGGTTCATTACATGCAATCCACCGGTAATTTGTGGGTGATTGAAGAATTACCGATTGAAGATTATATACGCGGATTGGCTGAGACATCGAACGGCTCACCTCAGGAATACCAAAGAGCTTTAGTGACCGCGGCCCGTACCTATGCGTTGTATGTGATTTCAATTGGCGGCAAGCATAAATCCGAATATCATGATGTAAATACCACTGCCGGTGATCAAGTTTATAAAGGTTATGCTTCTGAGTTGGTTCGACCTAATGTTGTTCAGGCTACTGAAGCCACACGTGGTTCGGTTGTTACTTATGGTGG
>JAHJAU010000048.1 GCA_018813785.1 Patescibacteria group bacterium | reverse complement strand
TACCCTGTCGCTCGCGAGCGGACAGGGTAAACTCTGGCGGCTACACTTCGCCTATTAATTTAAAACAAAAATCACGGGCTTGGGTTAACCCGTGATTGCCGTCAATTAAAAATACTCGCATTAAAAATACGGACGCTCCGGGGAATCTTTAAGCAGTTCAAAGGCTTCTTCGGCTGTATCAACAATGCTGAAAAGATCATAGTCATCTTCACTAAGATAGTCAGCTGTCAATTGATTCTCACGTGACCATTTGAACAAACCCTCCCAGAATTTTTTTCCGACCAAGACAATCGGAATCGGCATCATTTTTCCGGTCTGAATTAACGTAATTATTTCAAACAATTCGTCCAGCGTGCCAAAGCCACCAGGGAAGTAGATGTAAGCCTGGGCGGAAGCGGACAGCATCACCTTGCGCGTAAAGAAATAATAAAAACCCTTGCCGTGCTTAACATACGGATTGACCCGTTGTTCTCGCGGCAACTGAATGTTCAGCCCGACTGATTCAGCTCCAGCGTCAGTCGCACCATGATTAGCTGCCTCCATAATACCCGGACCACCACCGGTGATAATAGTAAATCCAGCCTTACCCAGCATCCGAGCCAGTTTTCGGGCTTCTTTATAATCAGGCTGATTTTTTTTTATCCGGGCTGAGCCAAAAAAAGAGACCTCTTTTTTAAGATCAGCCAAAAATTCAAAGCCCTCGGTGAACTCGGACATGATTCGAAAAATTTTCCAGCTGGCACCATCACGGAAATCAATCAATCCTTTGGGTGGTGGTTCAGAAGTACCGGGAATTTTTCTTTCTTGGTGTGGATGAGGTGGTTTTATCAGAGGTTTTTTCTTTGTATTCCGGGTTTTCTTATCAGTCATAGGGTTGTGATTAAGCGTTCAAAGTATATCAGTTTTTAGCTGCTTCAGCCTATTCGAATCGTTCTTGCCATTTTTCTTCGACTTCAACAGTCAAATCCACGAACACCTTGCGATCAGTTACGGTTTCCATTTCTTTGCGTACAGCCTGACCAATAGACTTAATGACTCGACCGCCCTGACCAATAATCATGCCGCGATAACGTTTGGCATTGGTTAGGATGCGAGCCTGAACATAAAGCACACCATTCTCTCTTTCGGCTACCTCGTCGACTTCAACCGTCGTGCTGTAAGGTACCTCATCGTGCAGCCTGAGAAAAACTTTTTCTCGAATCAGTTCAGCGATGCGAAATTTTCGATTTTGATTGGTTAGTAGTTCTGCTGGATAGAGTTCTTCACCAACGGGCATTAATTCGATCAGTTTTTCATGAAGAGCTTTCAGGTTATGACCCTTGGTCGCCGAAATTTCCAGTACGGTATCAAACTCATCTGACCAAGCACGATATTCGTCAGCGTAAGGTCCACGCGTATCAGACTTATTGATGACTAAAATTTTAGGACAGGGAGCCGCGCTTACTAAGCCATGGACAATTTTCTCTTCATCGCCCACATGGCGCGTTGGATCAACCACATACACCACCACATCAATACCTTTAAGTGATTGACGGACAATTTCGTTTAGTTTGGCGGTTAGATTATCCGGTACTTGGGTGAAAATACCAGGTGTATCAACGATAACTACCTGGCCGCGCGGATCATGAATTACACCCTGAAGGGCGTGACGGGTGGTTTGTGGTTTAGGGGTGGTGATGGCCACCTTGGTACCAATTAACGCATTCAACAGGGTTGATTTGCCCACATTGGAGCGACCAACCAGAACCGCTAGTCCAGATTTTTTCTTGTCATTTTCCATATTAATAGTGTGTCGCTAGATTACCGCAAGCCGTGGTTTTTGACCACTGTCTTCGGATTTATAAAGTAATTGACGCCACCAGTTTAAGGTGTTACGCTCGCTTCACTGTTGTCGCGCTAACGATTGCGCGCCCCTTTAGAGAGCTATCTAATGCTCAGCACGGAGGTTAGAATGCGCTGGCGTCGAGAGAAGGACTGGCTTCGTCGCGAAATCGAGGAAGGCATCGATGAGTATGACGAGAAGCAACGCATTGAGAAATGCGGCACACTGACGAGCTGGCCGGGATCACTGCCGGTTTCTGTCCGGGAATGCAGTGCGTTTATACGGTTGTCTGACGGTGAGTGTGTGCCCCTGTTTTGTTGAGTGAACGAACAACTAAATTCTTCCTTTTTGCCGGCCTCCATTTAGGAGGTCGGCCTTAATTACAACGACTTTTAGCCAGAGCCACTAATTCTACGTGCGGTGAATGAGGGAACAAGTCCAGCGCTTGCAGATCAGTCAATTCGTAGGCGGCGGATAATTGTTGCCAATCACGAATAAAACTTTCGTATTTGCAGGAGACGTAGATCAAGTTCGGCGGTTGCTGGTCGAGTAGGGTGGCGATCACTTGTGGATGTAGGCCAGAACGTGGTGGATCCACAATAACCGTATCTGGCCTAAAGTCTTTCCAGATCAGCGATTCGGCGGCGGCGCTATCAAATTGAACATTATTAAGTGCGTTTAATTGCGCATTCGCCCGAGCAGCAATGATAGCTGTTTCGTCCAGTTCCACGCCATAGACTTCAGGAACAGCTGCCGCCAGACCAATCGCGAAGAATCCCACGCCGCAGTACAGATCCAACAAGCGCTGAGTTTTCGCCGTATCGACATGCCGGCGAATAGTTTTTAATAATTGCTCGGCCATTAGTGTATTAGTCTGAAAAAACGAATTGGGCGGAATCTGGTAAAGACAGCCGGCAATTTTTTCAGTCAACCAGGGTTTGCCTTGCAGTAGTTCAAGTTGTGGCGCCAGCGACAGATCAGTGACTGATGGATTAACACCATGATAGATAGTGGTCGCCAATGGGGTGAGTTGTGACAGCAAGTCAGACTCAGCCGGCAACTCACCTTCGGCGGTGACGATCGTTATCAATCGTTCGCCAGTGTTTTTACCCTCACGGATGACGCAATAACGTGCATAACCAGTTTGCTTAAACACATTCCATGGCTCGACCTGATTATCGTTCAGCCAGGATTTGAAGATATTGAGTATTTGTTCCGCTTCCGGTGACATCAATCGACATTCTTTCAGATCAACATATTGATTCCAGCGACCGGGTTTTTTGAGTCCAACTTCGCCGCGATCGCCCACACAATAGTCCATGCGATTGCGATAGTAGAATTGTTGTAGGCAAGGGATGACCGCATCGATTTCACGGTTTAGTTTTCCGGCTTGCAGAGCCTGGTTAATTAATTCACGCTTCAATTCCAGTTGATATTCGTACTTTATGTGTTGCCAGGCACAACCACCACACTGACCGGCCTGCTGACAAGCTGGTTTAATACGCTGTGGGGAGGTCTTAAGCCAGCGTTCAGCCTCAAATTTTTTCACTCCCTTCTTTCGGCCAACAAATTTTCCTTCAATAATTTCTCCAGGTACGACAAAATTCGCGCAGGCTGGCCGGTCATTTACCAGTCCACAACCGCGCCCTTGATGATCAACTCGTGTTATTTCGAAGGTTTGTTGTTCGCCGTACTTCATATCGTGGCTAGGGTACAGGAAAAATGGTGTTAGGTCTAGGCCGAGCAAGTCAGAAAAACGATAAACCCTGTAGCTGTGGAGCTTGCCTCCGCCTATCGTTAATTCAAGGTTGGGCAGAGATAAACCCAGTCGCTCGCGAGCGACAGGGTAAACTCTGCAGCTACCCATCACTCATCATTAACTCAAAGCAATTTTTCAACAGAT
>JAHJAU010000047.1 GCA_018813785.1 Patescibacteria group bacterium | reverse complement strand
TACTTGGTATATAGATGTAGATAAAATCTGTTCTCAAAAAGAAAATTGCATAAAAAACTCGGACGGTTCCTATGACATTAAAATAACCCTTGAGTTTTGGCTACAAAGATGGTTTTATACGGGCGTAATAATTTCTAGTCTGGCACTTTTCAGCTGCTTATTCGCACTGGCCTATCTACAAATTAAAACTGACCACAATGAAGGAACTATTCAATAAATATAAAAAGAGGCTGACATTAATGATACTTGCGTTTCCAAAATTTATAGCGAATAAAAATATCCGAGTTGGTCTTTATTCATGGCGACGAATAGCAATTACCACGATCGCGGGTTTATTATTAAGTTTTTCGTTTGGTGTGCCGGTTGGTGTTGTGGGGTTTATTTTCTTCTTGTTCTTGCTGCTTAAATGGAAACCAACAATGCTCATCGTAGTCTCTTTGTGTTTATTGCTACTATGTCCCTTGCTAACCATTTTTAAAAAGACCGATTTGATAGAACAATTATCTATCTGGATATTTTTACTTCTCTTCGCTTCAATAATACTGCAAATTATTTTCTATCGAACTGAAAAATAACTTCCTGTAAATTTCCTTTTATGGCTCCGCCAATTGACTATTACTCGATCGATAAGTGGTCTAATAGACTAAAAATCCTGCTACATCGCGAAAAGCAGTCGCTTAGGTTATTAATACCAAAATTAAAGGATCATCAGACCGTGCTTGATGCTGGTTGTGGAGAAGGATTTTTTCTACAGCAATTGTCCATAATCCGACCGAAGTTACGACTTTATGGTATTGACAGCTCTGACTATCAAATTGAAGAAGCTAAAAAAAATGTACCTTCGGCCACTTTTAGTAAATGTAATCTTGAACAAGAAATTAATTACGAAGATAACTCTTTCGATATTATTATTGCCGAAGAGATCATCGAACACCTAGTCAATCCGGATGGATTTTTAGCCGAAGTCAATCGAGTGCTTAAAAAAAATGGTTTCCTGTTGCTGTCAACACCAAACTTCTGCGCCTGGTTTAATCGTTTGTTATTCATCTTGGGCATGCAACCGCTATTCTACGAATCGTCAACAAAATCAAAACTGGTTGGTAGTGGTTGGTTAAAAAGATTTAAAAATGGCAGTACTCCAGTTGGACATGTCAGACTTTTTAATCAAGCTGCTCTGAAAGATTTACTTACAGCGAATGGTTTTAATATTACATCCACTGCTGGTGCGGTTTTTGATTCAGGGTTTCCAAAATATCTATTGTTGCTTGATTATATCTTCACACTCTACCCCAGACTATCAGCTAATTTAATCATCTTGGCTCAAAAAAAATAACTCTCGAGAAATGGTAAGTGATACCCACCACCACAATCGGCTACCGTTACTCATATTCGGGGCTGCGATTCTTCTTATTCTGTGGCAGATATTACTACCCGGGTATATTTTTGGGCTGGATCAAATCGTTACACCATTTGGTGTACCAGATTTTTTTAACGATGGTTTCTATAATCGCCTGCCGCAATACTTAATTCAAAGCCTGCTGTACTTTATTCTACCTGGTTGGCTGGCGCAAAAAGTGGTGATTGTCAGTTTATTTGCCGGACTGGCTTACCTACCCTATCGTTTTTTACCAATCAAAAATAACCGTGCTCGTTTGTGGGTTGCGGTTTTTTTTCTCGTCAATCCATTCGTCTATACACGATTCTTGGCCGGACAGCTGAGCGTCCTGTTTAGCTATGCTTGTCTCCCACCATTTATTTATTACCTAGTTCGATTCTGGCGCGGCGGACAACAAAAAGATATTTGGCTGACTTTCCTGTGGTTGCTTATACTCGGTTCTTTCAGCATCCACTTTTTAATCATGGCGATTTTGATTTTGCTTGGTGTCAGTTTGGTGAGTATCATCCAACACCGCCATAAACTAAAAACAATACTTAAACCCTGCTTGCTGGCGGGAATAATTTTTTTGCTAATCAGTTCCTATTGGATCGCACCCTATTTACTCGATAGTTCAAAAAATCAAATTAATAACATTTCTGTCGAGCACTCGACCGCCTTTCAAACCACTGCTGACCCCCACCTAGGAACAACTCTAAACGTCCTGGCCTTGAACGGCTTCTGGGCCGAAGATGATCCTTGGGCGGATTATTTTATCTGGCCGAAAGATCACTTTTGGTTCTGGTTGCCGATCTGGTTATTGTTACTGGCGTTAATGGCGGTCGGCGTACGACAAGCATTAATTGAACCAACTCATCGAGCTTACGCACTAACTATTCTTATTGTGGCCACCGGTGCGCTGATCTTTTCTTGTGGTGTCGCCGAGTCTCCATTCCGATCTTTAAATCAATGGCTGTTCGAACACTTTGGTTTCTGGCGCGGTTTTCGTGACACTACCAAATGGAGTGCTTTCATTACACTGGCCTATGCGTATTTCGGTGCGGTCGGTGTGACTCAAATCTCAAACTACGTCAAAAAATTCGGTAGAGACTGGCCGACGCACACTACCACAGCCCTACTGATCCTACCGCTGGCTTTTACTTATCCGATGCTTGGTGGTTTTTCTCGTCAAATTCAACCAGTCTGGTATCCAAACGGTTGGTTTGAAGCAAAAAAAATAATAGATACACTGCCTGACGACGCAAAAATCATCGCTCTGCCTTGGCATCAATATTTATCATTGCCTTTTAATCGCTATCAAATCTCAGCCAATCCAACTCGCCTATTTTTTGGCGATCGTATCATCCAAAGCGAAAACATGGAATTAGCCGATGTCACCGGCCTACAGCCCGGCTCATTAGCCGAAAAAATTGACTGGCTCTTGACCCAGAATTCACTTCCTCCAGAAACAATCAGCCGTGAATTACAACTCTTGGGTATAAATTATGCCATCGTACTTAATGAGCTTTTACCTTATGATCAGTTGCAATATCCCCTGCTGATAACGCCAGACTTAATTCCGCTTTATTCCTCGCCTGAAATAAGCTTGTATGGATTCCCCGTGCCTTGACCTATTTTTCGCTAACTTGTGATATAATAGGTTTTGTATTAATAATTATCCACATAAATACTATTCGAGTCTCTTTAACGATCTTCTCTATATGCAAGATATGCAAAAAAATTTGTTTAAAAAATCTTTTTACTTGGCAGTTTTCGCGGCTATAGTTGCGCTAACTGGCTATTTGGGCAGTGGCAACCTGCTCGGTATTAAAGCCGCCTTTGGTTATGGTGGCGGAGGCGGAGCGCCAGCACCAATTGTTTACACTCCAACTTCAAGCGATGGCAGTGAAACCAACGTACCCTATTACACTGATGTAACTCTAACCAGAGAGTTTGATGATGATTCAACCGCCTCGGTTACAGTTAGATCATATGCGGTTAGTGGGTTTTATAATCTGGCCTGGAGCCAGGTGGCAGAAGCCGGCGCTTTCAATCGTGTAGCTTATGTATTGAGCATCGTCAACACCGCGACCGGCCAGCCGATTTCCAGCCTGACTATTCCGGCGACCGTAACTCTGGCTAACTTGAACCTACCAGCCGATGTTTCTGACTTGCGATTGTTTTCAGGAGCCAGTGGAGCCTGGAGTCAATTGTCCGGTGTGGCCTTGGATCCGGCCGCTGACACGATTAGCTTTTCAACTTCCAGACCAGTTACTGTGGCAGTCTTCGATATTAGTGAAGAAATTCAAGTTGACTTAGATGGTGATGGTCTGGTCGAACCGCTGGTTGATGAGAACAACACGGGTAGTTATAGCCCCAACTCAGCCCGAGACGCTACCCGAAGCATTGACACCAACATGGGTCTACAAGCCGCACCGGAAGATCAGCCATTATACTGCACGCCAGGCACTTTGATTAAGGCCTTTAACTTCGATGCGGTGTATTACTGTGGTCGTGACGGCAGACGTTATGTCTTCTTGAATGAGCGCGTCTTCTATAGTTGGTTTGATGATTTCAACAGTCTGGTTGAAATGTCCGCGTTGGATATAGCTCGAATCCCGCTCGGTGGCAACATCACCTATCGTCCTGGAACCAGAATGGTTAAAATCGAATCAGATCCGAAAGTTTATGCGATTACCCGCGGAGGAGTACTGCGCTGGGTGATGACCGAAGCTGTGGCTGAAGCCCTGTATGGACCAAACTGGAATCAGTTTATTGATGACGTACCGGTCTCGTTCTGGATCAACTATCGCTTCGGTGATCCGATCACCCCAGCTGATGTTGGTCTGGAATAAATTAATCTGACGGATTTAAAAGAGGCGGCTCCGGTCGCCTCTTTTGATTTCAAATTAATATGGATGGGCAGAGATAAACTCTAGTGGCTACTTTTTAGAAGTTATAAAAATTTAACCTGCTTAATATTTTTATTTATCCACAGGAAGGTTGGGTTGCAGTGAAAATTTATAAAGAAATTTGGCTCAATAAAGCCAAAAAAACCTTTATCCTATCATTGTCTTTATACCGGGTTGACGCTTACTTCGAATCAGGATAAGTATCCTTGTCGTTCATTTCACAAACCATAGAAAGGAGTCGAAGATGAACGCGAACTCGAAGACCCTGGATACGTTACTGGTATTGCCACCAATGTATCAAACCGGGCGCATACCTGACTACAACCCCAAGGAGCCGATGGGTCTCATGTATTTGGCTGCTGAGTTACGGCGACAGGGGACGACAGTGGAGATTCTGAACGCGGATTTGTCTGCGCTCACTATTGAGAAAACCGTGGGAGAGATCGTTGCTCGGCCAGCAGCGGTTATCGGATTCTCAGTATTACAGCGCGCTCTGCCGTCACTACAGCTCATTGTTGAGGAGTTGCGGCGACGAGGTGTCACTTCGCACATTTGTTGTGGTGGTGTGGGCGCGACGTTAAGCGCAGCACATATCCTGGAGTGCTTGCCGGGCGTTGATTCGATTGTGTTCGGTGAAGGCGAGCTAGCGTTGGCTAAACTGGTTACCAAGGTGAAACACAGTCAGGATTTGCGGTCGATACCGGGTTTGCTAATTCGTCAGGGTGAAATTCTTTATAAAACCGGTCGGCAAAACAAACCAGAGATAGATGCCCTGCCAGTACCAGTGCGCGATTCGTTGTCGATTTGTACGGCCAGAACCGGTTATGCCACGATCGTCGGTAGTCGTGGTTGTTACGCGGCTTGCACTTTTTGTTCCAATTCTGAATTTGAACGGAAGTCGTGTGGTTCAGGTTGGCGCGGTCGTAATCCAATCGCAATAGTCGATGAGATTGAATGGTTACACCATGAATATGGGGTCAATGCGATCAAATTCAATGATCCCAATCTGTTTGGTCCGGGTCGACGTGGCGAGGAGCATGTTAATTTGTTGTGTCAGGAACTGATCCGGCGCCAACTGAACAAGCTGCATCTTATGGCTTTTACCCGAGCCAGCGATTTGACTGCTGGAAACTGTCGTTTGTTGCGACAAGCTGGTTTTGAACGCTTGCTCATCGGAATCGAAACATTTGAGTCCGAGGCATTGCATCAGTTACGAAAAGGCGAAACGGCCGAGGATATTCATCGCGGTCTTGGTCATTTGGTTCACGCCAATATTAGCATTGTGCCTGGTTTCATCATCTTCAATCCGTACACAACACTCGCGTCATTGGAGCGGGATCTGGCTTGGTTAGATAGTTATAAATTTACCGTAATTCTATCCAAGGCCATGCGCATTTTTGATGGTACGGCTCTGCAAGCAATCATGGATCAGGCCGGCCGGTTACGGCAGGCTGATCCATTTGAAGGCTATCATCAATACACTGTCGATCGTGATGTGGCGACTGTCTATGCCTGCCTGAAAGAGGTGGCCGTCAAGTGGCTCAATGTCGTGACGCGACACTACCAGGATCGCTTCTGGGATATCAAAAAATCACCCTCGTTTAGTGATCGAAGCGAGTTCTACTCGTTGCAGAAAATTTTGTATGCCATTGAATCGCATTTGTTGCGAGTGTTGATCGGTTGGGTGCGCGACCGAAACGGTTCACGACGTGACGTAGAACAGGAATTAAATCAAATCAAGCGTTCACTGCTGGATGTCGAATTATTTTTGACGGGTCGGGAGCCGGGACAGATTTCCGGAGGTGTGGTCAGCACTTTGTCGGTAAACGAACTGACTGATAACCTTCTTCATTTGTTGATCACTCGACCTCACGACACCTTTCCGGAGAAATATCGTTGGGCGAATGACTAGTCATTCGCTGGGGTAGGATGGATCTTACTTGATTCATCCGCCCTTCTGATTGACAAAAAAGTAATTAATGAGAAAGTCTGGTTATCAGCTAGCGGAGATAAGTAAATTGTCTGAACGGTTTTTTAATTTTTAATCATCTCTTAAATGACCTCACAAGAAATTAGTGCAATTACTGATTATATTTTTATTGGATCCAGATTGGAGCCGGCTGATTTGGCATTTGTATTTGGGACCAGACTAGCCGAACCAATTATTAAAATTAAAGAAGTCTATGATGCCGGCTTGGTAAAAAGAATTTTGATTAGCGGTGGTATCAATCGGCATACCGGTCGAAATGAGGCTCAGGATATGGCTGCAGCATTGATAGGTCTGGGGGTGGTAGCCGAGCACCTGATTCTGGAGGATAAATCGACCAATTCTCTTGAAAACGTTTTATTCAGCAGATCAGTTATTGAGCAAGTTTTGGGTTGGGCTGATATCAAACGGATTGCCGTTATCTGTAAACACTATCATTCACGTCGAGCCTTGATGACACTTAAAAAACATTTTCTGGACAGAGTGGAATTATTTGCTATTACTTATGATGTCTTGGGTTTTAATCGCAATGACTGGTCGGTGTCAGAGGTGGGTCGGGAAAAGGTGTTGGCTGAATGGGAAAAGATCCCCAGATATCTGGCTCGGGGTGATATTGCGGAACTGTAATCTTGAGCGGAATGTAGCTGCAGAGTTTATCTCTGCCCATCCTTATTTTGCCCATCCGAATTAACGATGGGCAGAGGCAAGCCACGTCGCTCGCGAGCGACGTGGCAAGCTCCGCAGCTACGTTTTTAAAAGATTGAATTAACGATTGGTGGATTTGACAATCAATTTTAGACCCTCCACTATAACTATCTGCTCTTTAACTTGGAGGCTTCATTGTTGAAACCCTACATTGGAATTTGTGATTTCTTGTCCGGATCGCAAGCCCTGGCTATGGCCAGATTGCTAAGTGCTGAATCACATCCGCTATCGTTGCGCCAGCTTATGGTTGGAGTGATGATCAGCCGTAAAACCTTAAACGGCATCGAATCCAAATGGACGGCGGTTTGGCCGCCCAAAGAACAATTGGCCGGCATTTTCGTTCAGCATCATCGGGTGTTTAATACGTTGCATTATGCTGATGACGAAGGTGTGGATGTCTTGCTTAATCTGATGCGAGCAACACATTTTGGCGGACCCAATCTGAATGCTGTTCAGCTCGACATGATCTGGCCGGATCCAGACAGCCTGTTCATCTTTGGTGATGCTCGACCAGATCTGAAAGTTATTCTGCAGATCAATTCCCGAGCATTCGCAGCAGTGAACGACGATCCAATAAAACTCCGGCAGCGACTTGAAACCTACTCCGGTGCTCTCGACTACGTACTACTCGATAAAAGTATGAGGCGAGGTTTAGGACTCGACGCGGTTGGTCTGCTTCCCTACTTGCGTGAGCTACACGATCGTCTGCCTGATCTGGGACTGACCGTAGCTGGCGGACTTGGCCCGAACACACTTGATCTGATCGAACCGATCGTCAAAGAATTTCCTGGTGTGAGCATTGATGCCCAGGGTCAACTTCGCTCAAGTGGTAATGCCTTAGATCCCATCGATTGGGGTCGAGCCGCACTGTATCTAAAGCAAGCGATCAAATTGTTTGCTGGCGAAGTCTCAATAATCTAAACACCTCCACCCTCGGCTAAATCCGGGGGTTTTGTTATGCCAGTCCTGATCCAAACGCAAGCCCGGAAAAATAGAATAAAAAAATCCGCCCAGTTAAGTGGGCGGTTTCTATTTACTTCATTTCATCAACTGCAGGGGTGTTCGGATTCTTGGTCAGAATCTCGTCGATGAGGCCATACTCGAGCGCCTCGTCAGCTGACATCCACTTGTCACGCTCCATGTCAGCTTTCACCTTCTCAAACGACTGACCAGTTCTCTCAGCCAGCTGTCGGGTCAGCCGCACCTTGATCCGCAAGAGATGCTCAATCGAAATCTCCACGTCCGTGGCCGAACCCTGTGCTCCACCGCTGGGCTGGTGAATCATCACCTCCGAGTTCGGCAAACAACACCGCCGCCCCTTGGTTCCACTGGTCAGCAACATTGCCCCCATGGATGCGGCGTGACCGAAACAGATGGTCCGAACTGGGCAACTGATATAGTTGATCGTATCGATGATCCCCCAACCAGAATGCACATAGCCGCCCGGACTGTTGATATAAAGGCTGATTTCGGCTCTCGGATCCTGACTTTCCAGGAACAAGAGCTGAGCCACGATCAAATTGGCGACGGTATCATCGACACCACTACCGAACATGATGATCCGTTCTTTGAGCAAGCGCGAAAAAATATCATACGATCGCTCGCCGCCACCTTCGGTTCGCTCAACTACGATCGGCACCAGGTAGCTGCGAGGTGCTCCATTGTCTGAACCTCTCTGCATGACAGTCTCCTTTTGAAAAAACCTACTTTCTTCTTATTTTTTATTAGAGAGCGGGGTTTTAGTCAAGGGATAACATTAAAGACACAACCCTCTAGATATTGCCTAACGATCCCCTTTCCTGTATGATCTTAAGTCATTATGGATATTCAAGAAGTCAAAAAAGTACTGGAAAATTGCGCGGCTGAGCCTTTCCGCCTTAAACAGGCTGCTCGGGCAGTTTTTGCTAGATTAATTTCCGACTGGGACGAGGCTAGCGATCTACCGATCGCTTTGCGAGAACAGCTGAAAAAGCAGGTGCTGATGTCTTCACTGACTGAGATTGCTCGAAGTCAATCAGCGCGTGGCGACGCCACCAAGCTGATTTTGCGGACATCGGACGGTTTAATTATCGAAACCGTACTAATGAAACACCAAACCGGCCGTAATACCGTCTGTGTGTCAACCCAGGCTGGTTGCCCCATGCAGTGCGCTTTCTGCGCCACCGGACAACAGGGCTTCAAACGAAATTTAACGTCTGCTGAAATTCTGGATCAGGTACTACACTTCGCCCGAGAATTAAACCAGCAGGCGGAACGAGTTTCGAGCATAGTCTTTATGGGCATGGGCGAACCGTTTCATAATTACGACGCGGTTCTGGACGCCATTAGCACCCTGAATGCGGCCGATGGTCTGAATATCGGCGCTCGGCACATTTCAATTTCTACCTGCGGCATCATACCCGGCATCGAACGACTAGCCAAGGAAGCGCGACAGATCAATCTAGCGATTTCATTGCATGCACCAACAGATGACCTGCGCGATAAACTGATGCCGGTAAACAAAACGTATCCGCTAAGTAAGTTATTACCGGCAATCCGCGATTACTTACAACACACCAATCGTAAAGTTATGTTTGAATATCTGCTGATCGAAGGTGTAAACGACAGTCAACAACAGGCAGATCAGCTGGCCGATCTGCTGGCCGATGAACGACTTTATCACGTAAACCTGATTCGTTTTCATCGCACGGGAAATTTTTCATCCAGCTCGCGTGAAAAACGTGATAATTTTTTTGACCGCTTAAAACAACGGGGTGTCTCGGTCACCCATCGAGTATCGTTTGGTGAGGATATTCAAGCGGCTTGTGGTATGTTGGCCGGAAAAATAAATAGTTAGGAAACTTTGAAAGCCATAAGATAAAAAACCGCTGAGGGGCGGTTTTGTTGTTGTCTTTCACTAAGGAAGTGGAAAATACACGCTGTTTCCACTGCTGCAAAAAACATTAAACATCATAAAGCTTTCAGTAAATCCGATCAACGCGACGATAATTAGCAACACTACGCCAATTTCGGTTTTGGCTGATCTCATTACAAACAAGATGGCCACCGGATGAACAGTCAGCAACCAAAAGGCCAAGATTAAAAAGACCCACGAAGGAAGCCACATTAGACACTCAACCTTATTAAAGACCTGGTCATCTTAGTAGGTGGTCTTTAGTACTGTCAAAACATGGCAGGTCATAAAATTAAGCTGTGGCCGGCTCAAAAAATGCCAACCAGTAGCTAAATATGCTAAAATAAACTTAGAGAAACCCTTTATTTACATATATGAAAAGAATATTCCCTAGTTTAGTCGTGCTTTTATTAGTCGGTGCGGGCTGTATATCTATTGTCGAGCCTGGAGAAGACCTATCCCCGGAATCAACTGAAGTCGCCGCTGTCCAGGAGAACACGCCAGTCATGACTGATGAATTGAAACAATTATTGTTGGTTGCCTGTCGGGAAACAGCCGGAGATTATGACGAGACAACACTCACCTGCACCTGCGAATCTGGCGCGGTATTAGACGAGGACTCAGGCGAATGTCTCGCGGCTAACGGTACACCAGCTGGCATTCGTGGTCAGGAAATTCTAGAGCGTCAAGCCAGACAAGCTGCCTGTGTTGATTCGAGCGGATCCTTCGATACTGAAGCCCAGACCTGCACTTGCCCGGCCGGCCAGGAAGCAGCTGAAACTGATGGTCGGTGTGCTCCGGTCACTCCCTGATGATTCAGCCTAATACTCAGACTTAACGGCAAACATAAACTGGAATAAAAAATCGGCCTGACTTGAGGCCGGTTTTTGTTTTATCTGGCCGACAGGCCGAGACGTCGTCGCAGTGCATTACGAAAGAAGCTCAACAGATTGAGGGATTCTATCAGCTGAGTATTGTAAGGATCGCCGTGTAACCAAGACTCAATCCGGGCAATATTCTGCTCGTACACCGCGAGCTGCTTAAGTCTAAGCCAGCGCCAAGCATCAGCTACATTGGAAAAGCACGGATTAGACTGATTATCTGTGGTAGCTGCATCGGTCGCTGTTGGCCAGAACAAGCTCAATTCATCTTCTGCAATCCGACGAAACACTCGAGCTGTCTCACCCTGATCAGCTCGCTCTTCACGCCAATCACGATCTGGAAACAAATAGTTACGGTCATACAACCAAAATCTATCTGGTCGCCCATGTCGAGCATCATCCAGGTCTTCCAAAACCAAAACATCAAACTGAGAAGACACAGCTACTACCTGATACATATCAGCCTCCTACTGAGGAAGGAACGATTCCAAACTTTAGCCGGAACCTACTCTTAAGTCAAAGTTAGCCTTTGGAGATTCTGTTCCTGAAGGAACTATTTCCATAAATTTTCTCTTGATCTTTAAAGTAAAAAAATAGTTAGTACCTGTCCCCTTTACCTGTCGAGGGTGACAGGTACTAAAAAACCGAGTCTTGGGACTCGGTTGGGTTTGTTTTAATGAAAACGAAGTTGCCAGGCGGCTGACAGTTCGGCACAGATGGTCAAGGCGATCCCGAAACCAGTGACCCAAAGCCAGTCAATCTGAGTGATCAGCACCACCAACGGTGTCAGGACAGTTATCCAAACCAAAGAGTGAAACAGCGAAAAATGAACTAGTCCGCTGATCAATGGTTCGTTAGTACGATCCCAACGGCTTGAGCGACGGAACCACAGTGTTCCGGTACTCAAGGTGAAAAGGATGATAAGAATAAAAGAAAGATCGGCTCGACAAGGCAACCAGCCCAGCACCGCTGATACTGCCGCGATCATCAGCAAGCCACCCAAGATAAGCCAGAAAACTCGTCCAGTCATGAGTCTGACCTCCAATTTCTAAAAAAGAACGTCCTCATATAAAAACAAAAAATAATTAAGCTGTCAATTCTCAGTTTATCTGGTTATAAAGGTAGGCTATAAATGACCATTGAATGGTCGTGAACCTTATTTAAAAAGTTTTAATAAACCTCAAATGAGGCTTACAATAAACAACTGGACGTCAGCCCAGTTGTTTATCCAAAAAATGCTTCTTTTAAGAAGTTTAAGCTAGTTTGACTCAACAATTTGCCTTGCCTTAGCTAGATATTCTTCCCGCAGTCCAGCCAACTGAACTTGTTCTGATAATAAAATATCCATCAATTCCTCTATTTGCTCTAGTGACAAGAGTGGGATTATTTTTTTCCAGGCTTCAAGCTCTCCGGCTGGCATTTCAGCTTTGGTAAGTAAAGCTACCAATTTTTCTAAATCGATCATATTTTTATTAATTTTGGTCAAATTCTTGAGATTTTTCCTGATCTCCAATGTTCTGATTCTTGCCTGATAAAAAACCGCCGAACTCTCGCTTCAATCCCTGACGTCCCCGAGTAACTAATAACTTACTGGTATTCTGTGCTATTTCCTGACCAGCTTTCAGCATAACTTTTTTCATCCCCTCGCGTTTTAAACTATTTAAAGCACCGCGCAAAGCATGTCCACTGGCTAAAACTTCACCGACTAAATAAATCACCCGATCAATCACTGAAATATCCTCAAAGTTGATACTGCGCCGCTGAGTCTGGGGGTCTCGGTCAATAACCACGCGTTTACCAAAAACCGCATAGCCCAGACCAACGTAGGGAATAATCTCCAAAGCAGCGGTCATCAATTTATCTTTAGTATTTAAATCAAAAAACTTGGCCACGCGTAACACGGCTCGACCCAACAATTGAAGTTTTCTGTTGGCAACGACAGCTTTTACCTCGTCTCGTTGATCATTATACTCAGCTTCGAGCGCAACAATTTGACGCCGTTGTTCTGGTGACAGCTCAGCAAAGTCAGCTTCGATGATATCTTCAGCTGGTGGCTGACCTTCAACTTCAGCCAACAATTGCTCAAATCGAACCTGCTCAGCAGGAGTAAGAAACGACGGTTGTTCAATTCCGGTTTCCTGAGAGTCAACTATTTCCTGATCAGAAAACTCAGCTGATTGACGTAATACATCACCCATAATATTTGATTATTTTTTACGTTGTTCAGTATAACTAATGTTCAAAATTATTCTACGGTATTCGAGCGCTGGTTTGACCTGGACTCTAAGGCATGATAAAAAATAAACTTCTCTGTTCTGTGCTCGAACCAACGTTCGTACAATGACTTTGATCAAAGAGGAGGTATCAAATGTATTTGATTCGTCTGATCGCTGCCCTGTCTCTGCTCCTGACCATGATTACGAGTAGCGATGCTTTAGCTCAACCCACTGACCCAGAAGAACAATCGAATCGACCTTTCATCGAATTGCCATCCGGCTGGTATCTAGTGCGGATAATCGAAGGTGGTTGGCTGATGGAACATGAAGACGGCTCCCGGGTTCGCATCATCCAATGCGCACAATCAGATCATTACCGCGTGGCCTGGCTTGTTACCTACACACAAGGTGATTTGAACTGCATTGCCTCACTAGATCTGCGTGTTTCAGATCAAACAGCAACTATATCAGACACCAGAATTCGTCTTCGTGTCGAACCAGATGGTCGACGACAAATTCTGGGCATCTTTGTTCCCTGGCCCGAGCAGGTCGTCCAAGCTTTTCTGGAAACACTCAATCCAGAAACGCGTTACGGCATCTGCACCAGATAATCCCGATTCGATAAAACTCGCTACTGGCGAGTTTTTTACTACGTCTTCAGCTCGACCTTCTTATCCAATCGATCCAGACGCATTTTCTTAAAAAGAAAAAATACTACCGCCGCTACGATAATAAAATCAATTAGAACGGTTAGAAAATGACCGAACAATACCGGACCAATACGAACAGCGTTTAAACCAGCCGCCGATCCCAGCACTAAACCAATTAGCGGCTGAATTATATCGCTAACCAACGACGAAATGACTTTATTAATTGAACCACCTAAAATAAAGCCGATCGCCAAACCCACCACACCCTGTCCACGAATAAAATTGAGGAACTCTTTCATAAGCGTTAAGATGTTAATTAATAACTATCTATATTATATTGAACCTCGACTGACCTAACCATATGATATACCAACGACCTGGCTGGGACGACTATTTCATGAGTATCGCCAAAATCGTGGCGACCCGTTCAACCTGCGACCGACTGCGCGCTGGTGCAGTTTTGGTTAAAAATAAACGTATCATCTCTACTGGTTATAATGGCGCTCCGCCTGGTTTATCACATTGTGATGGAGAATCTGGCCATTTGATGGAAGAGGGGCACTGTATTCGCACGGTGCACGCCGAAGAAAATTGTATTTTACAGGCGGCGGCCATGGGCGGAATTTCGACCTCCGGCTCAACTATCTACGCGACATATTCCCCATGTTACCACTGTTTCAAAAAACTGACGGTCGGTGGAGTGGTGCGGATTGTAGCGGGCAAAGTCTATCGGGAAAGTGCCATCGCTGATTGGTGTCATGAGGCGGGTATTGAATTTACCATCTATGAACCGAGTGAAGACTGGCTGGAGCGCATGACTAACATTTTCACCGCGCCCATCGAAGAAAGAGAACCGACTATCAATTAAAGCCAAAACTGTCTGACACTTTTTAAGCTAAAACTGTCTGACAGTTTTTATTTTACCCTTATCCACAAGACATAACCCGGTCTTCATAGTTAGATACCAAGGTGTCCTTTAATAATAAAAGAAAGGGGTCTTTGATGACTACGCGAACACGAACTGACCTCATGGTACCGACAAAACAATTGCGCCGCACCTGTCCACCGGTCAAACTCCCCCCGGCTAAACAGGCAGATGAAGGACTGGGGCAAGAGCAGGCCATGTCGGCCATCGAACTGGCTCTGCAGATGATGACTGACAACTACGCCAGGAGTCACTACAACGTGGTCGTGGTAGGTTCACCCAATACCGGCCGTACGGCTCGAACTCTGCACTATCTTCGAAAGCGAGCGGAACAAGAGCCTTGTGATCCGCCCGATGCAGTTGCCTTGCATGATTTTGATTCATCACGTCGCTTCGTCGTGGCTCATGTGCCGAGAGGTACGGGCGAACAACTCAAAGAGCTGTTGGCTGATTTTGGTAAAAAAGTCATGCTTGATCTCCCTAGAGAAATCGAGCAGTTCCAAGAAGCACAGCTACGGCAAGCCGCTAAGTTTCGCCAGCAATTGCTCGGAGAAATTGATGCCCAAATTCGTGTTTTGGGATTCATGCTGGTGTTCCACGAGGAAGATTTTGGTTTCTTGCCAATCTCTTTCTTTGATCCAGAAAAAGCCATGCTGGAGGAAGAATTCGATGAACTAGACGAAGACATTCGTCAAAAACTCGAAGAAACCCAACCTCAGGTTCGACAAATCATCGAAAACTCCATGGCTCCGTTTTCTGATCTGATCGTCGAAATGCTGAAGGGTTCAATGGAACTGGCAAAAACCTATTGTCAGCAACTACTTCTACCAGCCCGTGAGTTGGCGGACGAAAATGAACTCTTCTGTCGCTATCTCGACGGTCTGATCAATCTCTCTGCTCGCCTGGCGGCTAAGCCGTTAACATCGGCTGGGCAACAGATCATATCAATCGTTGATTCAGACGAAAGTGAAGGCGGAGACAAGGAAGAAGATGAGCACGGGGTTCTCTTTAATCTCTGCCAAGTAGAAATACTGTCGAACAACAGTCAGCAGCGCACTAAGCCGGTGATTTATGCGGAAATCCCGCAATACAGTCGCCTGTTTGGTCGCATTAACGCCGAGCCGGCCGGACACGAAGGTATGATTCGCTTCGATCACACGTTGGTTGAAGGTGGAGCCCTGCTGGATGCTAATGGCGGCTATCTGGTACTCAACTTGAACGATCTTCTACGCTGGGGTGGCAGTATCGCCTTCTACAAACTGTTGGAGGTGGTGCGAACCGGCAGGCTGACCATCGAAACCAAGGCTGGATTCGTCGATGAGACATTCATCGACTTCCGCTCCAATGAAATCCCTCTGGATATTCGTGTTATCGCGGTCTGTGATCGATACTTGGAAACGACCTTGCGACAAATCGAACCAGAATTCGATAATCTGTTCCGGATAACTTCTGAATTCGAGTACGAAATGGATATCGATCTGGCGCCAACCATTTACGGTCGCTTCGTACAATTGTGTCGTCGTAGTTCTAATCTGCCACCGTTTACGCCGACCGCAGTCGCAAAACTGGTCGAATATGGATCACGACGCGTGGCTGATCAACGCAAGGCCTCGACTGAGCTTGGTATCATCAAAGATATTGCAACGGAAGCTGCTTGCTGGGCTCGCATGTCCGGAGCTAAACAGGTTAGATCAAAGCATGTTCAGCAAGCTCTTCAGGCTCGTTTTGATCGGCGGGCATTGATTGTTAGAAATCATCAACAATTCGTTGATGATGGCAATCTTCTGCTAACACTTACCGGCACTAAGGTTGGACAAGTTAACGGTCTGGGGGTGTTGGAAATCTCCGAAGATGTACGCTGGGGAGAACCAATGTGTATCACCGCCCGAGCTTTTGCTGGTGAGGAAAGAGTGGTACTGGTTCAACGCAGAGCCGAACTGAGCGGCAAGACGAGTAACTCGGCCGTGGACATCATCACTGGTTATCTATGTGGTAAGTACGGACGACGCAAGCCGTTCGGTGTAACGGCTCAGCTCTCGTTCGAACAAACCTACAACGGTGTAGATGGAGACAGCGCCTCCCTGGCCGAAGTTATTGCCATTATTTCGGCTATCACTGAACTGCCAGTGAATCAAAGTTTGGCCATCACTGGTTCGATGAATCAATGGGGAGAGGTTCAGCCGATTGGTGGCATTAACGAGAAGATCGAAGGTCACTTTGGTGTGCTGAATCGACGGAAGCTGCTGTCTGGCGAACATGGCGTTGTGTTGCCAGTGCAAAATCTGGTGAATCTGATGCTCGATGAAGAAATTGTCGAGGCACAACGCCAAGGTTTGTATCAAGTCTTCGCGGTTCGACATATTGATGAAGCGCTGGAGCTTTTCCTGGGAAAGCCGGTGACAGAAATCGATCAGTTGGTCGAAACCAAGCTGGCTGAAATAAACTGTGACAAAAAAGAAAAGACCGGGAAAAACAAAACAAAAAAGCACCCCAAACCCAAGAGCAACAAATCATAAACTAATCGAGGCCGAACTTTCGGCCTTTTTTGTACTCAAAACGATGTTCAACTTTTATCTCCGCTTATCTAAATTAAAATAATGATGGACGGGGGCAAGCTCCGCAGCTACCTAATCTAGATCTGACCACAAATCTAGGGGCCAACATTGATATTGAATCTAATTTCAACTGGATCAGTGTAAATTAAATCGTCTAGTGGTAGATCATTTATTTTTAAGGTTGGTTCATAAATCAACACACCGGTTAAAAAGTGCTGGGTCAAATCATCATCCTGACAATTAAACGACAGAGTAAATGGCTCATCTGGTTTTATCATCTGGGGAGCATTAATGATGTTCGACTTCTCGCTCAAGCTATAGCTCTCAGGCGGCTGTTCAACCAAATCCGGTGTTCGGTTGATAGCTTGCTCAGTTAACGCCACCGTATCTACTGGAACTTTGACTGTTACTTCCGGAAATGGATCCGGACAGGGACTTTGTGAAAAAACGTGCGTTTTATTTAAAACTCCATCCGCCAACGGTGTTCCATCAATTAAAATAATTGGCCTGGTGTCGATGCCGGCTGGCTCTAAATTAGATGGTGACGCTTGAGGCGACGATATAAGTGAACTGATTCGCGAACAACCCGTACCAATCAATAGCAGCATCGATAAAGTGACGTAAATTTTTAAGTGATCAATCTTCATAATAAACTCTGAGATAATAATTCAGTCTTGTTGACCTATTCTTGTGGAGTTTGCTGCTCAAGCTGATGCTCGACCAAGTTTTTCAGCTGGTTTGAATCAACCAAAGTATCTAGACCGACGGCTGTCATTATTCGACTAAAGGCCAAAATAAGTATTGAGGCGATAATTGAGGCGCCGATCGCTGTGCCAACACCAAACACAATACCCAAAAAAAGGCGTCTGGATAATTTATTTTGTTTCTCAAGCACATCAGCTACCCGGGCCACTTCTTCAGCTAGCCGCCCAGTGCCAACTTCCTCGGAGGTAATAGTCTCTAATTCGTTCATATTAATTTATGATAAATATTTCTATTTTTATAATAGCATCTTCAGCATCTTGACACGACAGTAAAAAAAGTTTAATCTATGTAGTTATCGCCTAAAAAAGACGAAACAAGCACATTCCAAACTTGACGACTTGGGAGGATCAAATGGGACAACGTGTTCGGCGACGTTACGTGAAAGAAAATACCTGGCGCTGTTCCTCATGCCACCATGAAAACCTGGGGCGGCATACCGACTGTCAAAACTGCCACTCCCCCAAAGAAACGGAAGAAACCTATAATCCAGTAAAACCTAGTTCGGCCGAGATAACCAGTCCGGAACTGTTGAAACTCGCCCGGGCTGGTGCTAATCGCACCTGTCTATACTGTGGAGCTGATATCCGGAAACTGAATGATATCTGCACCAATTGCGCTGCTACGCGCCACGAGCATCGCGAAGAGATCGGTGCTGACGCTACCGAATCTGACTTTCGGAATTCGACGGTCAGCGCGCCCGACCTGACTGAGTCAATCGGAAGTAACCGGAGAAATGATGGCGATGGAAATGATTCATTGCCACCCATTCATCGCTTTAACTGGCCAAACTTGCGCACTGTTCTCATTGTGTTGGGTGGTCTGGTAACAATGGGCGGCCTCATCTGGCTGTGTGTCTGGCTATTCGTACCCTACGAAGTGGATGTTACCGTAACCACGGTACACTGGCAGATCGATCGCGCGCTACGACAAAAGACCCTGCGACATGATAGCGGCTGGCGCTCTGATATGCCGGCCGCAACATTCAACGAATCTTGTGAGACCCGCCAAAACGGTACGGAAAACTGTAATCCACATGATTGTAACTGCCATGAAGTCAACTACGACTGCGATCCACATGATTGTAACTGCCATGAAGTCAACTACGACTGCGATCCACATGATTGTAACTGCCATGAAGTCTGTCACGATAACAGCAATGGATTCTCGGACTGCAGCGAAGTCTGCGACACCTGTTACAACACTTGCTCGAGACGTGAGTGCGACACCTGTTACAACACTTGCTCGAGACGTGAGTGCGACACCTGTTACGATCAGTGTCCGGTCTATGAAGAGTGGTGTTCGTATAATTTCTATGAGTGGCCTGTTGTGGATCAGGCCAGCACATCAGGCAGTGATCTGAATGTCTCTCCACCAACACTCACTGCGCATGGACTAGATCAGCGACTTGATCAATCTGAGCGTTATGAAGTGAACTTCGATGATGGTTCAAATACTTGGACACATCGACCAGAAAACTTGTCAGACTTTAGTCGCTTTCCTCCAACGACTCGTTGGCGCATCAAGACCAACCGCACCGGCCGGGTCTGGCCACTCCATCCACTAAATTAACGCTCATCTTGAGTCTTCTAATCTCGATCTTAGCGATCGAGATTTTTTATTAAAAAAAACGCCCGTAGCAGAGGCAGGCGCCTAAAAATCTTTGCGCTAATTAGCTGACCAACTCGACGTCAGCCAAGCGGTAACCAACTCCGGTCGAGATGATGAAACCTTTCAAACCCAGACCAATCTTCAGTTTATTCGCGAATGGTGGCGGCACAAAGACTGTCACTTGAGTACCGGCCAAACCGGCACAAAAATGACCAAAACCATCAACCGCCGCCACTGATTCTACCTTGATTTGGGCAAAATTACCCCAGCCACCGTCTTGATCGTCCAGGCTCAAAACCCTGGCTTCAATACGCGACTTATTCTTGCCAACCTGAGTCATTAAACTCCTCCATAAAGGACATCGAGCTTACGTTAACAAGGGCAAATACTGAAGTCAATGATCTGACTCGGATTTAGGGCGGCTACGCACTGGACTGTTCGCCAGCTCACAGTCCTCTCGCCGCCCTTCTCATCCCCAAAAAACTTTGAAAACAAAAATCCAACCAATGGTCAGATATTTTTTGTATCAAATAATTTTATGGT
>JAHJAU010000046.1 GCA_018813785.1 Patescibacteria group bacterium | reverse complement strand
TTGGTGTGGACCATGTCAAACTATGGGTCCAATCGTTGATGAACTGGCAGAGGAATTTAAGGAGATGGGTATTCGAGTGGGTAAGATGAACGTAGACGAGGCGCCGACCACTGCTTCGCAGTACGGTATCATGAGCATTCCAACTCTGATTTTATTTAATGGCGGAGCAGCCGTTGAGCAGTTGGTTGGTGTACAATCTAAAGAGCGATTGGCTGCCAAGTTATCTAAATTGGTTACCAGACAAGAAAAATAAATATGCGTCGGGTTATTATCATTGGTTCCGGTCCAGCTGGTTATACCGCGGCCATTTATTCCGCCCGGGCTGGTTTAGCGCCGTTAGTTTTAACCGGTGAACGAATTGGTGGCTGGCTTACAACTACCACCGAGATAGAAAATTTTCCCGGCTTTCCAGACGGGGTGTTAGGTTCAGAGCTGATGGAACAAATGAAGCGTCAGGCTGAACGTTTTGGCGCTGAGATTTCAATTGACACAGTAACTAAAGTCGACCTGTCTAAACGACCCTTCCAGGTATTCATTAATGATCGAATCGAAACAGCCGAATCAATTATCATTGCCACCGGTTCCTCAGCTCGACGGTTAAATGTTCCGGGCGAAGATCGGCTGTGGGGTCATGGTTTGTCGATTTGTGCCACTTGTGATGGTTTTTTCTTCCGGGATAAAGATATAGCTGTGGTGGGCGGAGGTGATTCAGCCATGGAAGAGGCCATTTTTCTGACCAGGTTTGCTCGTCAGGTACAAATTTTAGTTCGTGGTAGTGAGCACGAGCTCCGCGCCTCGAAACCTATGTTGGAGAGAGCTCGAGCGAACGAAAAAATTGAATTTATTTATAATGTCGATGTCGTCGAAGTATTGGGCGAACAAATAGTTCGTGGCGTGACTATTAAAAATAATCAGACCAATGAGGAAAGAGAACTGGCTTTAGCTGGATTATTTTTGGCCATTGGTCAGGTACCGAACACTCAATTATTTACAGGTCAGCTGGAATTATCAAAGGGTTATATAGTGACTGACTGTAAATCCACTGCCACCAAAGTTCCGGGAGTATTTGCCTGTGGTGACGTGGCAGACTGGAAGTTCCGTCAGGCGATTACCGCCGCTGGCACTGGTTGCATGGCCGCGTTAGAAGCACAGCGATTTTTAGCTGAAAAAATATAACACTGAAATAATTCATTTTGATTAAGCCTTTTTTATGACAATGGAAGGTTTGGGAGCAGCCCCGGCTTCTGCTGATCCGGACTCGGCCCCTGGGCAAGAATCAGGGATGGAGGTTTCGAATACTGAAGTTGCCCAAGAGAATGAAAGATCTTCGGAAGAACTTTGAGAGGATGAGGAGCAGAAAAATCCAGTGGATGAAATAATTGAAGAGAGTGATACAGCTCAAGAGCAAGATGAGATTGTAGAGGATCTTATTCAGCGTGTGACTGAGGAAGCAGAACAGCTCGGTGATTTACGGGAGCAAATAGGAACGATTCCTTTGAGCGAACCCACTGCGACCGAAGAGTTCTTACAAGAAAAGAAAAAACAAATTGAGGAACGCCGGAATAAAATAGATCAGCTTAAGAGAGAATTATTAGAAGTACCGGAAACTGAATTTGAGAACGAGGAAGTCGAGGAACAACAGGCAGAGATTGAAGCGTTAGAGGAAACGGATAGTCCTCAAAAAAGGGAATTTATAATGAAGAGTTTTATTGAGCGGATGAAGAATCGGTTCAGTCAATCATTTAAAGATATATTTAGTAAGGCTGAAAACGGAGACAGAGCTAAAAAATTAATGCTTGATTGGACAGAGAAAAAATTACGAAAGGTGGGAGGAGAATTTATAGCTGATCCGACAAAAATAGATCAATTAGCCATTAAGGTAACGATATCCTGCGCAGAGTTTGATACAGACGATGGTCGAAAATCTTATGTTAATGGTCTTAATGTTGAAGCTGGTGATCATATTGCCAAGGAGATTAAGGAGGAGGAAGAACGCTTGCTGACACATGAAGATAAGAATGAGCTTGATGAGGCAAGAGAGGATGAAAATATCACCGTTCAGGAAGAGAAAAAAGGCGGGAAATAATAAATAATGAGAAGCATTAAAAAGTGTCAGATAGTTTTAAGGTAAAAATCATCTGACATTTTTTGATTTAAAAAGCATCGCTAAGAGCGAGGCTGGGTGATCTGAGATCGTATCGATTTTTTATTTGGACCGCGGCTTTTGCTTCGATTAGATTAGACCACTACTCAGGCTTGTTCGTCGACTACGTCATCAGCAGGAATTTGATTTTTGAGTTGCTTGGCCGCATCTTTAGTCCTTTGGTAAGGACTGCTGGTTATAACCACATCGAGTATCCGCATCATTCGCTGATTGAGGCCTGGTTCGAATCGCGTCAGATCCAACTTCTTAAATGATCCGACACGGTGCAGGATTTCTCGGCAGGTCAATTCTCGTAGCCGTGGATAATCACCCAGCTTACAAAGTTTAATCAGCCAAGTTAGCGAGAGCACACGTTGATACACAGTCAGCAGAACAATCATGGCCTGACGTACATCTGGCTGATCAGTCTGTTCCAGTCTAGCCATCCAATCTGGGAGGTTGCGTCTTCGTAGTAGTCGGACGAACCACGAAAAGATCTTGAATCTCAGAAGCCAGAAGTAAAAGCCTAGAAATTCTCGCATTATTTTGCCTCCATGACAGCAACGGTCTATTCTAGATTAAAATTTTATCGTTGTCAATTCTGACAGGTGAAAATTAAATCTTGCAGAGTATAGCTGATAGTGTAAGGTTATCTGATTAATCTTAATTTTTTCGTATGTCTGTATTTGCCAATGCTTTGAAACAACTCGAAGCCGCTGCAGCAGTGGCAGTGCCAGCCGGGGAGACAATGGCTGTGCTTAAGCAACCCAAGCGTATTTTTGAAGTGTCTTTTCCGGTGCATCTCGATGATGGTTCGACGCGTGTTTTTACCGGTTATCGTGTGCAGTACGATGATTCACGCGGACCCTACAAGGGCGGCATCAGGTTTCATCCGCAAACTGATTTGGATGAAGTAAAAGCTCTGGCTTTTTGGATGACCATCAAGTGTGCGGTAGTCGGTGTGCCTTTTGGCGGTGGCAAGGGCGGCGTAACAGTAGAACCAAAAAATTTTTCTGAAGCTGAACTGGAGCGTTTGTCACGCGCCTATTTTCGGGCCATTGCGCCGTTTGTTGGTCCAGATGTGGATGTGCCCGCTCCAGACGTAAACACCAATCCAAAAATCATGGCTTGGTTTGCTGATGAATATGCACGCTATGTCGGTCGACAATTACCAGGAGTGGTGACTGGTAAACCATTGTCCGTGGGGGGCAGTAAAGGTCGCATGTCGGCGACTGGTCAGGGCGGATTGTTTGTCTTGGATGAACATTTACGGAATGAGGGTCGTGAGGTAGCCGAGACTCGAATAGTTATCCAGGGTTTTGGTAATGCTGGTCAGCATTTCGCTCGATTGGCTGATGAGCGCGGTTATAGAATTGTGGCAGTGTCGGATTCACGTGGTGCAATGCTGAACACCAGTGGTCTGGATGTGCAGGCCTTGATTGAGCATAAGAATAAAACCGGGGGTGTGAGTGGTTTTGTTGGTGGTCAGCAGGCTGATCCAAATCGAATTTTAGAAACTGAGTGCGAGGTGATAGTTCCGGCCGCGCTCGAGAATCAGCTCACCCTTGATAATGCCTCAAAGATTCAGGCTGGAGTGGTTTTGGAGTTGGCCAATGGTCCAACCACACCTGAGGCGGATGAGGTGTTGATTGAACGTGGTGTGGTAGTTATTCCAGACGTATTAGCAAATGCTGGTGGTGTGGCGGTATCATATTTTGAATGGGTGCAAAATCGGCAAGGGTACTATTGGTCATATGATGAAGTACGGGCTCAACTTGAGAAACGTATGACCGTCGCTTATGCTGATGTTCGTCAGGAGGCCGAAGCTCATCACACCACTTTTCGTAAGGCGGCCTTTGTCATGGCTTTGCGCCGCATCGCTGAGGCACGTGAAGCTCGGGGGTGGCAATAGACAAGGCTGATTTATTGGCAAAACTGTTCATGGTTATAACTTGAATTAAACTCCCTCAGAGTCGTCTGGGGGTTTTTGATTTAAAAAACAACTCTAGATTTAGAGTTGTTAGAGTTTGAATTTTTATATTAATGTCGTCGTCTGGCGACCGGCTCATCAGACCAGTTGCGTCTGGGCCGAGCAGTCAATGGGATTTCCAGCACACAGCGACCAACGAAAGCCCAGCCATCGTTTGATGTTGGAGAAGCGGCCACTCTTAGCTCCAGCTCGAAACCCGCACCCAGTTCAACTTCGAAGCCGATCGCGTAATAAACGGACATGAAGCTGGCATCATAGGAGGTAGCCGGCGCAGATTCCATTGAGGAAAGAAAAGCTTCGAGCGCATAATCCAGTTCCAGATCGATTCGTCCGGGTAGATGAACATATTTGATGTCCACGAAAGGTCGCCAGCGACCGATGATGCCGCGCACCGTAAGACCAATCTCTACTCGATGCCAACGATGCTGAACCGTTACCCAGGAGCGGAAATCATCGAAATCCATCAGGTTCAGGATATCCAGCTCATCGTAGAAGGTGACGGCTGTAATCGTTGCTGGATCCTGAGAGACCGGCAGAACGAATTCAGCGAATAGAGTAATGTCCAGAAAGCCCCAAGAATAGATTAACAGTCGGGCACTGGCGCCGATTACCGCCCGCCAGGGCATATCGAGTGTTGCGTCAAGTGGCGTATCGCTGGGCGTGTACAGATCCATGCCAGCATTGATGAAACCCAGCCCCACCTCGATCGTCAGGCGACGCCAGAGTTCGCCGCGTAATCGCCACATGAACGAAACATCAAAGTAATTACGTTCACTATCACCACCGAGCAGGGTATCGGTCTCGAAGAGTAGCGACAGCTCAAGCGAGCGCGGCTGAACAACTTCTGTTGTTGAGTTCGCGCAATTTTCGACAGCCTCTTCAGCCTGAGCTGGGTCCAACCACAGAAAAACTGATAAAGCCAGTCCGGTTGCCAGAGAGCGCATTCGACACATCCTTTCCTCCACGTCGAAAACGTACGCGGGAACGCTTTCATTTTTAATGAACTAATCTCAGCTAACGGTACACTAAATCTATTGTCAAGAAAATAAAAAGTTAGTTATCAACTGATAATATTTATTCCAGCGATAGTATTATTTTTTAAGTACAGTTGATACCATATTATGGATAATCGAGTTATAATCTAAACATTCAAGAATTTATTTTATATTGATGCTATGCGTGTTTGGTCATCTCTAATAAAGATCAGTCAGTCAGCTTTTTTTCTTTGCTTGATAGTCGGACTGGTGCCATTTAGTGCAGCTCATCTTTTTTTTACTACTACCATTAAAGATTTGATCTGGGCAGCGTTGGTAGTTGGATTAATAGCCGCATTGACAGCTGTATTGCAAAGATTTAGGTTATTCATCTGGCTGTCCATGACCCTGATTGCCTATGTCGGTGGATTAGTGTACGCTGTTCATTTGTTGCTAACGTCAACCACAGTTAGTGGTTATCGGGCAGCTGTTTTAACTATAGCTTTTTTTGCCGGGCACGGTTTTTTAATCGGTGCCTTTGTCGAATTGGTAGCGCGCTTGCATCGTCTTTCGCGACAGGCCATGGAAGCTTTTAAAGAAAAAACTCGCTTAAAATTAGAAGAAGAATGAGTAAATACGATTTCAAATCTATTGAAAAGAAGTGGCAGGCGGAATGGTCCAAAGAAAATTTTTTTGGTCCAGAGGAAAATTCTTCAAAGAAGAATTTTTACGTTTTGGACATGTTTCCTTATCCGTCAGGTAATGGCTTACATGTTGGTCATGTTGAAGGTTATACCGCGACCGATATTGTGGTGCGCAAACGACGACTCGAGAGCTGGAATGTTTTACATCCCATGGGTTGGGATGCGTTTGGTCTGCCGGCTGAAAATTATGCTATCAAGACCGGAGTGCATCCGGCGGAGAGCACGGCGAAGAATATCGAAAATTATCGTCGGCAGCTGAAGTCGCTGGGTTTTTCTTATGATTGGTCGCGAGAGATTTCCACAGCTGACCCGGCTTACTATCGTTGGACGCAGTGGTTGTTTTTGTTTTTATATAAAAATGGTCTGGCCTATAAAGGCAAGGCACCTGTTAACTGGTGTGACTCATGCGCCACGGTTTTAGCAAATGAGCAAGTGCTGTCCGACGGAACTTGCGAGCGATGTCAAAGTGAAGTTAGACAAAAAGATTTAGAGCAGTGGTTTTTTCGCGTGACTAATTACGCTGACCGCTTATTGGAGGATCTAGCCGAGTTGGACTGGCCAGAGAAAATTAAGGCGATGCAAGTGAACTGGATCGGCCGTTCGGTTGGTGTGGAGATTATTTTCGTCGGTGAAAAAGACTTTTCTATTCCTGTTTTTACCACCCGGGCTGATACCCTGTTTGGTGTGTCAGCTGTGGTGTTAGCGCCGGAGCACCCTTTAGTGCAGAAAATTACAACCCCTGAACAGCGCCAGGTAGTTGAAGATTATATTAAGAAAACTCGTGGCAAGTCGGAGCTTGAGCGAACCGGAACCGAGCTGGAAAAATCTGGTGTACCGACCGGGGCGACAGTTCAGCACCCATTTACAGGTAAAGAAGTGCCGATTTGGATAGCTGATTACGTTTTAGTTAATTATGGTACTGGTGCGGTGATGTGTGTGCCAGCGCATGATCAACGTGATTATGAGTTTGCAGGGAAATACGGTTTGCCCTGCCTGCCGGTAATTCGACCAGAAAACGGCGAGGCTCCGATCGGTCAGGCCTTTACTGAGAAGGGGAGGCTATTCAACTCAGAGCATTTTGATGGTTTACATTCGACCGAGGCCAGCAATCGTATTGCAGCTGAACTTGGGAAGAAAAATTTAGGACAGCCAGATGTAAAATATCATTTGCGCGACTGGTTGATTTCCAGGCAGCGTTATTGGGGTGCCCCCATTCCTATTTTATATTGTGATCAGTGTGGTGAACTGCCAGTTCCAGAAGAACAATTGCCAGTACTGCTACCGACTGATGTGGATTTTCGTCCAACCGGCGAATCACCGCTGGCGCGTTCCGAGTCTTTTCATGCGGTGAATTGTCCAGAATGTGGTGCGGCGGCTCGACGCGAATCTGATACCATGGACACCTTCGTTGATTCCAGTTGGTATTTTTTGCGTTTTTGTTCGCCACATGAAGGTGAACGACCATTTTCGTCGCATGCTGTGGCCGAATGGTGTCCAGTTGATTTGTATGTTGGCGGAGAGGAACATGCGGTGTTGCATTTGTTGTATGCGCGCTTCTTTACCAAAGTGTTATTCGATCACGGTTTGATTGCGTTTGCCGAACCATTCAAACGGCTGGTAAATCCTGGTTTGGTTTTGGGTGAGAATAGCGAGAAGATGTCAAAATCCCGGGGCAATGTAGTTAATCCGGATGATGTGGTGGGGGAATTTGGCGCGGATGCATTGCGGCTGTATGAAATGTTCATGGGTGATTTTATGGACGCCAAGCCCTGGGATCCCCAGGGTATCAACGGAGTGGCGCGTTTTTTGGATCGTGTTTGGTCGACTGTGCATGACGCAGTTCACCAAGAACGACCCGAAGCGGATACAGAGTTAACACGTTTGTTGCATAAGACCATTCGTAAAGTTGGTGACGATATTGAAGCTTTCAAGTTTAATACGGCGATTTCTGCGCTGATGATTTTATTGAATGAATGGACTAAGAATAAAACCGGTGATAAGGCTTTTGCCAGTCAGGTGGTAATTTTGCTGGCACCCTTTGCCCCGCATCTGGCGGAAGAATTGTGGCATGTACTAGGCAATGAACAAAGTGTGTTTTTAGAATCGTGGCCAGAGTATCGAGCAGATTTGGCGCGTGATGAGACGGTGGAGGTTATCGTGCAGGTTGA
>JAHJAU010000045.1 GCA_018813785.1 Patescibacteria group bacterium | reverse complement strand
AGTGTTGACTGCCGCGGGTCGGGGCAGCCTGTCGTTGGGATCGGGGCGGCTACTTCTTGTTCTTGCCACCGCCCTTCTGCTTGCCGGCCTTGTCCTTCTTGCCGGCCTTGTCCTTCTTGCCGGCCTTGTCCTTGCCGGCGTCCGAGCCGCCGCCATTGCTCTTGCGTTCGGCCGATGCCCGGCGAGCGGCGTTACGCGCAGCTTCGTCCGCCTCGCGCTTCAGCCGCTTCTTTTCCCGCTTGAGCTCGATGGCCAGCGGGCTCATGAAACGTGCCAGGCCGGTCCCGACTTGGCGGTAGTCCGGCGGCCGCGAGGCCTTCTTGGCCGCTTCGCCCGCGGCCTTGGCCTCGTCTGCGGCGCGGTAGGCTCGCCGACGGATCTCCGGATCCGTGGCGTCCTTGGCCGCTCGCCGGGCGCTGTTCGCCAGGCGAAAGGCCTCGGCCGCCATCTCGGCCGCGCACTCACGGTCAGGGACCATGAGCGTCCGGTTGGCCTTTTCGGCCGAGATGTCGGCCATCACCGCGGCTCCGATGGCCTTGATGACGAGTACCTCGGCGTACTCGTTGGCCAGCCGAGCGGCCTCCTTGGCCGCGGCGCGGGTCTCCTCGACCTTGGCCTTGGCCACAGCGCGAGCCTCACGCTCCGCGCGCGCCAGGCCGCCGTGACGGCTACAATACACCCGGGTCTCCGCCACCTGGGCGGAGCAGCCCTCTTCCTTACACGTTGCGCTCATGATTTCCTCCTTGAAAATCGGTCGCATCCCCTTGACACGACCTCTCCCAATCTTGACACCGAATTGTTGATCAGCGCCAAAATTGGATAGGTCGTGAATAAAAATCAAAAAGAACCAACTTGATTTTATATCACAAAAAAGCCCTCCTGTCAAGCCTTGGAGTTAAGGTCCTTGTCAACGACTTGGAACAGCGACTAAGCAGGTTTGCAGATAAGTTAACGGAAAATCGAATATTTCAGACGCGTTGAATCGCGCTTCGAATTCGCACAGAATTTTGGGGGTCTGGTCTTACATAATATCATCGCCAATAATAGGAAATGTTAGAAGGTAAGACCTAACCCTGAATTACTGCCATGGGTGGTGCAACTAGGGTAGAATATCGCTTCGGCCTTATAAACCTTGACATTTTCTTCATAAAATGGTATCTTTCTTTGTCCCGAAAGGGGATTTGCGGCCGCTTAGTAGAGCGGCGAGGAGGAAGAGAAATGCTGATAGCAGTAAGTTTGATTGTCTTCGGGGTGCTGGGCATGGTGGCCGGGGGTGCGTATCTTACGTACCACCTGCTTCACAAGGAGGTGGAGGAGATCGAGGCCGAGGAGACTGAGAGGGGTGGCTCACCGCAGGGTGAGTCGGTGCGTGATGAGCCGGAGCCGGACAGCGGCTTGGTCGATGAAAGGGTCATCTACCGAGATTTCGGCAGGCCGGACTTTCAGCCGCCGGTTGATGATGAGGGATTCATGGATCGTCTCGGGCAGAGGTTGGAGGACGATTATCCTTCTGAATTCCTGGCAGCTCCCAACCAGCGGTTTCAGGAGCGGTATCATCGGCTGGGAGTGGTGCACGAAGCGCCGCTGGCCGAAGAGCTCATCGAAAGTTTTCTCGAGCCTGCGTCAGAGGGTGACGAGCCGGAGCTCGACGAGTCGGACGAACCGGAGCCATCGGACTTAGAGCCGGAGCTGGAACTGGCCGAGTCGGTGATCGTCGATCCGGAGCTGATCGAATCGACCGAGTCGGTGATCGAGGAGCCGGAGCTGGTGGACGAGCTGGCGTCGGTGATCGTCGATCCGGAGCTGATCGAATCCGGCGATCCAGAGCTCGACAACCCAGAGCTCGACGACTCGGACGAATCCGATTCGGACGAACAGGTCGTCGCGGCGACAGACCACGTCTCCTTGTCTGAGCCGGTGCCGGCACCGGTTCCGCCGGAAGGCTTCGATCCGAGCGATCTCGCTCCGTAACTCCTACTGATCTTCAAAGACGCTCCCTTCTGGGGCGTCTTTTTTAACCCCCAATTTTTTAGGTGATCTAAACTAAGTACAGAACGATAAAAGGAAAAATCAAGTAGCTGCGGAGCTTGCTACGTCGCTCGCGAGCGACGTAGCTTGCCTCCGCCCATCATTGATTTATTCGGCTGGGCAGAGATAAACTCTGCAGCTACACTACACCCGAAAATGATAACGATACCACAACAACAAAAAAACGAGTCCAAACGGACTCGCCTGTTTTTATCCAACTCGAGTATCAGCCCAAACAAAGCAACCTACTTTTTCTGTCTGCGTTGTCGAGCGGAAAATAATATTCCGGGCAGGTTTGGCAGTAGACGTTTGATCACACCGGGCAGGGTTTGTTCCAGAATTTTCGGTAGCATTTCAGCCAGCAGGATGGGAACGTCCTTAGAGTGCCTCAGCACCTTATCGGCCAAGATTTCCGTTGATTTGGCGACAAAGCGTGGATAAACCGCAGGCGGCAGATATTCCCGCACCGCTTCTTCCCAGCCTCTTGGCCCCACCAGCCCCCGAACAAAACTGGAGCTGATATCCATCATTTCGATCGGTGCCGGGATTAGCCAGGTTTGGATCTCCGGTGCCCGTTTTTGATTGAAGTGAAACATCCGGTTTTCATACTCGAAATCTTCGGCGTTTCTGATACCACGGAAGATACAGTTGGCATTGACGGACAAAGCATAATCCACCAGATATTCACCAATGAATTGTGTAACCTCGACGTTGGGCAGATCAGCGGTCATGTCTCGCAACATATTCAGGCGTTCAGTGACTGAGAAGGTGCTTTTCTTATCTGGATTTACACCAACCGCTACGTACAATTTGGTTGCGATTCTCGCACAGTAACGAATGGCGAATTCGTGCCCAATAGTTGGCGGATCGAAAGATCCGGCATAAACACCAATGATGGGTTGGGACATGATCGATCTCCTTTTAAAGATCAGCCGACGATTATCACACAAGTTGGCTGGCTTGTCAAAGCGAGGACAGGGGTTATTTTTCAATCGGTTGAGCAGAGATAAACCCTGTCGCTCGCGAGCGACAGGGTAAACTCTGGCGGCTACACTCCGCCCATCATTATTTTATAAAAAAGAGGACCGGCTGGTCCTCATTGGGATTAACCCCACTCGATAGTCGTGGGTGGCTTATCGGAGACGCGATAGACCACCGCTCCAACCGCGCGGATTTCGTTCGTTAGTCGCTGAGCTACGCGCTGGATGAATTCCCATGGTAACTCAGCCGCCCGAGCCGTGAATCCGTTGACGCTCCAGACCGCCCAGAGGGCTATTACCAGTCCGTTGGCGGCATTATCACCTTTGGTACAAGTTGTGACTGAGCGTGTCACTGTGGCACCGGCTTGCCAAACGGTGTTATATAGATCGGCCGCGCGCAATTCTTCCAAATAGATTCGATCACAATCACGCGCGATGTTCAGTTTGTCAGCCGTGACTTCGCTTTCGATGCGCACGGCGAGACCAGGTCCTGGAAATGGATGTCGAACCAGCAGTTCTTCCGGCACGCCGAGCTCGCGACCGATATTCCGCCCACTGTCTTTAACGCAATCAGCCAGCGGCATTAGTTCTGGTAGTGAAAATGCAAGATCCACATTGTGATGAAGTTTGATACGCGCCTTTTGAGCACCGGAATCATAGCCACCACCGGACTCACTGATATCCGTGTATAGCGTGCCCTGAGCGATGAGGTCAGCGCCCCAACGAGCGGCTTCTTCTTCCAGTACATCGCGATAAACTTGACGTACGGCGACACGTTTTGAGTGCATAGAGCGTTTACCCTTGAGCGCTGTCAGGAAACGATCCGTCGCATAAACAATCACTAGATCTATCCAGGGTTCTGATCCGAAGAAATGACGCGCGTACGCTTCGTCGTCCGGACGATCAATACCCTTGATATACACCCCACGCAAACGCCCATGATCAGAATCCAGGGCTTGGCTCAGCAAATAAGCCACGGTTGCTGAGTCCGACCCGCCAGACAGTGCCAGCAGTACTTTTTTACCTTCGGTTACTGAACGGAGCTCCTGAATTTTTTGATCAACCAACCGATTAGCTGGAAAGCGGTCATGTGCATGACACAGGCGAGATACAAAGTTTTTGAATATCCGTTCTCCATCCTGAGTTTCTGTACACTCCGGATGAAATTGCACCCCCCAGAGATGATTAAATCGGGCGACAGCTACAGTTGCGTTCTCTGTTGCGGCTAAAATAATCATATTAGTCGGAAGATCGGGCGAAATTTGATCACCATGGCTTTCTAATACTGGCGCACTCGCGATTACACCGTCCAACAAACTGGAATTCCAATTACTGCGCGATATCAGACGAACCGAACCATACTCGCATTTCTTGGCGGATATAACCTGACAACCAATGTGTTGAGCCCACATCTGAAATCCGAGACAGATGCCCAAGACCGGGATTCCCAGGTCAAAGATGTGATTATCAAACGGGATATTGTCGGCATGAACTGAGGCCGGACCACCAGAAATAATAATGCCCTTCGGTGCCACCGTTCGTACGTCGTCCGCAGTCACACTGGCCGGATCCGCCACTAGACAGAAGACACCGAGGTTTTCCAGCTGTTGTTTGATCAGATGATCGAACTGTGATCCCATAGCAAACAGTAAAAATAATTCTTCGGTGTGTCGAAGACGTTTTTCCTCGGCAATCGCTACCAGGGATGCTGGGTCAGCGGTTTTAAAGGTACGAAGCATGTTTACCTCTTTTCTTTCGGTGAGCTTAGATTAGGTCGGTTTAATATGACAGTCAAATGAAATCATTGTTTTATTTAAGTCAGCGGCCTTTCTTTTTGCTCGTTATCAGGCTAAACTGTCAGCGACTTTATAAATCTTTATTAACAAATAGCTAGTATGAATTTAGTCATCGGAATAGTCGTGGTTGTAATTTTTCTCTTATTAATTTCCATTCGGCAGATTAATGAGTATCAACGCGGTGTCAGGTTTCGATTGGGTCGCTACGTAGATATTATGAATCCCGGCTGGCGGTTGATTATCCCAATCGTCGAGTCCATGCAAAGAGTGGATATTCGGACAAAAGCCGTCGATGTACCGAATCAGGAGGCGATAACCAAAGATAACATTTCGACCCAGATTAATGCCGTTATTTATTACAAAGTAGCTGATGCTTCGAAGGCGATCATCGAAGTTGAGGATTATCGTTGGGCAGTCAGTCAGCTGGCTCAGACGACGATGCGAAATGTAGTCGGTGAGTTGGAGCTGGATGAGTTGTTGGCTGATCGCGAGGCCGCAAGTGCACGTATTCGACAAATTGTTGATCAGCTAACTGATCCGTGGGGTATTCGTGTAGAAAATGTGGAATTGAAAGACGTGGTGTTGCCGGAAGACATGAAGCGGGTTATTGGTAAACAAGCTGAGGCCGAACGTGAACGTCGATCCGTAGTTATCAAAGCTGAAGGTGAAGTACAGGCCGCAGAGAATTTATCAGTAGCCGCCAGAAAACTTTATGCCAGTCCCGGTGCCTTGCACTTGCGTACATTGAACACTCTCAATGATTTATCTTCTGATCAATCGAACACTGTGATTTTTGCCATTCCACTTGAGGTGTTGCGGGCTTTTGAAGCGATCTCTGATTTGGGCAAGAAGAGGGAGTAAAATTGAAGGGTTGTTAAACTATGTAAGCCCGGCTTCGGCCGGGTTTAAGTTTTGAGAGAAAAACGTAGCTGCAGAGTTTATCTCTGCCTATCCGATTAAATTAATGATGGGCGGAGGCAAGCTCCGCAGCTACGCGACCGAATTGAATTATTGATGGGCAGAATATAAATGTGGTTGCAGAGGTTATCTCTGCTTATTTATGTCTCTCAATAAAAAAGAGGCTCCAAAGAAAGAGCCTCTAATCAAAGTAACGATGGAGAATCGATATCAAAATGCGAAACGCAAGATGAATAATGATGGTAGACGAGTCAGCGACCGATGCGGTCTGGTAGATTCCAACGTTTCATCATACAAAAAGTTTAAAGATCGATTCTCGATTACGCGATAACGCAAGAAAATACGATAGTTCGGCGTGCAGAGTTGAGGTTTTATATCTTCCGATTCGAAAGTGAAAGATCTCCGGTGTCGCCGACAAATTTCTGGCAGTCGCCAAGGTGAGCAACGATGTTGCCGCAGGTCAGGTGTTAAACAAGCTCGAACATCGTTTAGACGATAACCCGGCGCGTCTTGAACCTCTAGATACAGTCGATCGTCGTCAGGTCGGAAAGTTGCGGTACCCACTACAGCCTGCCCGCTGGCATCAAACAAAGTGATCACTGAAGAAATATTTTGGCCAACCTCCAGTTCAACGATCTGAATTTGAGGCTGATTCTGATCAGTGCTTATTTCTGAACAGCCAGTGGACATGGTCAGCAACAAGATCAACCAACAAAACAGCAGTTTCATTTTGCCCATGATGCTCTCCTTTGAAAGATCTACTTTGAATGTAAGCGTCATTTTTAACGCGGTCAATAGAGTTTAGGGTCGGAAACTCAATTCGCGTCTCCTCACGGAAACTCTGTTCTCAGTTCTAGATCAAAATCCAGTCCTTGCATATGGTCGAAAAGTCGTTTTTTGTGCTAATCTAATAATAAGCAGGAGAATAACGTTTTTATTCAGCTTCAATTTTGGTTAATTCTAATCACTGCTATCGCTTAAATTATCTATGCAGATAATAGTCGAAAACGATCAAATCATTATTGAACTGGTTGGCAGTGAGAAGATTTGTTCCTGTCGACGACGACTGAAGATCCAGATTAAACACATCATCAGTGTCAAAATTGGATTGCCAGAGGCGCGATTAGAGATGCCAATGCTGGCCACGTCTATTCCCGGGGTAATTAAGGCTGGAACTTATCTTACTCGAAATGGAAAAGAGTTTTGGTTTGTGAAGCCGGATAAAAAACAGTATTTAACCATTGAGCTACATCAAGAAGCTCCTTTTCGGCGATTAGTACTGGGTCTTGATGAAGGCGAAGATGCATTTTTGCAGCAACTTGGGTTTAAAATAAGCGTCCCAGTTGAAGTTGATAAATAGACACATTTTTATATGAGTATTAAAGAAATCACCAGCGACGAGTTAAAAAATAAGATGGATCGAGGCGAACCGTTTATTTTGCTTGATCTTCTGGGTGAGAAATCATATCAGAGTCTTCATTTGCCCCAGGCTATTTGGTTGTCCACTGAAGACTATGACGAGTTTATCAAGCAGGTTAAAGAGCTGGCGGGTGATGATCTGGAACAGACAATTATTGTCTACGGAGCCAGTTTTAAAGACGAGCGATCAACGATTAAAACCGCTGAACTGCTTGAAGCCGGCTTCAATAATGTTTTGGATTTCAAGGGTGGCTTAAAAGATTGGGCGGCAGAGCTGTATCCATTGGAGGGGTTACGAGCGCCTAAATAATTTACGATAATCAGAACCGTTCATTTTTAAGGCGGTTTTTACCATAAATAACGCAACTTAGTTTGTCATATGCCCAAATGGAAAATATTTATACCGGTCGCGATTGTGATATTAGTTGGCATCATCGCTTATTTGCAGGTGACGTCAGCTCTACATGATAACGATTCTCTGTCGGCTGGAACTGAGTCAGCCGATGAAGTGATTGAAGTCAAGCTTTCGCCACTCGATGTCACCGGCGATGAAGAAGTAGAAGCTCAAATTGAAGCTTGGTTCAACGAATTGCTACGCGAATTAAGATACGAAGCGGATACGATCGGTTTCAATAATGAAGATATTAAAATGCTGATCGATGGCGAGTCTGATAATCAATTGCTTGATGTTGAATACTATGAAGAATAAAGCACAAAAAATTATAGCGATTTGTGTGGTCATGTTGGAGTTGTGGTTGCCACTTACTGTGGTTGCTGTCGGTCAGAATGACACTGGTTCAGTGGCGGAGCGTGGTCAGAACGATCAAGCACTGCCAGAAAATTTTTTGGTTAAAACCTGTGAGATGTTGGAGCAACAAGCTGGGCGGATAGCCGACCGACTAGCTCAGCCACGGCGTAACTTGGAAGAAGCGCGAAGTCGACAAGACGAACGGCTAGCAGAGCATCGTTCGCGTTTATACAATCAGGTTGAGCTTATTCGAACTCGGTATGATGAACGACATAACGAGCGGATTAAGTTAATGCTAGCTAAGGTCGCCGATGAGGAGACTAGACAAGCGTTACTGCAGTTTCAGCAGTCAGTTCAGACCGCTGTGGCTGCTCGACGAGCTGCATTTGATGTGGCCCAGGATGATTATGGCATTGCCATGGACGCGGTAACGAATGAGCTACGGATAGCTGTTAATGCGGCAGCCGATGTATTACAGAGTGCCATTGATGTGGCGCTTGAGGCAGCCAAAACCGCCTGTGCGGACAGTGCTGATAGTGATTCTCCGGACATTAAGACCATTCGTGCTGAGTTGCAGATTGAATTGAAGGCTGCTCGTGAACAATTTCAGTCAGCCAGGAAAGACATGGCACCTCTTAGTGATTCAATTAAACCTTTGACCGAGGTTCGAAACGCAGCTTTTCGGGCAGCCAAGAAAGATTTTGATACAGCGCTTGAAGCGGCGCACAGTGAATTGAAGCTAAGCTTGGATCGGTTGAAATCGGTTGATGAGGCGGAAACTGACTCCAATAATGTAGAGGATTCACCAGAGATTTAATCCCAAACCAATAAAAAGATCGTCTGAACCGGACGATTTTTTTAGTTTGCCTGCTAAACTCTGGGCGTGAGCCTAGTGAGTTTCATTACGAGGTAGGAGTTTAGTGGTTGTTTAACGGTTAGCTTGATAAGTTAGCCTAGATTTATATAGTCTTTGTTCTTTACTTGGGAGGAAAAATACCACGCATGGTTCAATGTATGTCTCTATCTAAGAGTAAGACCGGAGACCTGATTCAGGTAGTGACTCGGAACAATCGATACCTGTTGAGAGTTGTCGATCCAGGCAACAATCAAGTGATCATTTCTGGTGGTACACGCTGGGTAAAACCAGCGACGGTCATGATCTATAGGGACAGGATCGCTGTCGGAGCCCAGTTGAGGGTCTATGAATACCACCAAAAGAAAGACGTTCTCATTTCTGATATCCGATGCATCATAGTTTGATCTTTTTTGCTTAGGTAAGCCTAATTCCGACCTCCCTTGGTCGGTTTTTTGATTTCGTTAAAAACTGTCTGACACTTTGATTGACAACCTAACTTAGGCTGGTAACTGCTTGGGATTGACAATCTAATTAACCTTCTGTTAACCTTAAATTAATCATATGGAAAGACATTTAAATTGGATCAAGTTTAATTGCGCGATTGACGTCGGCTATCAGCTGATGACTTTTGTGTTCCCGGTCCACTTGGTGTCTAAATGACCTGATTAATTAAATTAGGTAAAAAATTGGACTCCGCCGCGGCTCGGGAATATCCCGGGTCGTTTTGATTCAGCTTAAAGCTGAAATGGAGGAGCTGGTGAAACCTGCAACCACATACGTTCTTTTCAATCTTTTATTTGGACTAAGTATGGGCTGTATATCCCCATGTTACGTCCCATTTTTGCTGAGCGTGGGCATTACCCTGCCACAAGTTGCCTTAATCAATACCGCTTTCTTTTTGACCATTGTTTTGATGGAGTTGCCGACCGGCATGCTGGCCGACGGTCGAAGTCGAACGTGGTCAGTGCGTGCTGGGTTATCCGTGCTTGTTTTAGGCAAGCTGTTGTATTCGGTCATCTCCGACTTTTGGGGAGCGCTGGTCTGCGAAATTTTAATCGGGATTGCCCTCGCTTTTATCTCTGGTGCTCTGGAGGCCTGGGTAGCAGATGCTGTTGGTAACAATAGTGAGCGATTACGTCGTGTTTTCAGTGGTGGTGCCATGAGTTTGTCCGGCGGTATTCTGGTCGGCGGAGTCGCGAGTGCTTTGATTGGATCCTTTGATTTACGCGCTGGATTTTGGCTGGCTGGATTTTTTGTTCTGCTGGCACTCGTTCTGGTTTGGTGGGTCATGGATGACGCAGGTGAGCCAGAGGTGCGAACTTCAGAATTGACCGCACTTCGGGATAGTGTCGTTGCCCTGAAAAACAGTGCCAGCTTACGCTGGGTGTTGATTGCTTTTATGGCATTTGCTTTGGTGGCATCGTTCAATCATTACTGGTCGCCATTTTTTCGGGCGCAAGTTGGTCAGACTGGATTATCCTTGGTCTGGTTAATCATTTATGGTGGCTACATCGTTGGTTCATACTTAGTGCGTCGTTGGGCCAAGTGTCAAAAACGGGAGGTTCTTGCTGTAGTGTTTTCCTTGGCAGTAGCTGGATATGGCTTGCTATTTGTTGGTTTGGTCGGTGGGTTGATGTGGTCATTGGCGTTTGCTTTTCTCCACGAGATTGGTCGGGGAGCCTTTAAGCCGCTAGTCGATGTCTTCGTTCAGCAGCGCGTAAAAAGCTCTTATCGAGCGACTTACGGTTCATTGCAGTCACTGGTTGGTCGTCTGGGTCACGTTATAGTTTTAACCGTGGTTTGGCTTTCGACCAGAGGTTTGCCAGATAGTCAGGGATTGATCGTAGCAATCTGGGTGGTTCAGGGTAGTTTGTTGATAATCATCACCCTGATGCTTTGGTTTCATCGACCCAGTCGATCAGTGAAATCAGCATAAATAAAAAACCGGTCCTTAGTGGCCGGTCTTTTTTAATAAAGATTATCTGGTGATTTGAGGTGATTTATTGAATCGCCAAGCGTGATTCGATTTGTTGGATTGGTTGGAAGCCCGGCAGATCAGACAGATCCTGCAGTAATTGATGACCGTCGAGCAAACATTTTTCGCGGCCTTGCTCTCGAAGCCACTGCCGAATTTTTTCGAGCGCTTGCTGTTCGATTTGTCCGATACGCGAATTGGTTAGACCGTAGCTCAGACCAATTTTTCTTTGCGATTCTGGTTCATGGGTGAAGTAGCGGCGTCTGATCACGTCCCGTTCCTGATTACTGATCAATAATAAAGTCAAAAAACGGCTAAATTGCATAAATAATGTCTGTACTGACCGTTTTTATTGTGTTAACATTTCGATGCTATGCACTATGGTCGAAGGATATTATTGGTTGATATTTTGGTCATCATTCTGGTGCCGTTGTTGTTTTCAACGATGCTTGGTATTTACGGTATGATCCGACCCAAACAGTTGATTGGTGTTGCCACGCCCGAACATTATGGTTTTGATTACGAGAACGTTTCATTTGTCACGGAAGATGATATTAGAATAGCTGGTTGGTATATTCCGCGCTCAGGAGAACCAACTGACCAGGCGATTATCGTCTTGCATGGCTACCTGACTGATAAAGGTGATTTGCTGGCTCGATCGAAATTTTTATCAATTGATTACAATTTGCTTTTAATTGATTTTAGATATTTCGGTCAGAGTGAGGGAAAATACACCACCTTGGGCGTTACAGAGACCAGAGATTTGCGAGCAGCCATTCATTTTCTTCAGGATCGGGGCACGAAAAGGATCGGTGTTTATGGTTTTTCTTTGGGTGGAGCAGTAGCCTTGCTCGCGGTACCATTGGTTGGTAATCAGATTGATGCGGTTGTATCTGAAGCGGCTTATTCCGATTTAATAATAATGATAGAAGGAATGTATCGTTATCTCGGTCCATTGAGTCGACCGTTTGTTTGGACGACCAGAATGACAGCTGAACTTTTATTGGGGGTCGACTTAGAGCAGGTTTCACCGGCTGAAGCGGTTCGAGAATCAACCTTGCCTATTTTATTGGTTCATTCACGAGAGGACAAGGTTACTAATTTTGAGAATGCTTTACGTATTCAGGATGCTTTGATCAATAATCCAGCTGCAGAATTTTTATTTTTTGATCATGGCAACCAAGGTGCAGCCTCGACCGAGTTTGCTCAGGTGACACGCGACTTTTTCATTAAACATTTATCGAACCAGGAGAATTAATTTTTTGTTTTTGAGGTTTTTAATCTGGGTAGAGTGTAGTTGCAGAGTTTATCTCTGCCCATCCGAGTAAATCAATGATGGGCGGAGGCAAGCTCTGCAGCCACGTGATCGGATTTGAATTAATTTACCGTGTTGGCAATTGTTATGTCTTTATTGTTCGCCATAATTTTAGTCGTAGTTGGTTTTATCGCTCTGGTGAAAGGTGCTGATTTGTTAGTCGCCGGCGCATCATCATTAGCTAAGCGTCTAGGAGTTTCGACTTTGTTAGTTGGTTTGACCGTAGTGGCGTTAGGAACTTCCATGCCGGAGTTAGTGGTTAATATTTTTGCCGTGACCAAGGGTACGGTTGATATCGCAATTGGCAATATCATTGGTAGTAATATCGCCAACATTGCTTTAGTCTTGGGCTTGGCCGCGGCTTTTTATCCGATACGTGTTCAGCATTCAACGACTTGGAAAGAAATTCCGTTTGCCTTGTTGGCAGTAGTAACAGTCGCCATTTTATCGGGGGATGTAATTTTTAATGGTTCGCTGCGAAATGAATTGGGTCGAGGTGATGGTTTAATTCTGATCTCGTTTGCCATTATTTTTTTGTATTATGTTTTGGGATTGGCCAGACGAGGTCAATCAGAATTTTTCGAGATGGCCAACATGTCTGGTCGGCGTATTGCTGTTAGTCTGATCATTGGTACAATCGCGCTTGTTCTTGGTGGTAAATTAGTTATCGAAGGGGCTGTATCTTTGGCTACAGCGATTGGTCTTTCTGAACGAGTCATCGGGTTGACCGTGGTGGCCTTGGGCACATCTTTGCCGGAATTAGTGACTTCATTTGTCGCTGCGTTACGTAAACAGCCCGATCTATCCGTAGGCAACATAGTCGGTTCGAATATTCTGAACGTTTTTTTGATATTGGGTCTCAGTTCTACTATTCATCCACTACCTTTCTCAGCCGCCATTACTTTCGATGTCGGATTCAGTATTTTTATAACGCTGTTGT
>JAHJAU010000044.1 GCA_018813785.1 Patescibacteria group bacterium | reverse complement strand
TCCAATCAAGTTTTTGCAAATCGAAAACAGCACCGCCTTTATTTACCTTGGTTAAATCGAACTCGGCGATCAACTCCTCTTTAGTGTAAATCTCGCGATTACCTGAAGGATTCCAACCAAGTAAGGCAATAAAATTTATTAACGTCTCAGACAAGTACCCTTTGGCCTGATAATCTTCGACAGCTACATCACCTTGTCGTTTGGAAAGTTTAGATCTGTCCGGATTCAATAATAATGGCAGGTGAGCAAACTCTGGTTGTGACCAGCTAAAAGCTCTGTACAACAAAATATGTTTGGGTGTAGAAGGACACCATTCTTCCCCCCGAATAACATGAGTTATACCCATCAAATGATCGTCAACAACATTTGCTAGATGATAGGTTGGAAAACCATCAGACTTCAATAAAACTTGATCATCCAGCTGATCATTGGCTACTTCGATGTGACCACGAATCATATCCTCCCAGGAGGTAGTGCCACCGAGCGGCACTTTAAGACGAATCACTGAGGGCGAACCTTTGGCTATTTCAGCCGCTATTTCAGCCGGACTCAAATCACGACAATGACGATCATACATGGTTCGTCCACCGTCAACTTTCTGCTGTTCTCGCATTTCGGACAAACGCTCGGCACAGCAAAAACATCGATAAGCCAAGCCTGCAGCTAACAATGTCTGCACTTGTTCCTGGTAAATACCCAATCGTTGGGATTGAATGTAAGGTTTAAAATCACCTTTTTGCCTCAATTCACCCTGTTGATCCAGAAATGGACCTTCATCAATTTTAACTCCTGCCCAAGCCAGAGTTCGAATGATATTCTCAATACCACCAGCCACGGTTCTGGCTTGATCCGTATCCTCGATCCGCAAAATAAGCACACCGCCGTGCTTTCGGGCAAACAATTCACTATATAAAGCTGTTCGCAGGCCACCAACATGTAAGTAGCCGGTAGGTGATGGAGCAAATCTAACTCGAACCATAGATCAACCGATCAGAAATAAAATTAAAGTTTATTTGATTTTTCATCTGATTATTCTGTTCTAATAATACCAAGCCTCTCCCCTATCACCAAGCAGGGAAAGACTATAACCGCGGTTAGTATGCGCTTAATTCGCCGCGGCTGCAAAACCAATCGCCACAACCATTCCAATCGTACTTTTCGTAGCCAGCCCGGTGCTCGCTTAACATCACCCGCGATAAAATCAAACGCTCCCCCAATACCCATAGCCACCCGAATAAATGGAAATTCATGGAGGTGAGCCTGGATCCATTCTTCTTGTTTTCCGTGACCAAAAGCGACGAAAAGAATCGTTGGTTTAGCCGCCAATAACATTTCTTGCACACTGGATGTTAAAACCGGGACTCCTTGCTCGTCTTTAACTACATCACCACCAGTCGCTGCACCAACGACTTTTAATTTCGGATACTTCTTAACTAGCTCGCTGGCAGCTCTTTCCGCCACCCCTCGACCACCCCCTAAAAGAAAAACTGCGACTCCGCGCTGAGTAGCTAATTCACAAACTCGATCAACCATATCTGTACCGGTAACTCGCTCGGCTAATTTCTTTCCAAGTAGTCTAGCGGCCCATAACAAACCCACTCCATCTGGTATGGCCAGATCAGCCGAATTGAGTGCTGACCGAAATAGTGGCCGGTGCCGCGCTAAAACTAACATCTCTGGATTAGGAGTAAACACAGCATGACCGCGTGGCTCAGTCAAAAAATCAGCCACCGCTTTTAGGGCCTTTTCTGTGGTGACCGAATCAATTTGAACCCCTAATATAGTTACTTTCATACTCTGGTCTAAGTTTATCATGACCAACAAAAAAGCTCCGCATGGTGACGGAGCGAGTTATCGGCTGATGGCTCTAGCGATTGACTGCTGGCCGGAGCGCTTCGAGGATATCCTGAATCGCATAGAACTCAGGATTGATGAATCGGGCGATGCTGTGGGGGACATAAATAGCCAGTGCTACACCCACCATAACAAACGAGATTATCGGAATGACTCTGCCGACCCAGAATCTCATGTCTTGATCCAGGCTCTTGCTACTGTTCACGATCTTCCAGTAGGCCGCCGCCAGAAACAGAAACATCAGCGGAATCAAGATACACAGCACACCTTCGACGTACTGCTGTCGCAGCAGAATGCGCCAGGCCTCAGGTGCAATGTTTTCCAAGGCTGTGGTGGCCCGCGTAGCGAACGTCTCGATCATGTCGAGGGCTCGATCGACCACGTCGCCCACACCCAGTCCCTCGCCCACACCCTCATTGTCAGCCTCACGCAATCGCCCGACTTCGCTTAGCGCCACTCGTTCGACTTCCTGTCGAATCTGTTCCTGCGCATCGGGCGGCACGGTCGGTGTTTCCGTCTGCGCCCAGGCCACGTTACTGGTTCCGACCACATGTTAAAATGACCTTGTCAAGACTGAGTCTCTATCTATCGTTTTTAACTGTAAAATTAGAGCAAAAATCACTGGCTTGACAGGTTCAATATTTGTCGTAAAATATGATTAGCACTCATCAGCTTAGAGTGCTAATAAAAATGATTTTCTTATTTCAGGCTCAATTTATTAGACAGCGAAGTCGGCTTTAAAGACGACTATCCCCTATTTGATAGATCTATGATTCCCAAAAATTTCACCACTAAATCCCGTGAAGCACTCGAAGCGGCTCAGGTGCTGGCTTTTGAAAACGGAAATATTGAACTCAATCCATTACACCTATTAACCGCTTTATTGGCTCCGGCTGACAGTGTGGTGAATTCCATTTGCGATAAACTCGGGGTCAATCGACAGACCCTCTTACAAAGCATGGAATCAGCTGTTGAAGCCCTGCCTAAACAAGGGGCGAATGGTGAAACCACACAAATTGCTCTTCATTCGGCCACTCTAAAAGCCCTGCGTCAATCGGATAAAGAGGCTAAAGGGTTTGGTGACGAATATATTTCAACCGAACATTTATTGCTGGGTCTGTTAGCTGCTCCTTCTACCGCTCAAGATATGCTAACTAGTGCTGGCATTACCCATGATAAGGTCATGAAAGTACTAGTTGATATTCGCGGATCGCAAAAAGTGGATTCACCTGAACCCGAACAAAAATATCAGGCTTTAAAAAAATACTCCCGTAATCTAACCGAGTTGGCTCGACAAGAAAAACTAGATCCAGTCATTGGCCGGGATGATGAAATTCGTCGGGTGATGCAAGTTTTATCCCGCCGGACAAAAAATAATCCGGTGCTAATCGGCGAAGCTGGTACCGGAAAAACCGCCATTGTCGAAGGGTTAGCTCAACGAATCGTGCAAGGTGATGTACCAGAGCTGCTAAAAGACAAAGAAGTCGCCTCGCTGGATTTGGGATCACTGGTCGCCGGCTCTAAGTTTAGAGGTGAATTTGAAGATC
>JAHJAU010000043.1 GCA_018813785.1 Patescibacteria group bacterium | reverse complement strand
TCAACGATCCAGAGACGAGGTTTCCAATCAGATAGGGCGCTGGCCGAAGAATATAGAAGCTGTTCACCGCCCGGTGACCATTGCGGTTGAAAGTTCAGTCCCTCGACAATCAAGGAGCGGAAGTTTTCATGATATTGACCAATGAAATAAACTTCATGTCGATCCAGCCCCATTTTTCGACCTGTAGTGGCAGTAGCCACAATTTGATTGTTTGGCGACCAATCAACCATAACTTCATTAGCGTTGTTACCCAGTTCTTGAATTGGTCGAGCTGACGATCCGTCAGGGTTTGAAATTACAATAAAGCGATTTTCCGGATCCAGACCGATGCTTTTGGCCACAATATTATTGCCCTGCGGACTAAAATCGAAATCTTCCCAGTGGCGGGGGAGAGTAACCTGCTGATTGTTGGTGAAGTCATAAAAAATATTTGAACCGTCCGGATATTCGAGAATGGCCTGATTGCCGTTCGGAGCAAAAGTTGCTTCGTCTACGTTGTGAAAAACACTCTCAGAGAGGGATTTGATCGTGCCATCTTCCATGATTCGGTAAAATTTACCGTCCGCTCGATTGTAGTAGTTAAGCTGTCCGGCAGCGGAAAGAGTCGCATTTTTGGTCTGAACTCGCGTGAGTGGTTTGACTTGCGTTACACCACCATTAGCGATTGGCGAAACGGCTGGTGCTGTCGGTGGCAGAGCCTCTTCACCCGGAACTGTCACCCCTGGTGCTGTTCCTGGCGCAGCTGGTTGCAAACCTCCTGGTGGTACGTTAACGATTTCTCCGGGCGGCGTCACCGGTGGGGCAGCTGGACCAAAAATAACTCGATACAGCGTATAGCCGATGCCGATGGTTACGGCGATGAATAGAAGAATGAGTCCCAGGCGTTTAAACATATATTTATTCAACTTTCGAAATGAATTTTAGATTGGCAGATCACTTACACCCAGTGTTCGAATGGCTTCAACCGCGCAAGTCGTATCATTCGCACAGGCGATCAGGGCGATTAAAAGTACGATAGCAGCGAATGCCACCATATAGATTGATGAGATAGTGATCAGAGCCAACTGCTCTAGAATATTAAATGTTCGCAGCCATTTAATTTTAAGCCAGTGGGCGCCAATAGCCCAGGCCCAAAGTAAACCCAGTAAAATAGGAGTGGTGATGAAGGGGTCTTCGAAAATTATGCTGTAAACACCAAAGAATAAAAGCCAGGGACCGTATTTATTTATGATTTGCCAGACCGCGCCCAGGGTAGCGATGAATCCCTTACCAGCCGCCAGAGCAGCACTTTGCATTTCTTCGGCCGCTACTTTACCTAAACCAACGCCAGATGCGACTTGAGCCGCCATTTTGGCCGTTTCGATCGATGAGGGAGCCTGGGGTTCAAAGGAAGAGGATGCGCCGCCACTTTTTGTGCCTTTTTCTCCCGGGGCTGCTCCGTTAGCTGGTAAGGTCGGTAGAGGTTTACCGATATTCGGCAGGGGAGCTTTAGCCGCCGCTGTTGCACCCGGTCCGGGTAAAGACAGTCTATCTGGGGTTGGTAACCTCTGGCGACGATTGCGTTCCAGTTGATTAGACCAAGTTCGTTCATTATCCGAGCCGTGATTAGCTGGAGACAGATCGAAATTAGCTGAAGACGATTCAGGTTTTTCTTTTTCATCAGCACCAAAACGTCGTTGACGATCACGCTCTAGTTGTTGTCGCCACGTCATCTCGCGCTCCAACAGTCCGTTGTTATCGGGTAGCTTTGGCATTTACTTTGGTTTTTTTAGTTTTGCTGACGGCCTTATTAGACGTTGAAATCTGGCCTTTTAATGTTGGCGTCTTGCGGTTTTTGGTAAAGACAACCTGATCACCGACAACGTTAATTTTGATGGTGTCGCCTGGTCGATATTCTTCCGACAGGAGGGATTTGGCCAACGGACTTTCGATCAATTCTTGCAGTTGTCGACGGATTGTTCTGGCACCGTAATCCGGATTCCAGCTTTTATCGGCGATTAATTTAACGGCTGAGTCCTCGGCTTGAAGCGCAATACTGTGATTAACAAACAGTCGATTGATTAGTTCATCAAAGTGTAAGCGAGCAATTGATTCGAGATCATTTTTATCCAGCGAACGAAACACAACTATTTTATCAATACGATTGATAAATTCTGGTCGGAATGATTTCTCTAATTCTCCGGAGATCGTTGAGCTGATCTGACCGATATCTAATCCAACATCCTGACCATTGGCCGAAAAGCCGATACCAGCCGTTTTCAACTCAATCGCTCCGACATTAGAGGTCATGACGATGATCGTGTTTTTGAAATTAATTTTTCGTCCGGTGGCATCTGTAATGTGTCCATCCTCCAGAATTTGCAGTAGTAAGTTATGAACATCGGGATGAGCCTTTTCGATTTCATCGAATAGCACCAGTGCATGTGGTTTGCGTTTAACCAAGTCAGTCAGTTTAGTTTCTTCGCGATAGCCAACATAGCCGGCTGGCGCACCAACCAACTTGGACATATTGAACCCTTCTGAAAATTCAGACATATCAATACGAATGACCGCCTCGGGATCTCGGAACACTTCTTCGCCCAATATTTTGGCCAGCTCAGTTTTACCCACGCCTGACGGGCCAAGAAACATGAAAGAGGCCAGCGGTCGTTGTGGGTGAGCCATACCAGCTTTGGCGCGTCGAACCATTTCGGCCACGGATTTTATCGCCTCGGTCTGTCCGTGAATTCGTTTAGTTAAGAGTTTCTCCAGATCAATTAATCGAGTTCTTTCTTCAGCTACCAGATCACATAGGGGAATTTTAGTTGCCTGAGAAATGATTTCAGCAATATGTTTTTCGTTGATACTGGCCCGTCCTCCACGAATTCGTTTTCCGCCGGCACTTTTAGCTTTTTTAAGTTCTCGAATAATTTTCTCTTCTTCACTTTTTAGTTTCAGGGCTTCAATGAAGTTTTCGCTGTGAACTGCCCCTTGTTTGCGAGCCTTAACCTTTTCCAGCTCACCTTCGAGACGGGTCTGGAGCTTTTTCTTGGCATCACCGCCAGAAGCAACATGAGCCCGGGCCGCCGCCTCATCAATCAGATCAATGGCTTTGTCTGGAAGATTTCGATCAGTTAGATAGCGTTCTGACAGTGTTACCGCGGCAATAATGGCATCATCTTCGATAGAGACATCGTGATGTTGCTCATACTTGTCGCGTAAGCCGCGTAAGATTTCCATCGTTGCTTCCGGTGAAGGCTGGTCAACAGTAATTGGTTGGAAGCGACGTTCTAAAGCTCCGTCAGTTTCAATATGTTTTTTGTATTCCGCCATTGTGGTCGCACCAATACAGCGCATCTGACCACGGGCCAGAGCCGGTTTCAGCAAGTTGGCTGCATCCATCGAACCATTAGTCGAACCCGCTCCCATGATGTTATGCATCTCATCAATAAAGATAATGACATTCGAGTTGGCCTTGACTTCATCTATGATTTGTTTGATTCGACCTTCGAATTCGCCACGATAAATGGTGCCGGCAATCATCAGACCAAGATCGAGCGATAGAATGCGTTTGTCAGCCAAGACTTCAGGTACGTCCCCCTGAACAATTTTCTTTGCCAAACCTTCGACAATGGCTGTTTTACCCACACCCGGTTCACCCAGCAAAACCGGATTATTTTTATTGCGACGACATAGTATTTGTATCAATCGCTCGATTTCCTGATCGCGTCCGATTACCGGGTCGATATTTTCCTGTTGTTTCGAATCGGTTAGATCAACCGCAAAAAAATCCAGCGCCGGAGTTTTTTGTGATTGAAAGTTGGCTTCAGCTAAAGTCAGGGTTTGTTCTCCGGTCTCCGCTCCGTGTCTACCCGGAACTTGTCCAGATTCGAAAGTCTCGGTGATTTCTGGAAATTTTGAAGTACTCTCTAAAGTCGTGGTGATCTGTCTTTGTAACCACGAGATGTCCACCTCTTGGTCAGTCATAACTGCGTTTACCACCGGTGATCCGATTTCAAGAATTCCGGACAGCAAGTGTTCAGTGCCTACGTAGTGATGATCGTATTTGTTGGCGATAAGAACTGCTTTTTCGATAGCACGCTTTGACTCAGCTGATAATCTAGGTGGCTGGCTGATGTTTCGGCTCGGAGTGAATTGATTAACGGCGATTAACATTTGGCGCAGGGCTTCTGATCCCAGGTTAGCCTGACGTAAAATCTCACCACCCATACTACCGCGTTGTGAGAGCAGAGCCAGCAAAAGATGTTCCGGGTGAATATTTGATGAGGATAGTTCAGCCGCCAGAGAGAAAGATTTGGCCAGTGCATTTTTAAGATGAGCAGTAAATTTGTCGAGGATATCAGTATTCATAGATTAAGCGTCACATTTGGCAATTTTTGTTCTTGGCTGGTTTAAAGTATTAAGTTTTAACCATTCGCTCCGGTCATATGTCTTAAGGCCGCCAGTCTTTTTTCAATCGGTGGATGTGTTGAGAATAGGGTTGCCAGGGCTTTTCCGGAAAAGGGATTGGCAATGAACAGGTGAGCAGTTGCTCCAGAAGCTCGAGCCATGGGTTGAGCTTGCTGGCCGATTTTTTCCAGTGCTCGCGCCAGTCCTTCCGGGAAACGGGTGATCAGTGCAGCTGAAGCATCAGCTAAATATTCACGTCGTCTGGAAACAGCCAGTTTGATTAGTTGAGCTACAATTGGAGCAATGATCATGAGAACCAGACCGATTATCAGTAAAGCACCGTTATCGCCTTCACGACGTCGACCACGGCCGCCCCAGAGAAATGAACGTAGGGTTAGGTCAGCAATGATTGCCACCGTTCCAGCCAGCACCATGACTAGAGTCATGACTCGGATGTCGTAATTTTTGATGTGTGATAGCTCATGCGCCAATACTCCCTCCAACTCTTCGTTCTCCAGCCGTTGTAGAGCACCAGTAGTAACGGCGATTGATGAGTGATTGGGATCACGTCCGGTGGCGAAGGCATTAATTGCTGGATCATTTATGATGTGTACTTTGGGCATTGGTAGGCCAACCGTCAGGCAAAGGTTTTGCACCATTCGATAAAGATATTGATTGTCTGTCTCTTTAATTTCGCGTGCACCTGACACAGCCAGAGCAATTTTATCGCCAGAATAAAAGCCCATCAGACCGATGATTATTGAGTAGGCGCCAGCAATAAACAGAAAAAATCCACCACCTTCATAGACATAATCTATCAGGCCACCCAGCATCAAGACCAAAACCGTGAAAATGATTATCAATAATACTGATTTCCGTTTGTTGGCGGAAATAAAATCGTAAGTAGTCATGTTAAGTACGTAAAGGTGTAGAGCTGTAGAAGAGTGTCTGCGGCCAATTATTTGGCCGCGCTTCACACCTCTACACTTCCTACACCTCTACATTAGTTCGGTTTCAGTTTACGCTTAGAATTTTACCTGAACATTTTCTCGTTGTTCCTTGTTTTCAATCTCGAAAAATTCGTACTTTCGGAATTTCAATTGGCCAGCAATAACATTGTTAGGAAAGACCTGAACTTTCGTGTTGAAGTCACGTACGTTGGCGTTGTAAAAGCGTCGAGCGGCTTGAATTTTATCTTCGGTATCTTTCAGATCATCCTGCATCTGGAGAAAGTTTTGTGAGGCTTTTAAATCCGGATAATTTTCCGCTATGGCAAATAAGGACTTAAGAGTCTGTGACAGGGCATTTTCAGCTTCGGCCTTGTCATGCTTGTTTTCGGCACCCATGGCCGCAGTTCGGGCAGCGACAACTCTTTCCAAGGTTTCACGTTCGTGAGTAGCATAACTTTTGACGGTTTCGATCAGATTGGGGATGAGATCATAGCGACGCTTAAGTTGAACATCAATATCTGACCAGGCTTCATCTACCCGATTACGTAAAGTTATGAGACCGTTATAAACGAGGATTATCCACATCGCCAAGAGCAGAACCAAGCCCAGAACGACGATGGTGATTATGGTGAGTGATGACATAAAGTTGGCTAGGCAGTGCATTACTCCATTGATTAAGCGTTATTTGCACCGCGATTGTTAAGTGATTACACTAATTCTATCCTAATTATAGGTAAAAAATAAGCTTGGGTCAACGAAAAATGTGGATAGTTTAGAGAAAAAATCGGCTTAGATATTTTTTGTGACTCAGTTAAATATTATTTAACTAAATTAATTTTATGCCAATTAATTCCAAACTTTTTAAAGCTTACGATATTCGTGGTTTATCACCTGAAGAATTGGATGAAGATGCTGCCTATCGAATTGGTCAGGCCATGGTGAAATTTACAGCCGCAAAAAATATTGTCGTCGGTCGTGATATGCGCGAGACCACTCCGGCGTTATTTGAATCTTTGTCGCGTGGTATCCGTTCTCAGGGTAGTAACGTAGTAGACATCGGTTTAGTGACTACACCGATGATGTATTTTGCGGCTTGTGATTATACCGAACACGAAGCTGGTATGATGATCACCGCTTCACACAATCCAAGTGAATACAATGGCGTAAAAATGTGTTTGGCTGACGCACTGCCAATCGGCGGAGAGTCGGGGATGAACGAAATTCGTGATTTAGCATTGGCTGGCCCGCACGAAGCAACTGATAATGAAGGTAAAATGACCGCTCTGGATATCAGAGCCGATTATTTGGAAAAGCTTTTATCGGCTGTTGATTTAGGAAAGATAAAACCTTTGAAAGTGGCCGTGGACACGGGCAATGGCATGGAAGGAGTGATCATTGATGATATTTTATCGCGTGTACCGGGTTGTCAGTACGAAGTTTTATTTAAAGAGCTCGATGGTCGATTTCCAAACCATGAAGCCAATCCTCTAAAAGAGGAAACTTTGGATGCATTGAAGGCAAAAGTGGCTGAGTTGAGTGCGGATTTAGGTGTAGCTTTTGATGGTGACGGGGATCGGATCGGAATTGTTGATGAAGCCGGTGAAGTGGTGCGCGGTGACATATTGGCTGCATTATTGGCTCCTTTATTACTAAAAGAGTCACCTGGTTCAGCGGTGTTATACGACGTGCGTGAAAGCATGGCTGTGGTTGAAGAAATCGAACAGGCTGGCGGCCAGGCAATTATGACCCGAGTTGGACACGGCTTGATCAAGCCACACATGCGTGAAGTTGACGCAGTATTTACTGGCGAGCTTTCTAATCATTTTTATTTCAGGGATTTTTGTGGAGCTGAATCATCCGATTTGGTTCTGTTGCTGATCATGCAATTAATTTCAGAAACAGGTCAGCCGCTGTCTGAATTGATTGCACCGCTGAAACGTTATTATCATTCCGGTGAAATAAATTTTGAGGTGCAGGATAAAGAGGCTGTACTGAGTGCTCTTGAAGATAAATATGGATCTCAAGCTTCAAACATTATCAGGATTGATGGTGTGCGTATGGAGTTTTTCTCTGACTCAAATCCAGAAGAGGATTGGTGGTTCAGTGTTCGGGCATCAAACACTGAGCCCAAGCTACGATTAAATCTGGAAGCCAAGAAGGAAGCTAAAATGGAACAAATGAAAGTTGAGCTAACTGAATTGATTGAGAGTTAGTTTTTAATATCGTGTTCCTGGCGTGGTCGCTAGAGTTTACCCCGTTGCTTGCAAGCGATGGGGTTTATCTCTGCCCGCTTAAAGAGCGTCTGACATTTTTTAAAGTAAAAGTGAGAAAAATTTAAGGTGTACCTGTCCCTTCTACCTGTCGAGGGTGACAGGCACTATATTTACTACCTGTCGAGGGTGACAGGCACTATATTTAGTCGAGGGTGACAGGCACTATATTTAGATTTGTACACATGTGGATAACTTGGTATAATGAATTTATAGAAACCAAAATAAAGAAAAATGAGAAAACAAATCCAGTGTGGCCTAAATTGTGCTAAAAAGTCCCAAAAAGCACCGGCCAAACAGAGGAAAATTAACATTATTAAAGCCGGAAAACGTTTTTTGTATATCATTATCTTTTTAGGCCTAGCTGTTCATCTATTTTTCGCTCACGATCCAATCGATGCCAATAATGACCCAAGCAACAATTTATTGAGCCAAAAAAGCACGGCTGAGCAATAATCTTTAAAATCAATTCAATTTATTACAGTAAAAATTGACCGAGTGGTCAGTTTTTTGTTATCGCACCTCCTCTTGTTAATTGGGCTTCAGACTGTCATTATTTAGAGGATTTTATAGAAATTATGAAGGTGTGACTTAAGTTATGATCGGTGTATTTGATTCTGGTCTTGGAGGGTTAACGGTTGCCAGCGAAATATTTAGACAGCTACCCGGCCGACGGGTGGTTTATTTTGGTGATATTGCCCGCACACCGTATGGAACAAAAAGTCGGGATCTGGTTCGCAGGTATGCTCAACAAGATGCGGAATTTCTTTTATCCAAAGGAGCAAAAATAATTGTCGTAGCTTGTAACACTGTTTCAGCTCATGGTGTAGAAATGTTGCGACAAAATTTTGATATACCAATTTTTGAAGTGGTTATGCCGGCCGTACGTCGTGCCGCGAGCGTTACCCGGGGGAGAGTTGGTGTGATTGGAACCCGCGGAACAATCTCTAGTGGAATTTATGAACGTAAGATGTTGCAGTTGTCCCCACAAGTCAGGATCAATTCTGTTGCTTGTCCGTTGTTTGTGCCGTTGGTGGAGGAAGGCTGGATAGGTCATAGTGAAACGCTTTCCATTGCCAAAGAGTATCTGCACCCGTTACGATTAGCTCGCATAGATACATTAATTTTAGGCTGTACTCATTATCCTTTTTTGCGTTCAGTTATTCGACAAGCAATTGGCGGTCAGGTGAAGTTGGTAGATCCGGCTCAAGATACCGTGGCTGAGTTGGTTGACTACTTGGCGCATAATCCCGGTCTGGATGCGGCTGTACGAACTCCGGGCCAGCATGAATTTTACGTCAGTGACCGAACAGAACATTTTGTTGAAATGGCAAAAGAATGGCTTGGTACAGAGGTGGTCGTCCAAGCAGCAACCGCCGGCTGATCCAGGTTAGTGAAAATTTGGAACAAAACAGCTTTTCATTTTTAAAAATCATTGATTGATTTACCTTGTTTCTAACAACAGGTTTTTGTTTCTTAGGCTGAGATTATGATCGGAACAATTATTACTTTCATTGTTGTTTTATCGGTTATCGTATTCGCGCATGAGTTTGGGCATTTCTTTTTAGCTCGACGAGCCGGTGTCAAAGTAGAGGAGTTTGGTTTTGGTTTTCCACCTCGACTTTGGGGTGTTCGACGCGGTGACACGATTTATTCGATCAATGCCATTCCGATTGGTGGTTTTGTCCGCCTGAAGGGCGAAGCAGGTGAGAACGAGCAAGATGCGGACAGTTTTAGTCGTCAAGGAGCAACTAAACGCTCGCTTATTATCGTCGCTGGGGTCGTCATGAATTTAGTGCTGGCCTGGTTTTTGTTTTCAGTCGGTTATACTTTCGGACTGCCACAAATTATTGATGATGAGGCGGCTCTGCCAGGATACGCGCGCGTCGTCGAGGAGAAATTACATATAGTAGATGTACTTGAAGGCACTCCGGCGGCTGAGGCTGATATTCAGATCGGCGATGTAATAATTATGGCCGATGAATCAGCGGTTACCACTATTGAGGCTTTTGCTGGTTTGACTGGCGACGGGGGAGATAGGCCGATTGGACTAAAGCTTGATCGAGACGGAGAGGTTTTGGATAAAACGCTTACTCCAACCATGCTGGAAGTAACCGGTAAACCGGGTATTGGTGTTAGTTTAATGAAGACCGGCGTCGTGTCATATCCGATTTATGCTGCGTTTTTGCAAGGCCTCTGGACTACAATTTCTTTCACCGGACAAATTGTGGTTGCTTTTGCAGTTATAATCAGAGATTTGGTTATGGGCGGTGGAGCACCAGCCGAGATTTCTGGTCCGGTTGGTATTGCTGTTGTGACCGGCGAAGTGGCTCGGCATGGCTGGCGACATTTATTACAATTCACCGCCCTACTTTCAATTAATCTTGGAGTAATAAATATTTTGCCTTTGCCAGCTCTGGATGGCGGTCGCCTGCTCTTTTTGATTATCGAACGTCTTCGAGGTCGAGCGATCAATCAGCGTTTGGAGGCAACAATTCATAATGTTGGTTTCGCTCTGCTGCTGATGTTGGTCCTCGTCGTGACTTACGGTGATGTGGTCAGGTTTGGCGACAGAATTTTACAAGCCTTCTATAATGTTTTTACCGGCTGATGAGCAGAGCTGACTCTGCCGCCGCATTGAATTAATATGCAAGACAAATTAAAAGCGCTGCGCGATCAAATTTTAGCTGAGATTTCTGTGGCTTCAGATGTGACCGCATTGGAGCAGGTCGAGATAACATGTTTAGGTCGAAAAAGTCAGTTTAGCCAACTAATGAAGCAGTTGGGTGAATTGTCAGCGGTCGAGCGTCGCGAAGTTGGTCAACTGGCCAATGATTTAAAGCAAGAGATACAGGACGCGTTGAAATTACGACGTAGTGAGTTGCTGCAGGTTGAGTTTAAAGCTCTGGCTGAAACTGATCGGATTGATGTGACGATTCCTGGACTGCGACCCGAGACCGGACATTTGCATTTGACCACTCAGGCCATTCAGGACATCGTGGATATTTTTAGCCGGGTCGGGTTTACCCGCGTTCGACACCCAGAGGTAGAGTGGGATTGGTTTGCATTTGAGGCGTTGAATATGCCGCCCGATCATCCGGCTCGCGATGAATGGGAAACTTTTTTTATTGATGCTCCTCAGCACAGCAAGTTGGGTAAGATGGTTTTAACGCCTCATACGACTTCTGGCAGTGCCCGGGAATTGAAAAAAGGACAGCTACCGATTCGCATGATGAACATTTCCAAAACTTATCGTCGTCAGATTGATGTGTCGCATGTACCAATGTTCCATCAGTTTGAAGGATTGTTGGTTGATCGTGACGTTTCGGTAACTCATTTGAAGGGAATTTTGGATCATTTCGCCCGCGAGTTTTTTGGCGCCGGTCGTCATACGCGTTTGCGACCGTTTCACTTTCGTTTTACTGAGCCGAGTTTTGAAGTTGATATTAGCTGTGGTATTTGTAGCGGTTCGGGACGATCTGAAGATGGTAGTAAATGTCGTCTATGTAAAGAAGGCTGGCTTGAATTGGGTGGCGCCGGCTTATTGCATCCGAATGTTTTGACTGCTGGCGGCATAGATCCAGAGGAGTATTCGGCGCTGGCTTTTGGTTGGGGAGTGGAACGTACAATGATGATGCGATCAGGTATCATGGTCGATGATATTCGCGTGTTGTATAAAAGTGACTTTCGTTTCTTAAATCAGTTTTGATTTTATTTCAGTGCTTGATTGATCGCCTATGAATATTCTCGCTTCATACAATTGGATTAAGGAGTTTGTCATCTTGAAGCAATCACCAGAAGAATTTGCTCGTCGAGTATCGTTGTCTGGTCCGGGCGTCGAGCGTTTGTACCCACAAGCGCCGCCGTTTGAGTTTATGATTGTCGGTAAGGTGTTGGAATTAAAGCCACACCCCAATGCCGATAAGTTACAGATTGCGGTAATTGATTGGGGCACAGACCGAGCCGAGATTGTGTGTGGTGGTACAAATTTATCGGTCGGTATGAAAGTGGTGGTTGCTCTGCCGGGTGCTCAGGTGCGCTGGCATGGTGCTGGTGATTTGATTACGTTGGAGCCGACCGAAATTCGCGGTGTTAAAAGCTCTGGCATGATTTGTGGTGCGAGTGAAATTGGGTTACAGGATGGTTTTCCGCACGCTGAACGCGAGATTATGGATATGAGTTGGTGCAAGGCCAAACCTGGAACCAAGTTGGCTAAGGCACTCGACCTAGAGGACACCGTATTTGATGTCGAAGTTACCACCAATCGGCCAGACGCGTTTTCAATTGTTGGTTTGGCTCGTGAGGCGGCGGTGATTTTAGCTGAACCGTTTGTCTGGAAGGAAGCCGTGACACCATTAATGCCCAAGTCATCTAAGCCCGTACCATTTGAAGTTGCCAATCATGAGAAGACTTTGTGTACGCGATATCAGGCGGTGGTTATGGATCATATTGAAGTTGGCCCGTCGCCTTGGTGGCTTAAAAATCGTTTACTGATGGCTGGGTTGCGTCCGATTAACAATATCGTAGACATTACTAATTATGTGATGTTGGAATTGGGTCAGCCGATGCATGCTTTTGATTATGAGAAATTAGCCGGCGGAAAAATTAGAATTCGCAAGGCCAAGAAGGGGGAGAAGATTTTATTACTAGATGGTTCAGAGAAAATTTTAAGTGCTGATCAGTTAATCATTGCTGATGCCGAAAAACCGATTGCTGTGGCCGGAGTGATGGGTGGCGAAGGAACTGGAGTAGTTGATCAGACCAATACGATAGTTTTTGAGGCGGCGACTTTCGATCCGGTTTCAGTGCGGCGCACAGGTCGTTCGTTGGATTTGCGCTCTGATTCGTCCTTGCGATTCGAAAAAGGTTTACCCGAGGAACAAACCCAGGCCGCTTTGGCGCGAGCAGTTGAGTTGTGTCAGAAGATAGCTTGCGGTCAGATGGCGAGCAAGGTACATGATTTGCGTTCTGATTCACGGCGGCGGGTTAAGTTTCAGTTTCGTCCGGATCATGCGGAGCGGTTGATTGGTGTAAAGATTCCAGCCGCACGCATGGTGAAGATTTTGAAGATGCTCGGTTTTGGTATCAGTCGACGATCAACGATTAAAAAGGGTAAACCGGTTTTTGATGTGGAGGTGCCTTATTGGCGCGTGCGTGATATCGAAGGTGAGCGCGACTTTGCTGAAGAGATAGCGCGGGTTTATGGTTATGCCAATCTACCTTCAGAGATTCCAGCCGGTAAACTGCCGCTCGCACCCATGGATCCGGTTTTAATCGCTGAAGATAGCACCAAAAAATATCTATCGGCTGCCGGTTTTACTGAACTGCTCAATTATTCTTTTGTTTCATCTGAAGTTTTAACCAAGGCTGGTTTTGCTCCGGAAAGTTGTTTGCAGATCGCCAATCCTCTTAGTACGGATTTTGTTTTTATGCGCCCCAGTTTAGTGCCTGGAGCGTTAGCCGCCATTAAAGAAAACGAAGGATTATTCCCAGAGAATGATTTGTTCGAGGTTAGTAATGTTTATCAGCGACATGACGGACTGAATTTACCAGATGAACTGGCGACAGTTTTAATTGCTTCTTATGGAACAACCGCTGATGATCGTTTATTCCGTCGGGTTAAAGGCACGCTGGAAAGTTTGTTTGATGATTTGGATCGTGACGTTCAATTAAAACGTACCGAACAACAGAATCATTTATGGCATCCGGGTCGGACAGTTGATTTGTTTGTCGGAGATGTCGTCATTGGCACGTTGGGTGAAATTCATCCGGCCATACTAAATGCTTTTGGTTTGGCTGGTCGCGTAGTCGCGACTGAGTTTGATCTGGCTGGGTTGATGCAGTCACAGAAGAGAGCCGGTGGTTATTGCTCCATTCCACTGTTTCCACCAGCTCGGCGTGATCTAGCTATTGTGGCAGCCGAGAATGTTGAATACACCAGAGTGGAAGCGATAATCCGCAGTGTGACTGATTTGCTGGCTGAGGTTGAGTTGTTTGACGTTTATCGCAGTGATCGACTGGGCAAGGAGCAAAAAAGTTTTGCCATGCATTTGTCGTTCTCGCATGCCGAGCACACGTTGACTAACGAGGAAGTAGAGTTGGAGATCAGTCGAATATTAACTGCTTTAGAAAAAGAGCTTGGAGCCAAGCTGAGAGACTAGGATTAATCTTAATTTATTTTTTGCTTTTTTGGTTAAGCAGCTTTTCGCGACGAATCGGCTTGTGCTATAATATTCGTATAATAATTTGTCCCTTCAGTTATGTTTATTGAATCAAGTAAAGATTTGTTGTTCGTGGTTCTGGCATTTAGTGTGTTATGGATCACAGTTTTTGTTTCCTGGTTGCTTTATTATGTCATCTCTATCGTGCGCGATACTGAGGCTCTAGTGCGACAGGTACGCGGTGCAGTCGAAAAAGTAGAGGAAGTAGCTCACTCAGCTCATGAAAAAATGGAAAGATCAGCCGCATCATTTACTCTGGTCGCTCAGGCGGTGAAAGAGCTAATTACCTGGGGGATTCAGGAGCGCGCAAAGAAAGCCGTACGTTCACGGGTTAAAAAGGCAGCGAAGAAATAATTGGCTTAAATTAACGATTAATTTGAGAAACACCGGATTAAATAATTATCCGGTGTTTTTGGTTGGGTAATTCAATATTTTAGGTTAAGTTTCTTGACGTGGGGCTGTTTTTAAACTATGATCAGTTATTCTTCTTTTCAAAATTTAAGGAGTTAGTCATGAGCACCGATGATAAGATTTTGTCTTGTGGTTGCCTGTGTGAGCCGCATAGCTCCGAGGCACTGCAAAGACAAATCATGGCCATGGTGGACATTGCTGATATTTTTCGGCCATTAGTTAAGGTCGTGCTTCTAGCCAAGAACGTCTGGGATCCGGAAGTGATGGACGAAGAAACAGCTGGCCTAGTCAGATTGTGGCTTAATAAGCTCACCAGGTTTCGTTGCCCAGTCGGAGCCTTGTCTCCAGATCTAAACGATGATTTTCTGCCTCACAGCAGTGAATTAACAGACGAGGATCTGGATTTGGTTAAAATTTTGACGCGCGGCGAAGTTTACGAACTGCTTCGAATTATCGCTGACCGACCAGAAGAGCGTAAAAATATGCTGCGCGCCGCACTCGTTTATCTGGCTTCATGATTTCTATGGATCTGCTTACTTAATAAGCAGGTCTTTTTTTAAAAAAGCACCCTAGGTGGGTGCAAAGAGACGATCGTTTATTATGCTCCGGCGCACCAGCGCATGAGCAGGAACAGCACGAGTCCGACGATCAGGGTGATAGTCATGGCTATTGGCCGCTTCATGTTGACCTCCTTTTAGCTCGAGAAGGAATTCTAGCGTATTTACGAAGTAAGTTCAAGGGCGGCGGGGCGTACACGTGCACGCCGTCACGATATGGTCGTTTTTGAGATCATTTATCTGATCGCGTTGACGCCAAAGGTCAGCTCTGCTTAGATTTGTGCGAGGTCTTTTTGCCAAGGTTTCTCATCTTTCACCAGGATATTTCTCTTAATAAAGAGAGAGAAAGAGGTCAGTATGATTCCGCTCGGAGGCCGTTTGGGTCATGAAGAACGACGGATTATTTCCTGTCGTGTTCTGTTTCATCAGCTTTCAGCTGAAGGCCAGGAATTGATTCGCCTGGCCTATCTTTATCGCCACAACGCACAGGCTTTTTTGTCTGGCTTTCATGTTGGCGCGTCTGTTCTAAGCGATCAGACCGGAGAAATGTATGTCGGTTGTAACGTGGAGCGCGGCACTTTCACTCAAACTACTCATGCTGAGCAGAATGCTCTAGATACGCTGATTGCCGAAGAGGGAAGTGGGGCAAAAATTAGCGCCATAGCTATCGTGGCCGCACCAACCGAAGTTGACCTGCCCGAGCCCGGTTCAGTTGTTGATGTTTCGTCAACATCAAAGGAATGGGTTCGATCCGCTCCATGTGGTCATTGTTTGCAGTGTATTGTAGAAAATGCCCGAAGTGATCAACCGACCTGGTTGATTTCTTACTTGGCTGACGGTACGGTCTGTGTAACGACTATCGCCTCCGCTCTACCATACGCGTTCGTGTTTGCCGGTCAGAAGTAATTTCAAGCCCTTAATCTAATTAAGGGCTTTTTGTCTCACAGGAAACCCCGCACGAAGGCGGCGTGGTTAGCCGCCGAGTGCGGGGATGAATGTGACCCGGAGCGAAGCGGAGGCTTTTGCGCAAGCGAAACTTGCGAACTAGAAGGAAACCCCGGGCTTTAGCCCGGGGAGGATGTCATTAAAATTGTTTGACTGTTTTAAAGTTTAATATGATTTTTGACCGAATCGTCATCAATTGATACTGTCTCATTTCGGGTTTTTTACCCGGTTTCTTTGACAATAGGAGGGAAGATGGATGATCCCCGAGAGACCCGCCACCTGGCGAGTAATTGGCGAGAATACTTGAGTGATATACGGGAAACGTTTCGAGTGTTTGGGTGGGTAATAAGTGAGTTCGTGACTCGAGCGAGTCGCGGTTGGCAGATTCGCGCGCTTATCATGCAGCTTGTTTCAGCCGCACTGACTATGTTGTTGCCACTCGCCATGAAATATTTGGTGGATGGTCTTATTGCCCGTGACTTCGTTATTACCGCTTGGTCGCTGGGAGCGATGGTTGTTTTGTATGTGCTGAACCGCATTTTTTCCTGGATATATTTTTATTACCGAGAGTATGCATTGGGCGAGGATCAAGTGCGATTGGATGTTCGATCCACCGAACTATTTTTCAGCAAGTCTCTCGGTCAGCATCTGCGGGACTCAAGCGTATTGTCAGCCGCCAATGTTGAAAAGGGCCGACATCGGGTAATGGAAGTTGAGTATGTGGTCTTATTCGATGGAGTGATGACCGTATTCAACGTGTTGATGGCCTTCATTTTTTTGATGATTTTGTCGTGGGTGGCTGGTTGCGCCATGCTGGCGCTGTTGGTTTCATATTTCGTTTGGGCGGTGTATGTAAATCGCCGAATCATCGAAGAGACCACACCACTCGATGCTGAATCCAGGCGGATCAATCGCTATCTTCGCGAGCGCTGGGAACAATTGGAACGAGTGAAGACTTGCGGCAAAGAAGTTGAAGAGGTCGCGTACATCGATACTTGGTATCACGAGTACATTGTTCGAGATCGCCGTTTCTGGCTGTGGTTCATCCGAGCCTTTAGTTTGCGCCACCTGGCCTATGACCTACTGGTGGTCATGCCTTTGATCTGTTATGCCGCTTGGTTGGTGTGGTCCGGCGGTCTGACTATTGGAGCCTTGTTTCCGTTCATCACTTGGATCAGGCGAATTACTGATGACGTCTGGCGCATCGGTCAGGTTGAGCATCGAATGAACAAAAATATGCCCAGCGTTCGTTCGATGCGTGAGGCGTTGACTATGCCGAACGAGGTTGAAGATAGGCCGAATCCGCGACAGCTTGCTTTAGACCAAGCAGTCGAGGTGCGGTTTGAGGGCGTCGGCTACACTTATCCGCGCGGTGATGGCGAAGACACCGAGAAGATGAATCCGGCGGTGTTGCACGATGTTAGTTTTAACATTTCTCCCGGGGAGAAGGTGGCGCTCATCGGTTCTTCGGGTGCCGGTAAGACTACCGTTATGCGGTTGACACAGCGGTTTATGGATCCGTTGATTGGTCGCGTTTTGGTGTCGGGTGAAGATTTGCGTCAGATACGACTTCGCGATTGGCAGCGGCTCATTGGATACATTCCGCAGCAGCCACAGGTTTTGGACGGCACTATTCGTTATAACTTGCTTTATGGCCTAACTCCGGCCGAGCAAGAACAGATGACTGATGAGGAACTACAGCGCGTGGTACAGCTTTTGCAGATCGATTTTGGTGAGCGTTTAGTTGACGGGTTGGATACCGTGGTTGGTCGGCGCGGCATTAAATTGTCGGGTGGTCAGGCTCAGCGTTTGATGGTTGGCGCGGCAGTTTTAAAGAATCCGCGTTTTATGATCATTGATGAGGCCACCAGCTCGCTTGACTCGACGACCGAGAAGGCGGTTCAGGCAGGTCTGCAAAGTGTTCTCGGTTCGGATGTCTCTGCACTTGTGGTAACGCATCGACTGTCGACAGTGCGCCAGCTTTGTACCAAGTTCGTGGTCTTGCGACCGCTCGAGAAGGTGACTAAGGGTCAGTCTCAGGTCGAGGCGGTAGCTGGCTCGTTTGAAGAGTTGGTCAAGATTTCACCGACTTTTCAGCAGCTGGCCGCTGATCAAGATGTAGCTCTTTAATCGATTATTTTTCCAGGCTGTCTCTTTAGAGGCAGCTTTTTGTTGCTGTTAAAATCAGCGCGGCGGATTAAGTTAAGTGCGGAAAAATAAAACCCGATGAGTTATCGGGTTGAGTGATTGAGGAGATCATCAGCTGTGACTTGAGCTGGGAATAATAGAGTTGCATTAGAAGAGTTTTGCCGGTGTTGATCCGTCGATTGTTATTGCTCGATCGGATTAAAGATAACGTCCGGCTGTATCAACAGAATGTCGGCAATGGTGAGTTCTCGATTCAGAATCCGCTCGACGTTTTCCGCGGTGAGGTTAGTGGCCTCGAGCTGCTCACGTTCAGTTGTGCCAAGTTGTTCCAGACAGCCGGGTGAATTGTCTGCAATTGGTTGCAGGATGCTGACAGCCGTCCTGACCCAGCCGGCCAACAGGTCATCAATGAAGAAGGGAACTTCGTCTTCTGTTACCCCCATATCGAGGGCTGACAGTCTTCGCGTCAAACCAGACGAAACCGCGGTTTGCGCATAGATGATTTGAGCCGTCAGCAGGGTGGCCAACGAAGCTGGTTGATCCAGAAGATGCTCCAGAGCCACCAACAAGTCCCGTGTTACATAGAGCTGCATCGCCGCCCGATGATCGGGAGTAGGGAGAACATCCATAATGAGGGTGTTACCCTCTACCACCTGCCAGACATCATTTCCGCTGATTCTTGTTTGTGCCACGTGTCTCCTTTTAAAGTACCCTTGAACTTTAGGAGTTTTTCTTGGTTTGGGTCAAGCAGGGAGTGGAGTCAAGTCTTTAATGTTTAGTATTTATGCTGACCAGGCCATTTTTTCTTTAAACATTAAAGACACAACCCTAGAAATGTTGACGAGTGTCGTGAATAATGTTATTTTTGACCTTCATGACTATTCGATTTTGTCATTGAGCCAGAATTCACACAGCAGTTCAATTTGGTAACTTTGAGCACGGAGGTTGGTGATGACGACCAGAACTGAGTTTGGTTTTATGGCCAAGTGCACGGAAGCGATCTGTCGCACTTTGCAAAATAGTCGGCTGAACTCTGGTAATTTTTCTTCCGTCGATCCAGGTCGATTGGAACTGCGGATTACTCTGGACTATCGGACGGCGTGTCAGGAATCGCGTGATTTTTTGAACAAGTTGGTTCAACATCTGCGACAACTGATCAAGCCAGGCATCTATGCGATGCAATTGGATGACCAGTCATGTCAGAAGTCTGACGGTTGTTTTACCTGGGACTTTACGATCACTCTTGATGAAGATCATGAGGTCGGAGGGCGTTTGCCCCTGCGCCTGACGAGTCGGTGCAGCCCTACTAGCCGGTTGGCTCCGGTACTGGTCATTGTGATCGGCTAATCGTTTCTTTCTGTGTCCGCTTCTGCGGGCATTTTTATTTTTATGTCAGCGCTTGACGCTCTGAGCTTATTTTGATAATCTTTCGAGTTCCGAAACTAAAGGCCGGAACTTAACTAATTTAAGACAGGAACAATATGGAAAAGTATTGGTTTTGTAACGACATCATGTTTGGTGCTGTAGCAGCTGTTATCAGCCGCCTGTCTTGTGTTGCACGGGTTGATGCTGCCCCGGTGGTTGCCGGTGCCGTTGCTGTGCTTTCAGCACGACCCATTTCCGGCCAAGATTTAGCCAATTTTTGTTGATTAACTTCAGCTGAATTGTCTGAACCCTGTCCGGAAACGGACAGGGTTCTTTAGTTCTTTCAAAAGGAGATGACGATGCCTAAGGATCCGCAGGAAACACGTCGACTTGCCGGTAACTACCGTGAGTATTTGGCCGACTCTCTTCGGTCTTTTCGGGTCTACGGTTGGGCCTGGCGGGAATTTGTTACCGCCGAAGCTAAACAATGGGTTTATCGTGGATTGCTCGTGCTTTTTTTGGCCGCTGGGTTCGGTATGTTACAACCGCTCACTTTACGCTGGGTTGCAGACGGTTTGAATGAGCATGATTACAACACCGTAATCTGGGCCTTGCTGGCTTTGGGTGTTTCGATGTTGTTGCATCACGGGTTGTTTACTGTATTTCAGCATTGTCGGGAATGGGCGATCGGTTTGGTCGAGCAACGATTAGATGTGCGAACAACCGAATTGTTCATGCAAAAATCTCTCGGTCAGCACATGCAGGATTCAGATGAGTTGTCCGCAGCGAACGTGGAAAAGGGACGTAGTCGAGCCTTTGAAGTAGCTGCCAATCTAGTCTTCAACTTTGCTGTTTCTCTTTTGGAGATAACCCTGGCTTTTCTGTTTCTATGCGTGGTATTTCCAACGGCTGGACTGGCGATAACCTTGTTTATAATTATTCACTTGATTACGTCACTCTGTTTGAACCGGAACGTGGTGGTTCAGTGCACACCGATTGACGCTCTTTATCGCCGAGTGAATCGTTTTCGGGTTGAGCGTTGGGATAACATTGAGCGGGTAAAAACTTGCGGTAAAGAGATCGCTGAAATAAAAAGATTGCGGAGCGATTTTGGTGATTGGTTGAAGTGCGACCGCAATTTTTGGTTATGGTTTATTCGAATGATCGGTTGGCGGGGGCTGATCAATTTAGCGACCGCCCTGGCGATCATCGCTTACTCAGCTTGGAATATTGCTCAGGGCAATTGGACCATCGGCCTGCTCATCCCGTTGGTAACTTGGGTGCGGCAGATAGTCGACAAGATGTGGCAGCTGGGCGATCTGGAATTGAAACTAAACTGGAGTTTACCCTCGGTGATTTCATTGCAACGAGCACTGACGACTAAGCCAGATGTGATTGATGCGACCAATGCTGTTGAACTGTCAGCCGATCAGCCGGTGCGGATAGAGTTGGTTGATGTGACGCATTGTTACGGTCAGGGCAAGCAATCGAATCTGCATGTACTGAGTGATGTTAATTTCGTGATTGAGCCGGGCGAAAAAGTAGCGCTTTTGGGGGACTCGGGCGCCGGCAAAACCACACTAATGCGACTGGTTCAGCGATTTTTTGACCCGACCAGCGGTGCGATTTTAGTGAACGGCTTTGATTTGCGTCAGGTTCAGCAGGAATCCTGGACGCGACTTGTGGGGTATATTCCTCAACAGTCACAAGTTCTGGATGGTACGATTCGATACAATTTGTTGTATGGTCTGTCGGACGAGGAGCGGGTTCGGGTTACTGATGAGGAATTGTGGCGCGTGATGCGTTTGCTGAAAATAGATTTTGGCGAACGGTTGATTGATGGATTAGATACAGTAGTCGGACGTCGCGGCATCAGACTTTCTGGCGGTCAGGCTCAGCGATTGATGATCGGTGCGGCAGTGCTGAAGAAACCACGTTTTATGGTGATTGATGAGGCGACCAGCTCGCTCGACTCAACGACCGAAAGAGCGGTGCAGGACGGTCTGCAAAAATTGCTCGGTCCAGATGTATCAGCGTTGGTGGTAACTCATCGACTATCAACGGTGCGTGAACTTTGTTCCAAGTTTGTGGTTCTGCGGGCAATTGAGGATCTGACGATCGGAGAACAGCAAGTTGAGTGCATCAGTTTCTCATTCGAGGAACTGTACCCACGGTCAGCCACCTTTCGTCGCTTGGCTGACGATCAGGGAATTCAGGTCATTTCTTAATTCAGAAAACCAGACATAAGATGTCTGGTTTTTTATGCCTGCAAATCCCCGGGCGTAAGCCCGGGGTTCCTTGTCGCCCTTTGTCTTCCTGGCCGTCCTGCGGTAAGGTCGTGGACTATGGAAGAGTACAGACGACAGGCGCACTGCACTTATCACACTAGATATCATCTGGTGTTCGTGACCAAGTACCGCAGGAATGTCCTCCGCGGTAGCTTAGGCGAGTACGCCAAGGCGGTACTCCTGAACGTGACCAGGACATATCCCGACATTGAGATTCTGGAGATAAACACGGATGAGGATCACATCCACATCCTCGCCTCGATACCGCCGAGGGTGTCGGTCAGCGACGCAGTGCGCCTGCTCAAGACGAACAGCGCGCGGGCGATGAAGAAACGTTTTCCTTTCTTGTCTAAAATGTATGAACACGAGAACTTGGGCTTCTGGTCGGACGGCTATTTCATCTCAACGTCCGATCACGACGAGCGCGCTGTCAGGCGGTACATCCAGCGACAAGGCCAGGAAGACAAAGGACAAGCGAAGCTTGTATGGTAAAAAATACCCCGGGCGTAAGCCCGGGGAAATTTATTTATTGTAGTTGGAATTTTTTACAATCGACACACCGGCACACATTGTAATGTGCAAAGTTCGGCTGTTGGATCGTGGCGACAGGCTGAAGCACAGTCATTAAAGCGACCCGACCACTGCTCGCACCAATCACGACTGATATATTCGCACTCGTAATAATCGTTCAGCCAAGTTCCGTCACTGTCTGAACAGGATGAGGCCGTTGTTTCATAATCTAACGTCCGCGGCGGCTCGGAATCACCATAAACAGCTGACAAATTTAAAAATGGTGGTCGCAATAATGCCTGCAGATCAGTGAGTGACAAGTGTACTTCTTGTGGTCCGGTAGCACTGGCGGCCACTGTACCCGGTTCAAAGTAGAACACCAGATCATCACCACTGACGATAAAATTACGATAATGATCGATTTGTTTGTCGCCGGTGCCCAAGTCAATCAATCGTTCGTCCGCATATTCAGACTGCAGAAGTTGTTCTTTCACCAAGGAGTAAATCGTTGGCAGGGGATTGTGTTCGGCCTGGAACAGTAATTCGAGATCAATCAGACGATCGGTGGCCCGATCATAAGTCCAGGTTCGGTATTCCAAATTCGGATGTGCGCCGCCAACGTTGCGGTAAATAGTTAGCAAGACACTTTGAATGTATGGCTGACGAGTGAAGGTAAATTCTCGTGTGTTCAAATCAAGAGCAAACTGTCGACTCAAAGCCAACAGGTCGGGCTCATTAATATCTTTTAGGAAAGTTTTTTCGATTGTTTGTAATTCCGTTGTGATCGAGTCGTCAGCCTGTTGCAGGCCAGTGAGACAAATATCTTTTTTAATATAAAAACGCCCCGAATCGTTATTAGATTGATCACGACTGATACAGTTTAACGGTGACGGTATGATTGCTGGCAAAGATGGTTCCGCAGCAGACGATTTTTGGGCGGGCGGTTCAGTTAGTGGTTCAATTGATTTACTTGGCCACTTGCTGAGCAGTAGAGCCAATACAAATAAAATACCAAGCAAACACACCACCAATGGTAAGAAGGCGATATTAGGTGAGGTGATATTAACTTTCTGCCGACGGTGAATGATGATGATCAGCACGGCGACCAGTAAAGTTGCCAAGGCCACAATTATTGCCGCGCATAATATATCAGATAGATTCATAGATTCAATTCAGGCTATTTATGGTCGGAATTCTACCGTTTTTTGGCTTGATTGACCAGAAGCGCATCAATCTAAAAGTTACTGTACTCTTATTAATCACGTAGCTGCGGAGCTTGCCTTCGCCCATCGTTATTTCAATCGGATGGGCAGAGTTTATCTCTGCAGCTACACTCGAAGGTGGGCTTTTTATGCGATTCGGGTTGAAAATCAAGAGGCGTTCCCCTTGAGGCGTTCCTTGATTTTGGCTTGACACAGGCCTTAAAAAGTAATAAGGTAAAGGGCTCTTTTAAATTGAGATAGAAAGGAAAGGAGTCTGGCATGGTTTTGAAGACTTGGATCTGTTTTAAGAATACCGGCGTAGATAATGAGGTGGTTCAGTCTGCAGCCCAAGATGAACTGGGTGAAAAGATTCGAGTTATCGATTGGTGGATTGAGGGGTCAATCGACTATCAAGGGCTTGTTTCCCCTGGGATTCTCATGCCACAGCACATGATTATCGTTGGCCTGGAATACGAAATGGATGTTTCCACTGAAGACTCTCAGACGACGGAGTGAGCAAATGACCGTATCGATCGTGGTGGGAACCCTAAGCGAGCTCAAGTTGACTGCGGTACGCCAAGCTTGTGCAGAGCGGGGACTGGTGGCGAAAGTCACAGGTGTTGCAGTTGAATCGAATGTGCCACAGCAGCCGGTCGGTTACATCATGACTGGTCAAGGTGCATTGCACCGGGCTCAGCAGGCGCAACGGCAACGACCAAACAGTTTTGTTGTCGGCATCGAGAATGGCATCATCGAACAAGTTGGTGGCTGGGCTGATCTGGCAGTTATTCGTCTGATTCTGCCTGGTCAAAGCAGTTCCACTCACATCTTTTTCACTGATCCGGTAGATATTCCGGCGGATGTGGTCGAAGAAGTTCTGCGACGGGGTATCGATCAGGTGACTATCGGTCAGGTGCTGGCCAAACGTCATCCTAATAAGTGCAGCCCAGTCGATCCACATTCTTTTCTGACCAGGGGTCAGCATTCCCGCCAGGAGGTTCTCGCTCGGGGACTCTGGCCGCTCGTTGACTACATTACACATTGGAGCGATCTCTCCAATAAAGCAAAATAAAACGCCCCAGAAGTTGGGGCTTTTTTTATTCTAGATCCATTTTGCCCTGAATTAAAAACCAAGTGTAACTACCCATAATAACTTGCGGTCTGGTGGTGAGTAGTTGACCGATAGTCAGTGAGGGCTGACGCGGGCTACCAATCATTGATTTGTTGAGGTGAAATTTTTCCAACACTTCTTGTTCGGTGAGATTGTGTTGACACAGCCAAGCAATCGGATCATCAATGACCGGCTCCAGAGCTTGGACGTCACGATCCACCGACTGTTGAAGAATTTCCAAATGTGTTTCTTTGGTGCCTCCTGAGAGACGTCCGAGATAGAGATCAGTCAGCCTGATCAGTAGCCCGCCATCACGCATCAATCGGTGATAGGCGTAAACACATCGCATGAGATTGATAAAGTTGATCGGCTCATCAAACAAATGTTCGATGGTTGGTAGAAATTGTGTCAATACGAAATGACCAAAAACGCGGCGGAGCGATTTCGGCAGGCATGACCCTGGGCCACCCCGAAGCACGGCTTGCCAAACCATTTTTTTAAAAGAACGATTCATTTTTCCCGTCCCAAATTTACTTTTTCAGGTCACAAGTTGATAGTCAAGTGCCGTTTAAATCGGATTTTAATTAATGATTTGTCGAATTTTTATCATTCATCTTAATTTGTCAGGCCTCGGTCATCGGATTTTTATTTGACCTCCAGGCTTTACTCTGATGAGGTGTATAGGTTCCTTACACAATAAAAGGAGGTCGCTATGGTTAAGCGGTTTCGAGATATCGCGGCTGTATCAGTCGCGATCGCGGTGTTGATGGTTTTTTCTGGACAGGTGGAGGCTCAGGAACGAGCCGGGGCGGAGATCGAAGCCATTGATTTGACGGTGTTGGGTACTATCGGCGGCGGATATCCGGATCGCGCTGGATTATTTCTGGCCGTACGATTGCGTCGCATTCCAGAAACACCACTTGCCTTAGAGGTTGGTCTCTACGTCCCTTGGGGGATTGGAGCGAATCTCTTGATTGATGTCTTTCGAAATGACAACTGGCGAGTACATCTGTTAGACCCCGGTGTGTTTTACGCCTGGTGTCCCGGCTTTCGGATTATTCGACCGGATGTTGAACGGGCAGTCGATATCACTTTTGGCACAGGCTTGGAATGGCAGTTCGCTGATCGTTGGTGGCTGACCGTGGATTTCCGGTTCTTTTTTCCGGAGCCTAGGAGAGTCATCAGTCATTACGGTGATTTTGCCCGGCGTATTTATACGCAAAGTGCCGAAGGAGTACAGACATGGGTTGGCGTCGGCTATTCTTTCTGAGTGTGCTAGTGACAGTCTTCAGCGCTTGCGCTGAATGGCAGGATTTGCCAGTGCAGATATACGTTGATACGCGCTTTAGCGATCTCGAACAAGAAGGGATCGCTGATGCAGTGGCTGAATGGAATCGGCAGGCCGGCTGTCGTTATGCGTACGGCGATGTCGTTCTCGAGATAGCTGGTACAGTGACTGATGATTTCACTGAAAGAGACTACGAAGATGGAGTGCATGTTATCTATCGTATTAGTAACCCCATCGAAGCGGAGCAGTATCTGCAAAACGTTTATGGTGGAGCAGATAGCACTTTGGGTAACGCTACCTTAGCTGATGTCATTTTGATCATGTATAACTTCGATCGGTTCATGATCGAGCTGGAGGCCGAACAATGTGAGCGGTCAGCACAGCTGGGCTACGATAACCAAAATCTTCAGGCGTCGCTGGATCGATTCCGGTTCCACTTCGTTCGCAACCTGGCTCTGCATGAGTTGGGACATCTGCTGGGTCTTTTGCATCATAACGATCGGCCAGGGGTGATGAACGATGACGGATTGAGTTTTCTAAGCGGTTCAGAATTTTTGACTGATGCCGACCTGGATGCGTTTTGTCTGATCTACGACTGTTGTTGCAATCGTCTTTAAGTGATTTGCACCTCGTTTTAATGAGGTGCTTTTTAATGACATAAAATTGGGTTTGTTACCTTAACATTGACAATTTAGGTATTTTTTATTATTGTTAATGGTTGTTTATGGTTGAAATTTTGTCTGCGAGCCAAGAGTGTCGTAGCCAAGATTTCGTTCAGAAAGTTGGGCGATAAACCACATAAGAAGAGGAGGTGACATGGAAAAACAGGTTAAGGAACCCGCCAACAGGTGGGAGTACATTAAAACTTCGTTAATGGTTCTGCGGCAGTGGGGCTGGATTTGGCAGGAGTTTATGAGTTCAGTCGGTCGGCGGCTGTTTATCTGGACTCTGTTGATTGTGCTGGTTGATTCATTCCTCTCCACCCTCTGGCCATACATGTTCAAGTGGATTCTGGATGGCTTGGCCATTCGGGCGATAGCGATTATCGTCTGGTCATTTGCGGCGATCGCCGTTTTTGAAGTTGTTGGTCAGGGTTCTGATTGGATCAGGAGTCGACTGGAAGAGCGACTGGGGACAGAGCAAATCGTAACACTGGAAACGCGTCTGACCGAGCTTTTTTTCGGTAAGTCACTTGGTCAGCATCTTGGTGATTCGCAGGAATTGAGTCCAGCCAACATCAAGAAGGGACAGAACGCTGTTCGGGGTCTGCAGAAGATCATGCTCTATCAGCTGATACCCATGCTGATCAAGGCCGTTCTGTTTCTGGGTCTGCTGTTCTGGCTTCATTGGATCACCGGTCTGATCGCGCTCGTATTTATTTTCTACAGCGCCGGTTGGTCGTTGTATCTGAACCGGCGGGTCATGACCGTCGGCCAGGAAATCGATGAAGAGCTGCGCGCCGTTGATCGCTACATGGATGAGCGCTGGCGGGGTGTTGAGCGAGTTAAGGCCTCAGGCAAAGAAGTCGAGGAAAGCGAACGCTGTTTTCAGATGAATCGAGAGGCGAACAATAAAGCGATGCGTTTTTGGATGTGGTATCACTTCATGAATCACATTCGTGCTCAGACCTCCTCGTCACCGTTTTTTGTGGGCGCGATAGCCATCGGTATCTGGTTGGTGCTGTCCGGTGAATGGACCATCGGGACGTTGTTGCCGTTTACGTTTTGGGTCGGTGGATTCATTAGCACGATAGATCAGTTACGCGGAACAGAGCGCCAGATCAATGGTCAGCTACCGGCCATCAATACACTCAAACGATTGATGGAGTTGGAACCAGCCGTTCAGGACGCACCCAATGCAACCTATTTTGAGGCGAGTGGCGCGCTGTCGGTTCAGGTTAAGCAGGTCAGCTTTGCTCATCCAGGTAAAGATAACGATGGATCATCGAGACCGGTTCTGCAAAATGTCAGCTTTTCGATTCGACCTGGACAAAAGGTGGCGATCATCGGTCCGTCAGGGGTCGGGAAGACGACGTTGTTGCACATGCTGTTACGGTCACGCGACCCCGATCAAGGGCAAGTGCTTCTTGATGGACATGATCTGCGCGGGGTGACACAGGCGTCGTTCAAACGATTCGTCGGTTATGCTCCGCAGGGTGCGCCGCTTTTCGATGGCAGTATTCGTGAGCTCATGCTTTACGGACTCGATCCCCAGCATCGAAGCAGAACTTCCGATGATGAGATTTGGGCTGTTTTGCGAGCAGTTAAGGCTGATTTTGGTGAACGTCTGATCAAAGGACTTGACACCAAGATCGGACGCGACGGCCTCGAGCTTTCCGGCGGTGAGCGTCAGCGCTTGTCAGCGGCGATGGCCTTGATGAATCCGCTGTTGCGATTGCTGATCATGGATGAGCCGACCAGCAATTTGGACTCAGAGACCCAAAAAGGTTTTCAGGATGGACTGAATGCCGTCTTGAAGCGCGGGGTGACAGCGATCATCGTAGCGCATCGACTTTCGACAGTCATGGACTGCGATCAGTTTATTGTGCTGAAACCAGTCGACGAGCTGGTGGCAGGAGAATCACAGGTGGAAGCAGTGGCCGGATCTTTCGGTGAGTTGTACGAGCTTTCACCGACTTTTCGACGAATCGCTGAAAACGAAGGTCTGAAGATTCGTCCGGAGATCAGTATCAAGCCGGAAGATGCGCCGATCAGTAGACCACCACTGCTCTTTGGAGATTCACCGATCGATTTCAGTGCCTAACCCCCGTTGTTCCTTGGTTCGATTAACCCCGTGTCATCTGAGATACGGGGTTTTCTTATACTTTTTTGTTTAAATTAATCTATTCAGTAACATTAGAGCCTGATATACTCAGGTAAACATAGCTCATTTTTTGGGAGGTTTATCATGTCGTGGCGTCGGAAGACTCGGACTCAAAGAGCGATAATAAGAGATAATCTTGTTCGAGGCATATCGTTTTGTCTATATATAATTGGATTGATTTTGCGTCAGGTGCTAGAAGCACTGCTCGGGTTTATCGCTTCTATAACAGTGATTGTGTTTGCTCCAATATGGATTCCACTGCAGATCATTTTGGTGATTTGTAATCGATGCGGGTTCTTTTACATTCGAAAGAGTTCAAGGCCAGGCCCAGAAGAAGATGATCGAACATTCCGACAGATTTTAACTGAACCTTTTCGTTTGCGTGATTCAAGCGATCGTCCAGACCGAACTGACGATTGAGTTGATTGATTATCTAACCACTTCCGTCTCGTTTCTAGAGGCGGATTTTTTGTAAAAAGATACCGTTTAGATAGAAATAAATGTTACCGAAACGCGCGACTTGACCGGCATTACTGAGTATGTGAGGATGATAGAATCATCATTTCTTATTTTAAATATATCCTACTTACCTTTTATATCTGACGATAAATTAAAGCGTTGTGTCAAAACTATACTCGATAAAGCCAGTGCTGCTGTTGAGCAGGCTGACGAGAAAGTTTTTAGTAATGTAATCGATCCGTTTTCTGCCGTGTTTGATAGTGCGATTAATGGAATTTCGTTATCTGATTGGCTAGAGAACGAAAAAAATCGACAGATACAGAAAACACTTCAAAATGCACTTGGTGATTTTCATCAGGACATCATCAGTTCAATGTCTGGATGGGAAAATCTAGGTATCGGTGGATTAGTAGATGTAAGAAACGAGGAAAAGAAAATCATTGCCGAAATTAAAAATAAGTACAACACAACCAAGGGCTCAGACAAGAAGACTCTCTATGATAATTTATTGGTAAAACTTAGTGAGAGACACAATAAGGGATTTACTGGTTATTATGTAGAGATTATTCCAAGCAAACACGAGCCGTATAATGATTTTTTTACACCATCAGACAATGTGACGAAAAAGAAGAGACCCAAATATAAATATATTCGTGTCATTGACGGTAAAAGTTTTTACGAGATAGCCTCGGGTGATGCGAGGGCTCTCAGAAAGTTGTACGATGTATTACCAATTGTGATCGCAGACACCAAAGGTGTCTCTGCTGGAGGTATAGAGAATGATAAATTATTCTTTAAGTTATTTGACTCCGTTTATTAAATAGATTTCCACAAGACAATTTTAAGTAACCATTGCATAATGCAATGGTTACTTAGTTATGAGTGATCGACCATGTATATATGAATAAATTATTAACAGTTAATGAGACTGCAGAAAAATTAAGCGTGTCTTCGGATACTATTCGTCGTTGGGACAAGAAAGGTCTTATAAAAGCGCATAGATCGGAGTTGAATTATCGATTATTCGATATCGATGAGGTGCGTAGGATACACGATAAGGTAGGTGGTGTGTCTAGTGTAAGTTCGTACAAAATTTTGAAAGAAAGAAAGATGACACCTTATACGGTTGTCGAGCTTTTTTCTGGCGCAGGAGGGACAGCGCTCGGATTAGAAAATGCCGGCATAAGGGATGTTATGTTAGTTGAGTTTGATAAAAATGCCGCCGCAACCCTGCGTCGAAATCGACCAGATTGGAATATTTTGGAAGATGACATTCATAAAGTTAATTTTTCTAATATAAAGGCGGATATAGTTGAAGGTGGTTTTCCATGCCAGGCTTTTAGTTACGCAGGAAATAAAAAAGGATTTGGTGATACCAGAGGTACTTTATTCTACGAGTTCATTCGTTGTGTTAGAGAGATTAAGCCGAAGATAGCGGTAGGAGAAAATGTAAGAGGACTAGCAACACATGATGAGGGCAGGACTCTTGTTACAATGACAAAAGAATTGAGCGAAGCAGGCTATAATGTTGCTTATAAAATATTGCGCTCACAATATTTGGATGTGCCACAGAAAAGAGAGCGATTAATTATCATCGGTGTAAGGAAAGATTTAAATTTACCAATTTTTTTTCCGAAAGAAAGGAATTATACAATCTCTATAAGAGAAGCATTGAAAGACTGTCCTCGGTCTGAAGGGCAAAAATATCCAAAAGGCAAGTCTGAAATTTTAAAATTGGTGCCTCCAGGTGGTTACTGGAGAGACCTGCCAGAGAAATTACAAAAGCAATATATGGGTGCCAGCTTTTATATGGGTGGTGGTAAAACTGGCATGGCACGACGTTTGGCATGGGACGAACCATGCCTAACGCTCACGTGTAGTCCAGCACAAAAACAGACCGAACGCTGTCATCCAGAAGAAACGAGACCATTAAATATTCGTGAGTACGCAAGAATACAAACCTTCCCCGACGACTGGGAATTTGTAGGTTCGGTCGCGCAACAGTATAAGCAAATCGGCAACGCTGTACCCGTAAACCTTGGTTATCATATTGGCAAGACATTAATTGCCATGCTACAAAATAGATACGATGAACAGACAATGGAGAGGTTTAAACCACTATTTTTTAGGTAACTTTTATTTTAAATATCGTCGTTCTAATAATGTGTGTTAATGCCTGCAAATTCCCAGGCGTAAGCCTTAGGAGTTTCATTTTTAAATATAATGCAAAACATTCATTCGTGTATTAAAAGTGATTTTATAAGAGCCGGCAGTTTACTTTACTGCAAAAATAATCCAGAGGCTATCAACAGCCTTTTTTGTTGTAATGTGATAGGGTGGGGCTGGCTATAGAAGATCAGCCAGGAGATAAAATATAATCGACAGAGAGTCCATGCCAAGTAAATTTATTCATCTTCATGTCCACTCGCACTACTCAATGCTTCGGGCGCTACCGAAGACCAAGGAGCTGGTTTCTCGCGCCAAGGAAATGGGGATGGATGCGCTAGCGATCACTGATTATGGTGCCATATATGGCGGCGTGGAATTTTATCAAGTTTGTCGGAAGGCTGGCATCAAACCTATTATCGGTCTATGTGTCTACATGGCGCTGGACAAGTTAACCGATAAACGACCCCGGATTGACGATCGTAATCATCAGTTGGTACTGCTCGCAGAAAATATCGAGGGCTATAAAAACCTGCTCAAATTGGCGACCATCGCTAATGTTGAAGGTTTTTATTATCGTCCGCGCTTAGATAAAGAAGTTTTGCGCCAGCATGCCCGGGGCTTGATCGGTCTTTCGGGCGGATTGACTGGTGAAATTAATAAAGCACTTACGGTGGGGGACTGGAACAAAGCTGAGCGCGTAGCCAATGAGTATAAAGAAATTTTTGGTTCGGATAATTTTTTTCTCGAGCTACAAGATCATCCGGAATTGGACGAACAATGCGCTCGCAACGCAGATCTTAAGCACTTAGCGCAAAAAACAGGTCTGCCACTCGTGGCCACCAAAGATGTTCATTATATGGATCCGGCTGATGCCGAGGCTCATGATGTACTCGTTTGCGTTGGTTTGGGTAAGACTGTGCAGGATGATCGTCGTAAATCCATGACTAATGCCGACTATTCGTTTGTTTCAAGTGAACACATGGAACGAGCCTTCGCCGATACCCCCGAAGCCATCGATAACACCCGTAAAATTGCCGATCGCTGTGATATCCAGCTAGAGCTTGGTAAATGGTATTTCGCTGATTATAAAATTCCCGCCGGGAAAAATTATGACGAAGTTTTAGACGAAGAAGTCTTTCGGGGGATCGCTGAAAAATTACCGGAAATTACACCTAGCATTCAGGAGCGTTTAGAGTACGAGTTGGAAGTCATTAAAACCAAGGGCTACGCTTCGTATTTTTTGATCGTTTCTGACTACATGAGATTTGCCAAGGCGAATGGTATTGCCAACACCACGCGTGGCTCAGCCGCCGGTTCCCTGGTGTCGTACGCCCTGGATATCGTCCCGGTTAATCCGCTCACTTACAAACTTCCATTTGAGCGGTTTTTGAATCCAATGCGTCCATCAGCGCCTGATATTGACGGTGATTTTGAGGATTCACGTCGGGATGAGGTCATTGCTTACGTTACCGAGAAATATGGCAAAGATAAGGTCGCTCAGATCGGTACGTATGGAACTCTCGCGGCGCGTGGCGCGGTGCGGGACGTGGGGCGGGTATTGAATTTGCCGTACGCGTTTTGTGATCGAGTGGCCAAGTTGATTCCCACCGCTGCTAAGAATATTCAAATGGCACTAGACATGGAACCGGAACTTAAAGAACTTTACGAGATTGATCCACAGGTTAAGCGTTTGCTCGATTTATCACAGAAGGTGGAGGGTAGCGCCCGTCATTGTTCAGTGCATGCCGCCGGTGTCGTTATCACACCAACACCACTGACTGAGTTTACTGCTCTACAGCGCGAGTCGGGCGGTGAGAAGTTGGTGACTCAGTATGACATGCATCAAATCGAAGACGCCGGCGCAGTGAAGATGGATTTTTTGGGTATTCGCAACCTGTCCATTCTTGGTTTGGCCATTAAGACCATTAAAAATACTAAAGGATTAGATATTGATATTCACGACATACCACTCGATGACAAGAAAACATTTCAGTTGTTGAAGCGGGGTGAAACCCAGGGTCTGTTTCAGCTCGGTGGTTCGGGTATGACCAAACATTTAATGGCCCTCGAACCCACGAAAATTACCGATATCATGGCCATGGTGGCGTTGTATCGTCCCGGACCAATGGAATCCATTCCAGAATTTATCGCTCGATCCAAAGATCCGGCTCGGGTTATATATCCAGATCCACGCCTGGAAGATGCATTAAAAGAAAGTTACGGTCTGTTGGTTTATCAGGACGACGTTATGTTGACGGCGCTGACTCTCGCTGGCTATGACTGGCTGGAGGCGGACAAGTTACGCAAGGCCATGGGAAAAAAGATTAAAGAAGAGATGGATCGTCAGCAGGGTAAATTCATCAGTGGTTGTCAGGAGCATGGTGGACTGACTGAAGAAAAGGCCTGGGAATTATGGAAATTGATCGAGCCATTTGCGCAATATGGTTTCAATAAAGCTCACGCCTGTAGTTACGGCATGGTGGCTTATCAGACCGCGTACCTGAAAGCTAACTGGCCGGCTGAGTACATGTCAGCGTTGTTGACTTGTGAGTCGCACGATCTTGATGAGGTAGCGATTATCGTTGCCGAATGTGCGCGCTTGGGCATCACCGTGTTGCCGCCATCGGTCAATGAGTCACTGGTTGATTTCACTTATATTGATGATCAGACTATTCGTTTTGGTTTGCGAGCGATTAAAAATGTGGGCGCGGATGTGGCTCAGACTATGGCCGAGGAGCGTAAAGCTGGCGGTGCTTATAAATCAATTAGTGATATGGCCTCGCGCCTAGAGACCAAATATTTTAATAAGCGTGTGCTAGAGGCCTTGATTAAGGCCGGTGCGATGGATTGTTTGGGGGAGAGAAATCAGCTTTTGGCCTCTTTGGATCAAATTTTGAAATACAATCGAGACGCGATGAAAGATTTAGCAAGTGGTCAGAGCAATCTTTTTGCCACCTCACCGATTTTAGGTGTAGTTCGAGAAATTACTTTACGCGAGGCACCGCCAGCCACCAAACGAGAAAAATTGGCTTGGGAGCGAGAGTTGCTCGGGCTATATGTTTCTGAGCATCCATTTACTGAGTACGCCAAATTTTTTGAAGGGTCGTTGATCTCGCTAAAAAATATCACTCAGCAACGCGGACAAACCAGTTTGCTTCGAGTGGCTGGAATGATTTCGGATATTCGGGAGATTTTGACCAAGAAAAAACAAGAACCTATGGCCTTTGCGCGGCTGGACGATGGCACTAGCGAGGTAGAGGTCGTGGTTTTTCCCCGCACTTTTGCCGAGTCAAAATCAGCCTGGGTTAAAGATACACCAATCATGTTAGAGGCTAAATATGATGAGCGAGACGGTGAGCCTAAACTTCTAGCGGAGAAAGTAACTCCTTTAACGCCTGATAATATTAATCAGGTGCGCGATATGTTGGTGTTGGGAGGCGGCAAATTAAAAAATACGAATGTTAAAGTTGCGGCTGAAATTGTAACCATTCAGGTTCCACCCACCATGGCTCCCTCGATAGCCGTTGAATTAAAACGTAATTTTACCAAGTATCCTGGATCTCGACGTGTGGTTCTGCTGGTGCGCGATGGTGAGGCGGTCAAAAAAATTGAAACGCATTATAATGTGGCAGTATCGAGTGATCTGATCGTCGCGATCGAAAAACTAGTTGGTCGGGGAGCCGTGAAAGTCTAATTTATTTTACCTGATGAATTTTGGTTCAAAAGCAGTATATTTTGCTTAGGATCACGTTAAAATTATAGGCGGGGATCAGATAGAATAGCATTCAAGTCTCTAAAAGATGTCATTAATTTCTGACGTTGACTGCCTAAGTTTAGGTAGTCTTTTTTATAGCTAAAATTAGCCACTTTATTTTGCATATCTGTCTCTTTGTCAAAGATTCTTGACAAAATTTTAAAGATGTGTTATAGTGTTATGTTGGTCAATAAAATTCCAACTTCTAATTAGCGGAATGGAGGAGGATCTTATCGCCTTAACCAGGCTTGTCTGGGCAGAGCGATAAAGACACGCAATTGGTAGTAGTTGGCCTCGGCTGACAGCTGCCAACACAAGTGTCATCGGTACAGGCATCCGTTTACGGATTACCCTGGGCTTCCGTCTCCATTTCGTTAATTAGAAGTTTTTTTGACTCAAAATTGATAAAGTTACTCCCGATTTACGACATGGAGGGGGATTGGTCGCACCAACCGGCATTTGCCGGAAAAGGACGACCGGTGCGTGGAAACTGATTATCACCGGCTCCGGCTGGAGATAATTCAGCGAAAGCGCCGTGATTCAGACGTCTTATGACCAACCTGAATTTCCGTCTCCATATCGTTGTTCGGGAGTTTTTTGTTTGTTGAAAAGTTGATTTTATCCGACGATATCAAGTTACAGACGAAGATAGTAAAAATATGCCATAATATATCTTGCTTACTCATAAGCCTCGTGTTACTTTCTTTCCGTATGACTGACAAGAAAATTCAATCAGATTTAATGGATAAAATCGTATCGCTCGCCAAGCGTCGCGGTTTTCTATTTCCTGGCTCCGAGATTTATGGCGGAGTTGGTTCAACCTATGATTATGGACCGCTGGGGGTGTTATTAAAAAATAATGTTCGAACTGCTTGGTGGAACGCTATGGTTCAGCGCCGTAACGATATCGTTGGTTTGGATGCGGCCATTATTATGAACTCCAAAACCTGGGAGGCATCCGGTCATTTACAGGGTTTTACTGATCCGCTCGTGGACTGTAAGGGTTGTAAAAAACGATTTCGCGCCGATCATTTAATTGAAGCTCAGTTGGCCGGTTTATCAGGATTAAAAGAAGAGCTGGTTAGTATTAAAGATTTGAAGTGTCCAGAGTGCGGTGGTGAATTTACCGATATTCGTGAGTTTAATTTGATGTTTAAAACGTTCATGGGGCCGGTGGAGGATGAGGCATCGGTGGTTTACTTACGACCAGAGACCGCTCAGGGCATCTTTGTTAATTTTGGCAATGTCTTGAATACATCTCGGCAGAAGCTGCCGTTCGGTATAGCGCAGGTTGGCAAGTCATTCCGAAATGAAATAACTCCAGGTAATTTTATTTTCCGGACACGCGAGTTTGAACAAATGGAGATGGAGTTTTTTGTGAAGCCCGGAACCGATGAGGAGTGGTTCGAAACTTGGAAGCAGTTCATGCAAGATTGGTTCGTGGGATTGGGGGTTAAATCGGACAAGTTGCGATTCTATGAGCATCCGAAAGAGAAGTTATCACATTATTCCAAACGCACGGTTGATCTCGAATATGAGTATCCTTGGGGTTGGGGTGAGCTTTGGGGTTGCGCCAATCGTACTGATTTTGATTTGAAGCAGCACTCTAAATTTAGTGGTGAAGATTTGTCGTATCGGGATCAGGAAACCGGTGAGAAGTATATGCCGTATGTGATTGAACCTGCACTTGGTTTGGATCGTTCGGTGCTGACATTTTTGCTTGATGCCTACGAGGAAATTGATGGCGGTCGCACGACTACGACTGAATCAGCAAAAGAAACTGAAACCGTTTTACGTTTTCATCCAGCCATCGCACCAATAAAAGCCGCGGTATTACCGCTTTCCAAGAAAGAACCTCTTACTGCCATAGCGCGCGAGATTCGTGATGCGCTCGCTAAGCGAATGATGGTTCAGTACGATGAGACGGGTTCAGTTGGTCGGCGTTATCGGCGACAGGATGAAATCGGTACGCCCTATTGTATTACCGTGGATTTCGATACTCCGGAGGATAAAAAAGTTACAGTGCGTGATCGCGATACCATGAAACAAGAACGTGTCGCGATAGATGAACTTTCGGACATGATTGATGAGAAAGTAGCTTTGCCCTAACAAAAAATATTATCAGGGCAGCTATTATAATTTTTTCGGTCGTTACGTTTTTTATTCGATATACCAGCTGAGTATTTGATGAATTTTAAACAACACAAACTAAAAAATGGCACTCGGGTTATCACCATTCCTCACGCCGATACAGCTGCCGTGACCGTTTTAGCTTTGTATGAGGTTGGTTCGCGATATGAAAATGCAGCGCTTTCAGGAGCATCGCATTTTATTGAGCACTTAATGTTTAAAGGTACGCGCCGCCGACCAACCACACTTGATATCTCGCGTGATTTGGATTCGGTTGGCGCTGACTATAACGCCTTTACCGCCAAGGATTACACCGGCTATTACATCAAATTGCAGTCCGGACGTTTCGAGTTGGCGGCGGACATGCTCCAGGATATGATTTATCATTCGCTTTTTCGAACGCGTGATGTCACCTCAGAACGACAGGTCATACTTGAAGAGTTGCGAATGTATGAGGACAATCCATTGATGCTGGTGGAGGAGTTAGTCGAGGAAGAATTGTATCGCGGTTCGCCTCTGGGACAACGTATTGGCGGCACAGTCGAATCAGTGAAAGGACTGACCCCGGTGGATTTAATTAATTATCGCAATTGTTATTATGTACCAGCGCGAACGGTGTTGGCTGTGGCAGGAAAATTCGATGAAGCACAGGTTATTGAAACGTTAGAAAAAACATTTGGCCGCTCGATTTCTCATGGTCGACCACGTCCATTCCAGCGCTTCAATAAAGCTCAGGCTGGTTTTCGTAAGCCGCGCGTAAAAGTACTTGAGCGTGATACGGAACAAGTACAAGCCGCATTAGCTTTTCCTGCTTTCGGTTATTTTGATCGTGAATTGCCAGCTGCTAAGGTGCTGGCTGTGATTTTAGGCGGTACTATGAGTTCGCGATTATTTACATCTGTGCGAGAGCGCGAAGGTTTATGTTATTTTATTCGGGCGACAGCCAATGCGTATCAGGACATTGGCGACTTCACCATTCAGACCGGTTTAGCCAAAGATCGCGTTGATCATGCCTTACGTTTAATTATGTCCGAACTCAGTCGGATACGAGATAAATTTGTCAGTGCAGAGGAATTATCGCGCGCTAAGGAGTATATTAGAGGTAGAACTCTGCTGGCTCTCGAGGACTCCAGTCATCAGGCTGATTGGTATGCTAAACAGGAATTGTTATTGCAACATGTTCAAACACCAGAACAGAAGATTACCAACATTATGGCGGTTACTCGAGCTGATATTCGGCGTGTTGCTCAACGGATTTTTAATCGCCGTCACTTGTCTATGGCAATTATTGGACCACTCAAGGATGATCGACAGTTGATTTCCGCCACTGAGGTTCTTTAGTCAGAACCAACAGCTGAAGCAGTGTTATCATTATCACCAGCCTATCAAACTCGAAAACAATTTTATTTCATATGCCCACACGATATCTTATTGCCAATTGGAAAATGCAGCTGACGGATAGTGAGAGTTTGAAATTGACCGAGCAAATTAGTCGACTTTTGCCAGCTGTGCCGACTACTGATATTCGGGTCGAAACAGTCTTGTGCCCAACTCAGACGGCATTGGATGTGGTATCTGGAGCTGCCCGAGATGCGGGTATTTCGGTAGGTGCGCAGAATGTTTTTTGGGAGGATAAAGGTGCTTACACTGGCGAGATTTCCCCACTCAATTTAAAAGATTTGGGCTGTGATTATTGTATCGTCGGGCATTCAGAGCGCCGGACATTTTTAAATGAAAGTGACGAGATGGTTCAGCGTAAAGTGGCCGCGTTATTGCGGCACAACATTAACCCGATAATTTGTGTTGGTGAAACCAGGGCTGAGCGCGAGGCTGGCAAGCGTGACGCGGTGATTATCAAGCAGGTGCAAGCTGCCTTGGCCGAGGGAGGATCACGACCAACCGGGAATCAACATATTATTATCGCCTACGAACCGGTTTGGGTTATTGGTACCGGTCAGGCAGTTTCACCGACCGATGCCGCGGCAGTGCATCATATTATTCGTGACATGCTACGCGAGATGTATTCAGTCGACGAAGTTGAGAAAAATTGTTTTGTTATTTATGGTGGATCGGTCAATGTGACCAATCTATCCGCCTTTTTGCAGGAAGACGTCATAGAAGGTGCTTTAGTGGGCGGAGCATCACTGCAAGCAGATGAATTTATTCGTCTGGCAGAATTGATGTCGACTTAACGATTATGTGGCTCTATTTTATTTGCTTAACTGTCATCATTGTTAGTTTGCTGATTATAGCGGTGATTGTTGTTCGTAAATTTCCACAGCTAACGCTTATTAATACTGGGGTTATACCCAAGGAGCGTAATTTAGTTCGCAAGCGAGAAATTATGGATCAGCGCGTTCAGCGAGCAGTTCAGCGCTGGTTAGGAAAAATTTTACAGATACTCAGGCCGCCAGCATTGCGTTTGCGCGATACTTTTCGTCGCCAGGTTAAAAAATTGCTGACCATTGATCGACAATTTCGTAATGAACGTCGACTTAAACCACAAGAAAAAAAGACATTGATCGAGAAGTTGCGCCAAGAGACTTTTCGACTGATCGAGGCTGAGAAGTTTGGTGAAGCTGAGAAAAAACTCATCGAAATTTTGGCTCTGGATGAACTAAACGAGAGCGTTTATCGTGATCTGGGTGAATTGTACATGAATACCAAACGATGGGATCGAGCCAAAGACATCTATTCTTTTTTGGCTAAGTTACTAGTGAAGCGATATTGTGGCCAATCGGTTAGTGAGGCCAAGGGTATACCCATGCCACGATTCGAAGCGTTTTCTGATGATTGCCCGGCGAGCGCGGCCGAACATGCTGCGATCGCCAAGCAGTTTGCCAATTTCGGTTTAGTTTGTCAGGAGAGAGGGGAATTCTCCGCGGCTCGATCTGGTTTTGAGACTGCTGCCGCCTTTGAGCTAAGTAATCCCAAGCATCTTGATTCTTTAGTTGAAGCGTGTATAATGGAGGGCGATAAAGCTAAAGCTAGGAGCGCCCTAGAGAAACTCCGTATTGCCAACCCAGAAAATAATAAATTAGAGGTTCTGCAGATGCGGATCGAGGCTTTGGTAGAAGACGAAGAATTAGAGGAATAAATGGATTAAATAGTAAAAGATCATTTTAGTCATTACTATAGGCCGACGTAGCTCAGTTGGTAGAGCAACTCCATGGTAAGGAGTAGGTCCGCGGTTCAAATCCGCGCGTCGGCTCCATCCCAATGCTGCTTTGTTGCATTGGCGGGTATGTGTAGATTTGTATCTGACGTACTTACAGATGCAGTACAGCGATATTGGGATGGGTGATTTTAGAGAGAAGTTTTTATTTTACGTTGGGAATGAGTTTTTTAAAAAATGCATCTAATCGAGGGTAGGTACCGAAGTGGTCAACCGGGGCAGACTGTAAATCTGCTGGCTACGCCTTCGCTGGTTCGAATCCAGCCCTGCCCACCACCCCTTGTCGCTTCATTTAAATTTGTTCATTCTACACAATTTGTTTTGTGCAGAGGTTCGTCTGGAGCTACGAGGGATGCTCAGCTGTAGCTCTATCAAAGAAAATCGGTCTTTTGCCACCTTAGCTCAGTTGGTTAGAGCACCAGTTTTGTAAACTGGTTGTCCTGGGTTCGAATCCCAGAGGTGGCTCCAGTAAATAAATATCGGGTTACAGCCCGGACTAGACAAATCGGCCAGAGTCGATTAAGATCGATGCCGTAACAAATTGATTGATATGTCTCAAGATAACGCTATCAAATTAGAATGCGGAGAGTGCAAGCGCATCAATTATCGCGGTCATAAAAATAAGAAGACCTTAAAAAATCGACTCGAGTTGTCGAAATTTTGTCGCTGGTGCAAGAAGCATGTTGCACACAAAGAAACTAAATAGTTTTTAGTTGGGGTAGGGTGTATGACGCGGCGGATCAACCGCCGCGTTTGTATAATGGACATCTGGTTTAAAATTAGGTACAAAAGAAAGGCATAGGGGCGTCGGTTAATGGTAAACCACCGGTCTCCAAAACCGGGACTACAGGTTCGAGTCCTGTCGCCCCTGCTGCGCTCCGTACCGCCGGGTACGGAGCAGAGCCCGCCGCCCTATCCAGAGTAGGGCGGTGGGTTTTGATTAGGCTCCAGTTCATGCCTTGGCTAAGATGGGGTTGTCATCGGAGGGCTGCTTATCTGGTCTTTATGGAAGTCAGTCAAACTAGGGGATAGGAGGGCGAATGGCCCTTCATGTGGGCAATGAGTTGCCGGATAGGAGTGAGCCTGTCTTTTTGGTTCCGGGCAAGATAAACGTTCAGTGTAGGGGGGCGTATGCCGCTAACCGTCTCCCAGACTCAAGTATTCTGGCGGGGGCACTAAAGGAAGGGATGGAACTGACATCCAATCCTTGATATTTTTGGGCTTAATGGACATTTTCAGTTGGTCTTTTGGTCTGTGCGGGAACATTTAGGATCGTCCCGATCATCTTCTTTTGAGTTTCGACATTTAGTCCACGATGCACGTAGATTTTTTGCTTGAGATGAGAGAATGTTCCGTCTAGGGTATTGGTGGTTTTTGGGATATCGAGGTCAGGATAGTCTTCGAAGGTAAAGAGAAACGGGAGGGCGTGCATGAGGGAGGTATAAGCACCTCGAATGCGCCGATGTGTGTATTGCCATCGTCCGGTCACGGGATCGGTCGTGCGTTCTTTGAGAAATATCTTCCAGCGCCCAAACCAATCATGAAGCGCTCCCGTGAAGGATGCTCTTGAGGCATGTTTCAGCATCATGGCGATCCGTCGAAGCTCGATGCCGGCCTCAAGAACGGGATGCCTCGTGAGATGTCTCGTGACGGTCTTGAGTATGTGGAACTGGCAATGCTGGACAGGGTATCCAGCCGCTCTAAACTGCTCACAGAGCCATTTTTTGCCATCACAGACGGTGGCGACAACCCGATACCCAAAATCATCTTCAAGCCTCTTGATCCCCGAAAGATAATCAGCATTCGTTTCTTCGGTCACGAAAAACCAGTAGATATTGCTTCGATGCGTCCACGATCGAAATACCATGACGCCAAAGGCATCGAAATAGGTCGTATCGGTCACAAGAACGATCTCCGTCCCCCGTTTGAAACGGACGTGTTCAGGACAGGAAGCTCCTTTCAGTTTGCGCCTCACCTGACGCTCGGAAAGATGCACGGATGTCGCAAGGTCGCTCACCGTCTGACGCTTGAACGTATATCGTTTCCAAAGCGCATTGGGTCTCGAAGCTCCTTTTCGCTTGGAACGAAAGCATCCGCGACATGCACGGCAACGATACCGCTGAAGGCCATTCTGACGACCGTATTTCTGAACCAAAAAACTGCCACATCCGGGGCAGTTTTTTGATACTCATAAATCAAAATGAAGAATATATGCGCAACCTAGCATTAAAATAGCCAAAAGACCAACTGAAAATGTCCATTAACTCATTTTTTGTGTTATGGTAATAATTCGGAAACTGAAAACAACTAACAACGCTCTGTGATGTATGAAAAAATCTGACGGAGATAAAGTATTGAAAATAGGGAAGGAGAATAGCACTTTTCAACACCTAGAGACGCTCCGTCGCAACCGTCAAAAGCGACATCGTAGCGGTGAATTTGTTGTTGAGGGCGTAAGATCAATTAATAATGCAATATCGGCGGATTGGGAAATCAGAGGTGTGATATACGCGAAAACAGGCCGTTTGTCTGCCTGGGCGGAGGATGTGCTGGTCACCTGTGATAGTGCGATACGATACGAACT
>JAHJAU010000042.1 GCA_018813785.1 Patescibacteria group bacterium | reverse complement strand
TGGTAGTAAATTTTCCATACCCCGGCATACTAGCAGAGGCGGAAGATTTAACTTCCCGTAAAGCGGAGATTACTACTTCCCTGTAACAGGGCGAAGTTCAGGCTTGACATTTTTGGCTAAACATGGTATAAATACTAGCCACCGCCGATCACCGGGAGTCGGGGCCCCATTGAGGGCTAAAATACCGTAAAAGGGAAACCGGAGGTTCGAGTCCTCCCGGTGGCGATCAAGACGTTCTTTTTAGAAAGAAGTCACCATTGTTGGGCTGGAGTAGCTAGGCCGACAAGTAAGTATTACCGAGCTGGAAGTTGTTCGCTCGACGATGGTGATAACAAGCAAGAAATATCGTCTTAAACTAGTAGCCTGCACGTAAGTGTGGGCTACTATTTTTTTAAGAAAATTGACTCTTCGTCGGTAAACTTGTTTAGTTTCTAACTAGTTCTTTGATTAAGTTGGGAGGTGTCTCTTGTCGGATCATCATCATAGCCATGGTCAGCATCAGTGCCACCAACATCATGGTGGTACAGCGCGGGCGGTTTTTATCAGTTTGACGGTCAACATCACATTGACTGTACTCAAGTGGCTGGCCTTTTTGGTGACTTGGTCACCATCATTGTTTGGCGAAGCAGCTCATTCAACGGCCGATACTTTGAATCCGTTATTGCTATGGTTTGGTTATCGTCGTAGTCGACGACCGAAAGACGCCGATCATCCTCTGGGTCACGGCCGTGAAGTATTCTTTTGGAGCTTGATGGCTGCGCAGATGATGTTCATCGTGGGGTGCGTAGCCACGGCCTATCATGGTATTGAGTCGTTGGCGACCGGTCGAGTGCCAGAGATGTCTTGGTGGGCTGGTGGCATCATGTTGTTTGCACTCATGGCTGAAGGTTATTCATTTGTCGTGGCTTGGCGCAATTTGAAATCGTCAAATGCCAGTGGTCGAGCTAGTGCCGGCGATGCGGTTCGCTCTAAGAATCCTGTTGTTTTAGCACTCGTAATGGAGAATGGCGTGGACATGCTTGGAGTGTTGCTGGCAGTTTGTGGCTACGGTTTTTATCTGGCGACCGGACAGCCGATTTGGGATGGTATCTTCTCGCTTTGTATCGCCACTCTGTTGGCTTGTTCTAGTATTTTTCTCATTCGACGAAATCTGTCACTTATTATTGGCGAGAACGCGGATAAGGAAACCCACGGTCGGATCATTTCCACATTGACTGGAGCTTCAACTGTACTGGAAGTTAGAAATGTAATCGCCGTTATGACCGGTCCAGAAGAGATCAGATGTCGAGTGCAGGTTCAGATTAACCATGTCGTCCTCTTGGCTAATTTTCAGACGGCACTGCTTGCTGGAACTTTGGAAGAGAAGGACCCCGTACTTTGGACCGTTGCTTATTTTAGGCAGGAAAAGCAGTCTCTAATCAAAGCTCTTGAGGTCAGTGTGAGCGAAGTGGTTCAAGTGGAGATTGATTGTTATTAATAACTGCCGCGATTTTACGCGGCGGTTTTTTGTAAGAACCAAGAGGTGACCTCAAACCAATAAAATAAAAAAGCGGCTCATTTGGCCGCTAAGATACTAACGCCGCTGAAACAGTTGGCGTATCCGACCACGAAGACGTTCATCTAAAGGTGGTGATGTTCGGTGGTAGGGAATCTGGTGAGCTTCAAGAAAAGTTCGGATATGACGAGCTGGCACGATGATTGGATTGTCTAACAATTGTAGGGGGTGGTTACCCAGCCAATATATTTGACTCATCAGGCCTACAAGTCGCCCATATCGCAGAGAAAAAATTCCCGAGCCAGAAGTTCCAGGCTCCATTCGCTGTCCAAGTATCAGAGCATCACTAGCCATTGGTGGGATGTCTGACCCACTGTGGGAAAAGCAAACCGATCGAACATAACCAACGGAGACTAGTTTGCCCATACGATGAGGAAAGCCAACCGAGTAACAACCGTCACCAGGGTAAAAAGTGGAATCATCAGTTTCGATGACTGCTACGTAACGTGGAGTATATTTGACTTGTATGATAGCTAAATCATGTTCTGGGTCGGTAGCGACAACGGTTGCGTCCAGGATCAGCGCTTCTGATCCATTGATGGCAACCGTTAAATTATCAGGATCTTCGTTGGCTACATGTTCATTTGTCAGGATGTGTCCGTTGCGCGAGACGAAGACGCCCGTACCGTGTGCACCAGATGCGGTACTGATCATCACTGTCGCTGACCAGTTTTGGCCGAGCCGGGGAAGTTCTGGTCGGGCCGGACTGTCACAGCCAACCGAACCAAGAAAAATCAGCCAGCTCATTATCAGAACAAAAATCCAGGGCGGACCGATATTGGCAGTTGTTGTATTCGACACGATTTACCTCCAGCTTACGCTCAATTTTTATATAGAAAGGACTGTTATTAACAATATCAGTTGGTATAAAAGCAGGAAAGCGCTTCACGAAACGCTCGCTAGCAGATATGCTGTTTGATGAAATTGATAACAGTGATTTAAATCATTAAATTCTCCAATAAAATTCAAACTATCTAATATGACCAATCCATACAGTATTTCGTCTCAAATTCTTATTCCAACAGTTATAGAGAAATACACGCACGGTGAACGTGCTTATGATATATATTCACGCTTACTGAAAGATCGGATTATCTTTTTAGGTGATTCCATTAGTGATGTGAGCGCCAATATCGTTATTGCGCAGATGTTATTTTTGGAAAGTCAGGATAAGACTAAGGATATAAAGTTGTATATCAATTCACCTGGTGGATCGGTAACTGCCGGCCTGGCGATTTATGACACCATGCAATACATTAAGCCGGATGTGGCCACGATTTGTGTTGGTATGGCGGCTTCGATGGGGGCGGTATTGCTGGCCGCGGGTGCTAAAGGTAAGAGATTTACGTTACCCAACTCCGAAGTGATGATTCATCAGGTGATGGGTGGCGCCGAGGGTCAGGCCACAGATATAAAAATACGTGCGGAACGCATTCTAAAGATGAAAGATGTGCTTAATGAGATCTTAGCTAAACACTCCGGCCAGAAATTTGATAAGGTCGAGAAAGATTCAGATCGTGATTATTTTATGTCCGCCGAAGAAGCAGTGAAATACGGTTTGGTCGATAAGATTATTAAATAGTGAATTGACCGGAGCAGGTGGCTAGAAAAGACAGCGCAAAATTTAATTAAAAAACCACGGGGTTTAACTCGTGGTTTTTATATTAGGGATGATTTTTGAACCAAGTTATCCTGGAGGATAGATTTTCTTCGGTCATTTATTCTTCAAGTCGCCAACCGGTTGCATCTTCAACAATCCGGCCCGGTACGGCAAAACCAGCAGCCTTTTTATGGCCTCCGCCACCCATCAATTTAGCAATTTGTGAGACATCAACGTTTTCCGATGAGCGCAATGAACCACGCACTTTACCATCCGGAGTTTCGCGTAAAACCATGATAACTTTGGCATCTAAGAACTGATTAAGAAAATTTGAAACACCCTCTATATGTTCTTCGGAAATTTTATTTTCTAAATCTCGGTTAAAAATTACAGTCGAGGCCACACCCAGTTTTTCATTATATTTTAGGCGCGATAAGACCGAACCCCACAAACGCAATGAATCAATTGATTTATTACGGAGAAGTCGACGGCTTATTTCATGTGATTTTGCTCCTTGGCGTAGCAGGCTGGAGGCTGTCTCTAAGGCTTCATGAGTTGTAGCTGGATTACTGAAGTGGCCCGTGTCAGTGATTATTCCGGTTAGCAGACAGGTGGCCATATTTTGATCCAGCTCAACGCCTGTTTTGGTAAAAAACCGATGTAATAATTCACAGGTCGATGAGGCGTGTGCATCTACTATATTGAGATCACCATACATGCTGTTAGTAATATGGTGGTCGATATTGATTAGTAGTGGGCGTCGTTTTTCGTTCGGGGCGGTCATTTTTGCTACGTGCTCGTGAATACCAGCGAAGTGTAAATCGCCACAATCAGCAGTTATAAGTACATCATATTGATTATCAAAAACTCGTACATCGTTGGTGTATTTTTCCGTTCCGCGTAGAAAAAAATATTGTGATGGCAGTGGATCATTACAGAAATTAGTAACAGCCAGACCTTTTTGTTGACACCAGCTTCGAATCGCGGCTGTTGCTCCAACAGTATCACCATCAGGTTTTTTGTGAGCGACAATCAACACACTTTGGGTGCGCTTTAGAATGTCGTGAGCCACCTTAAACAAGAAATCTATTTGCATGATTTTAGTCTGGGTCTTTCATGGAAAATTAAATCATGAAAGCACGTTACCTTAACGCAGTGTGTCTTGGTCGTCAAGTCTTACGGCGCGAACAATGTCAAAAATTAATAACAAAATATATTTATATGTCGTTATTTAGCTTCGGACACCGTCTTTTTTATCCGGTTTTTGAGTTGATTTGGGCAACTAAGACACTCATATAAGTGTCGATTAGGATTGACATGGAATTAATCATTGATTGGCTGGATGTCAGTGTAACCCTATCGGTGCACGACGCTAACAATTGGCTGGAAGGTTTGCGGCTTTTGGTCAATCAACACTTGGCTGCCTTCTCGGTTTGTCTCGTCGTCCGGCCGGATGACGAAAGTTTAGAGCTGGTATGGGATGCTGTTACCAATGATAAGCCGGATGCCAAGGCAATCAGGATTGTGAAGAAGCAAGTGCCCGAAACACAAACAGCGATTTGTCTGGTGCTATTTCAGCACTCGCTCAACTCCGAAGAGCTGGCTCGACGGCAACAGCCTTTGGCCTCTAAGGGATATTAAGCCCGGTGAGGCTTTTTTATTAAACGGTTGCCAAATCCGCCTAAAAATGGCACTATTCGGACGTTATCTGCGATCTTAGAGCTTAGCTCTGCTAGGCCATTCATTCACCCTTCAATATGGGCCTGACCCGGCTCTGTCATGGTGTTTTCTTAGTATGATTCTCCAAAAATTAGAAATGCACGGCTTCAAGTCTTTTGCCGAACGCAAGGAGTTAGCGTTCATTCAGCCGACGGTCAAAACTCGCGGCATCACGGCTATTGTCGGTCCAAATGGTTCGGGCAAATCAAATGTAGCCGATGCCATTCGTTGGGTTTTAGGTGAACAAAGCACCAAACTTTTGCGCGGCAAAAAAGCTGAGGATGTTATTTTTTCTGGTTCGGAAAAACGTGCCCGTTCTGGTTATGCTGAAGTGATATTGCATTTTAATAATGAAAGCGGCCAATTGCCGCTTGATTTCAGTGAGGTAACTATTGCTCGTCGGATCTATCGTGATGGCGATTCCGAATATTTGATCAATAAGAAAAAAGTACGCTTAGCTGATATCCAGCTTTTATTAGCACAAGCTAATTTTGGTGCGCGCACTTATTCAGTTATCGGTCAGGGCATGATCGATAGTATTTTAGTGGCGTCTCCACAGGAACGTAAGGAGTTTTTTGACGAGGCGGCTGGGGTGAAGCAGTTTCAACTCAAGCGTCACTCTTCGATTATTAAACTTCAGAACACCAAGGAAAATCTGAGTCAGGCTGACATGCTGATAAATGAGATTGAGCCACGAGTGCGATCTCTTCACCGACAAGTTAAGCGATTGGAACAACGTGAAGCATTGGAAGAAGAGCTTCATGCTCTGCATCATCAATATTACGGTCAATTGTGGACGGAGCTACAAAAAAGCATAGATGGTAAATCAGCCGAACTAAATCAACTGGAGAAACGATGGAAAGAAAAAGAATCCGGATTGGATGAGTCTAAGCGAGTGCTGGCCAAGTTGGAGAAGGAGGAAACAGGTGGCGATGAATTTTCTGAACTACAAAATCAATATCAGAAATTAATGACTGAACGGTCGGCGCTACAAGAACGAGAATTACGCGCCAAAAGCAAGCTGGAAATTGCGGCTCAGGTAAAAAAACAGACCGCCGCGGCCATGCCGCTGTCTAAAATAATCGAAGGTGTTCGTGGACTGGCCATCAAGCAGGGTCAGGCTGTTAAATCTTTGAGGGGAGCCAAGTCACTTGATGTAGTGCGTAAATTGGTGCCTGATTTTGAAAATATTCATGGTGATACTCTAACATTGGCTGATCGACTTGAAAGACCAGCACCGGAGGAAGAGAGCGTCAAGCAATCCACAACCGATTCAGCTCTTATTAAGGAATTAGAAACCATAAAAAAAGAATTGAGTGGACTTGAGGTTCGGATTAAACAGACGCAAACCGCACTAGCTTCTTATAATGAAATAGAACGTGAAAAAAAGGCCAAATTTTTTCAATTACAGCGAACCTTATCTGAAAAGATTTCGGCCGCGCATGCCTTGGAGCGCCAGCTTGGTGAAATGCGGGTTGATTTGGCGCGACTCGAGACACGACGCGATGCATTAGAGCAAGAGATTGTGCAAGAACTTGGTGAGCGCGCTGAGCGGGTTAAATCAAACTTTAAGGCTGGAGAGAAGGGTGCTGAAAAACCGGAAACCATGCGTCCGCGGATTGAAAAACTCAAGTATCAGTTACAGTTAATTGGCGGCATAGATCCAGAAGTCATGAAAGAATACCAAGAAACGAGCGAGCGATATGAATATTTGACTCGTCAAGTCGCTGATTTAACTAAAGCTGTTTCCGATTTAGAAAAAATAATCAACGAACTTGATGAGACAATTAAACTGCGTTCGGAGGCTGCTTTTCGTAAGCTAAATCGTGAATTTGATCGATATTTTAAATTATTATTCGATGGCGGTAGGGCTGAGTTGATTCAGTTAGCGGGCACGAAGAATCAGGCTGGTCGTAGTTCAGAAGACTTGGCAGTGGAGGCCGATGATGACCTAATTGGTGAAGAGATTGGTAAAGGATCGGAAACTTATATTGCTGGGGTAGACATAACCGCTACGCCACCAGGCAAGAAGATTAAACATATTAATATGCTCTCCGGTGGAGAGCGGGCACTGACTTCGATTGCTTTGATTTGTGCCATAATGACTTCCAATCCTTCACCTTTCGTTGTGCTAGATGAGGTTGATGCCGCGCTTGATGAGTCGAACGCTGATAAATACGCCGGTATTTTGAAAGAATTAGCTGAGCGGACACAATTTATTGTTATAACTCATAATCGTTATACCATGAGCCGGGCTGATGTATTGTATGGTGTGACCATGCAAGATGATGGAACTTCTCAGTTGTTATCTATTAACATGGAAGAGGTTGGTGAGTTAAAAAATGATGAACGGTTGCCAGCCAAGGCGAAGCGATCCGCCAGGATTAGTCCCAGACAAAAAATAGTAGCCTAAAAATAGGCGTTAACTCATTAATTAGATTGTTTAAAATCCGATCTCTAAAATTTCGGATTTTTTGCTTTTTAAAAGCAAAAATAGTCTTTTTGACCCAAAGGTATTATTGGCTGTTGACAAGTTTTAAGGTTCATGGTAAGGTCTAACGTCAATCGCTTGGTGCGATAGACAGTTGAAAATGAAATACTGCGAACGCCCTGGCGTTTCGCGCTCACGACAAGCATGGAGTACTAGCCTAGGGTATTTTTGGGCTCCGGCTCGAATGCATCTAGGTGTGTACTTCTTGAGCGCGAACCGTTGGGGCGTTTGTTTTTATGCAGGCTCTGG
>JAHJAU010000041.1 GCA_018813785.1 Patescibacteria group bacterium | reverse complement strand
CGCTCGAAACCACCGCCAAAATCAACATTTTTCTGTTTAAGCGGTGCAAAAGAGCTGTCAGCAGATTTAAAATATTGCATGAAAACATTGTTGCCGATTTCGATATAACGGCCACAATTACAACAAGGCTCGCAATCACCGCCACCTTCCCAACCATCGCGGTGCAAAGTCCGATTTGAAACACCCAAAATATCATAAAAAATCTCTGAATCCGGACCACAGGGACCGGTTTGTCCGGCTGGCCCCCACCAATTCTCCGATTTGGGATAAGTAAAAATACGTTGACCTTCTACCGCTTCGAGACCGTGTGCAATAAAAATTTTTTGCCAAATTTTTATTGCCTCTTCATCTTTTGGTGCATTATCATCACCTTCAAATACCGTAACAAATAGCCGATCAGCCGATAAACCCAAACCTTCAGTTTGACTAGTTAAAAAATCAAACGTCCAATTCAGTGCCTCTGTTTTAAAATAATCACCCAGTGACCAGTTACCAAGCATCTCAAAAAAAGTCAGATGGCTAGTGTCACCCACATCGTCAATATCGCCCGTTCGAATGCACTTTTGAATATTAGTCAGTCGCGTGCCACCTGGGTGTGGTTCACCTAGCAGGTAGGGCACCAGAGGGTGCATGCCGGCAGTGGTGAAAAGCACAGTTGGATCATTTTCTGGGATTAACGATGCCGAAGGAATAACCGCGTGTCCACGAGCCTTAAAAAATTCCAAGTATCTTTTTCTGATGTCGCTTGATTTCATATAACGCTAGGCCAGCACTAATTTTTGCTTTTTACTGACACTGTCCTGACATATCACCAAAACAACGCCAATTGGCTTCATCGCCGTTTAGGATAATCTCGTAATTCGGACGATACTGACGCACCGTCGCTTCAACCTGCTCTTTAATTCGCGGATCAGCACAAACACCAGGAGATGACAGATCGCCTGTCAACCAAACTTCAGTGATAAAACCGTCAACACTACGAATCTGCTCAACCTTTAATGTCGACTCCCAAAGCGAATTTAACATTCCGTTAGTTTGTGGCTCACGAATAGCAAATAAAGTTTCAAGAGCGTCCTTAACAACATCATCAGTTGCGGTTTCACGTGATACTCGCACATAGCCGATACGATCCGAGCAGCCAAATGTTTTATCTGCTAATCGCTCAACGCCATTAATCGGAGCTTCGTGTCCTTCAGTTAAAACCAATGCCACTGGTAATAAATTAGTTATCGAATCTGAGGCGCGTCGTTGTGCAAAAATATCGACAACCTGATCAGCAGTGGATTCAATTGGTTCGTCGGACCATATCTCCGACTGATCGACTGATTTACATCCCAGGCCGGCTAAAATTAAGGCGGCCAATAAGAAAAAAAATAATTTGTTTGGCATATATTTTGCTTGTCAATTCCTATTCAAAGATTAGCAAAATCACCTCCAATATTCAACCTGTTAAAAACAGGACTTATACAAAAACCTCTCAAAATGAGAGGACTTTTATTTTACTGTAATTGCCTGGTTACTACGGCTACTACCAAATCAGCACACAGACGAAGATATGAATAATCGAGCCGATCACAGGAATCACCAAGTTGATGATAATAAGGATTGAAATCACCTTCTTCTGCAAATTCTTCGATGACTGTCACTGCCTGAATACCATGCATCTCGAAGGTGATATGTTCACCACGATTGGTATCAGATCGAAGAATCTCGCCTGGCCGACAATCACGCCCCGATTCCGTCCGCAAAAACTGAGCAGCCTGGGTATAAAGTCGCATATAACGATCATCGAGTGGTGGCACGAGACTCACTCCGTGCATCAAAACGATATCGCGATCGTGATCACCGTCCCAACCTACCATATCTATGTTGTGAAAAGTGATAATGTTGCGCCCTTGGTCGAGCAAGCGTTGGGCAAACATGTCACTTCCCACTAACCCCACTTCCTCTTGATCAAAAAAGACGAATATGAGATTAGCTCGTCGTTCTGGTACACGCAATAGTTCCGTCGCCACCAACAAAACTGCAGTTACACCCGAGGCGTTGTCGTCTGCTCCGGGCGTACCCAGTACCGTGTCATAATGACCGCCAATGACAATCCAATCATTGGTAGGCATAGTCGCCGGCAGTTCGGCGTACAAATTTACCCCGCGAGCCGTACCCTCACCCGGATAATAACCGGGGGCTGGATAAAATACTTCCCGACCATTTTCATAGGTATGTTCTCGTGGCGACAAACCGATACGACGTAATTCCCGGGCGATAATAATTCTTGCCCGAGCTCGCTCTTCCGGACGATAACGCTGGCCAATCGCTCGGGCATCCGATTCTGACACTGTCCGACCGGATAATTCACACAGAAATGTCTGCGGATCAAACAGTGTGGAATCAACTTCCGGCAACATAGCTACAGCTCTGACTGCGGAAGTATTACTGCGACAACCTGGAATTATTACCGCTAGTAGAATCAACACCTTGATCAATTTTTTGATTCTCCGATAGAAATTTTCACAACTCATCATCAACCTCACCTTTCTTAAAGAGCATGTGAGAGAGCTTAGCGATCTAACTACGATTAGGTCAAGCCGGCCAACAAAAAACCGCCTAGGCCTAGGCGGATAAATGTTCAAGACAGAAAATATCCCTTAGAGATTTTTGAGCTCGCCGTATCTCTTCCAGCTGAAATATGAAAAATATCCCCAGACTAGGATCATAAATCCGGCAAATGGTGAAAGGGTGAATACGAAGGCCGCGACCTCAAAAGCCAAAACCACGTTGGCCGAAATGGCTGAGACCAATGTCCAGCGGCGAGCTGAACCAAATTTTTGCTTGCCAACGTAATGATTGGCCACCAACATGGCCACGAAGGATAGCGCAAAGGCAAAGAACGAAACGTTTTGCAGTAGTTGTAAGCCGACTATGATTTGTTGCATCGAACAACTCCTTTGTTTAGGATGCCACTAAAGCATACAGGAATCAGTTACCTGGTCAAATTAAAATTTCAACCACTTCATCCACGGGCTAAAGCCCGTGGTTTTGCGGTGGATGATAAAATTATCTGATGTCGAACTTTCATTCTATTACTCTATTGCTCCCCCACCCAAACAAACTTCTCCATCATAAAACACCACGAATTGACCCGGTGTAATTGACCGCTGAGGTTGATCAAAAATCACACTCAAACTGTTATCTTCCAGCTTTTGTACTTGGCAAGTCTGTAAGGGTTGCCGGTATCTAATCCGAGCCAGACAACGCAACGGAAATTTTGGCTCGTCACCGGAAATCCAATGAATATTAGAGGCGATCAGCTGATCGGAGTATAACTCGGGCGGATTCTCTCCGGCGGCTACGATTAAAGTATTGCGCATCACGTCTTTTCCAACAACAAAGTATGGTGTGCCATCTCCCAATCCCAAACCATGTCGCTGACCAATAGTGTAAGGAGCCAGGCCGCGATGACGACCAACAACCCGGCCGGTGGTACTAATAATCGGCCCGGGGTGACCAGCGATCGCCCGACCAAGAAATTCATCCATTTTAACTTCGCCAACAAAACAAATACCCACACTGTCTTTTTTGTCAGCCACCGACAACTTTAAGTCTCGGGCCAAAGCCCGGACTTCTGGCTTGGTTAATTCACCAAGCGGAAATACAACCAGACGTAACTGCTCCTGCGACAAACGATGCAGAAAATAAGATTGATCTTTATTGGTATCAACGGCCGCCAAAAGCTGACAGACCGCCTGATTCTTTTTAATTCGAACGTAATGACCGGTGGCGACAATATCAGCCCCCATCTCCAGCGCTTGCTGCAAAAACGAACCAAACTTCACTTTTTCATTGCATAACACATCCGGATTGGGTGTCCGACCGGCTTCATATTCCGCTAATAAATAAGCGTAAACTTCGCGGCGATAGTCCTCTTCAAAATCCAAAGTAATTAACGATATGCCGAGTTGATCGGCTACGGCTTGGGCATCAGCTCGCTCTTTTCGCCAGCTGCACATCTTGTCGTTGGAATTTGCCAAGTTGCCTTCGTGTCGATCTGACCAATTTTTCATAAAAACACCGGTCACCTCATAACCAGCGCGCAATAATAAAGCCGCGGCCACACTGGAATCCACGCCGCCGGACATACCAACAATAGCTTTTTTATTTTGCTGATCAGTCATAGCTGCTGATGATAACAGAAGAATAGCCGGGAATCAAGACAGCTTGAGATAATCGATAGTAAGATCGCCAAAACAAATATCACTGACCTCAGTCAGTGATAGTTTTTTAAGCTGTACTCTGACTCAGGCCAAAACTTTTTCTAATTCGCTCGCAAACTCCTGCCAACCAGAAACTATATTATAAGAGTGCTCTAAACCAAATTTTGCCGCCGCACCATGACTATCAAAAAGATATTTTTTAACCTGAGGATCCAATACTTTAAGCACGGCCAATTTATCATCCAAAAATAATTCTATTCCTAGTCGCCGACAATAATCACCTTTTTCATTACTTTTACCGCAAAAATGTATTCGCTGAGCTGGAATCACATCGTAAACTCCGTGTTGTTGCAACCAATCCTGGGCAAAACGAACCGCCGCCTGGCGTCGAGCCGACAAAATATACAGCTCCCCTCCCAATTTACGAATGTGTTCGAGAGACTCAACGACCGGCGGCGCCTGAAGTGTTAAATGAGTGTATATTATGTCCTGGATATTTCGATATTGCTCCTCTGGCACTAAATGAGCCATCACGTTGGTATTAGTTTGCCATGGCTCAAATCGATAACCCAAATCAGCGGCCAAACGAATTTTGTGCTCACTGTGATCAACAATGACACCATCAAAATCTAATCCGATACGCATAGAATAACGATTAATATTTTCGTGCCAATAATACTACGAATGAGAGATATAAAAAAGAGAGGCGAAATCCTCTCTAAGTCCGGCAAGTTAAATACCGACTGCTTCGTCTGAAGGCGACACAACGACTTCGGCCGATTCATCAATCGGTACCGATGTTGGGAACAAATGAAGCTCTGGCGTCACAATCGGATCTGCCTGCAGACCAAAAGCCCCAATGCGGCGCAGGGCGGCCATCAACTCTGCTGAGTGTTCCCGACTCCAGTAAGCGAGTACTTCCACGGCATCATGACGAATATTGCTGGCGCGCAGATGGTAGGAACCATCTGGTTCCACTTCGTAGCTAGTGATCTGTACTACTTCAGCCAACACTCGATCACTGACCGGCCAAATACCGCCCAAGGCTTGTAGATAGCTTTCCTGATTCCGAAAATTACTACTTTCTCGAAAGGCCGTCAACAATAATGCGGCCACTACCGCCGTAAACAAAAGAGCGAATTACTCCGCTCTTTTAAGTTATTGAGTTGGGAAGCTGACCCCTAGGAAGAAGTGACGAATCTCGTCATGATTTCTGAAAAATCTTTTTCCCATTGTGTCAGAACCTGCTGACCAGCTGAACGCAGTTGCTCAATTTCCTGCTTGGTTCGCTCATTATCTTTTTCAGACCAACTGTTATCAGCTAGGGCACATTTCACGACGGCATTGATCACCCGGTGGTTGCTTGGCCCACGAGATGCCAAGGCCTTCATGGCCGCCAGTCTGGCATAAGTACAGTGGCTAGTTTCGAGAATCTCAACCAGGGGTGGAATGTCTTCTGGCTTACATCGTAAAGAAAAAGCGTAAATGGCGGCTGATTCCCAGTCAGAATCGACATCATCTTGCTCAATTGAATCGAGTAATCCATCTAAATAGAGTTGCTCGGCTAGTCGCCGTAGTTCGACCTCAGACAATTGTTCACGCAATCGACTGGCCGCATAGACAAAACGACGAAGTCTTTCTTCATCATCATCTGGATCTTCATCATTCGATTCGTCGCTGTCGGTCAATTCATCATTGTGGCGATATGGACTGCCAAGTTTAGGTGGCAAGGCTGGAACTTGATCATTAGATAATCGTTTAGGATCTTCATCACCTTCGCCAGAATTTTTCAGCATCGTAATGACTAAACGAGCTCCGAAGATCGTCAAACCAAAACTTATCAGAATCAAGGATATTGTTGGGTCAAAATCCATGACACCACCTCTCCTAACCTTAGAAAAGAACGAAACACTCTTTTTCCACCTTAGCGACAAGTGTAAAAGTGGTCAATTAGCTTAAACCAGTTTCTCTGCTTCTCTACACTCAAAAAACAATGACAAAATAAAAGCCGACTTGGTGGGTCGGCTACACGAATCAGGTTGTCAAGTGTCGCTCGAAAGCAGCCAATGCCACTTCGAGAATCTTTTCCGCTACTTCTCGTTGGTTTAACTGATCAGAATCCAGCCAAACGAAACGCGAATCCTGACCTAAACCGAGACGATCCCAAACCCGCTGATGAGCCCCATATAGACGATTGAGAGTCTCTGTATTGAGTGTTTTGCCTGGCTTATGAACGACTTCGACTCCATGCTTGCGCTTAAACGTAGTGTTAGGTTGACACATCAAAAAAACGTGCAAATCGAACAAGCGAGAGTTTGCCGGAAGAAGGAAATATCCTTCTATGATTTCCCTCTCTTGGCTGGTGATAACACCATCATTGAGATAGTGCTCCATCCGCACCACTCCATCATAAATGGCGCGGTCGAAGATGCCGACATGATGCTGCTTACTATGTTGTAGCAGTCTCGCGTGATGCAACGCCCACTCAACCGTATGCAGATTGTAATCCGGTGCTGGGCGCGGTCCTTCAATCGCCTCAGCTCCCTCGCGTGGTGCGTGCACCTCGAATTTGTGACGACGGAAAAAATGTCGCAGTACGCTCTGAGCTGTGGTCTTACCAGATGCGGGCTGACCCAAAAGCTCAATCGCCAGAGGCCTCCGCCAAACGGAACGACGTTCCTGGGTCGGATCAAAACGCTGTAAAACATTCTCGGCCAAACTGACGAGTTCCGCTGATCTTTCTGGGGAAAGAACATTAGCATCTAATTTCTTTCTGGACATCGACAACCTTCCTGTTCGTGTTTTGTGACTATAAATGCTAAAGAACCACCCTAAACTTAGAGCTGAGTAGAGTGAGTGTCAATGCGATTAATGTGCATAAAAAGGTCGGGCAAACAAAAAATGAGGTGCTTTTGATGCCTCAAATCTTTAACCGAGAGGATTGATCTTTATTCCAAAAATTTTGCTTGATGTCCTTTGTTTGATTCAGTGATAATTGGCCAACCCATTTCATTGATCACCTTCTGCGCAGCTGGCAAGTCCTCGCGTAAAACATATAAATTAGATAAGTCGATAACCTCGTTATATTTATTAAGTAGTTCTGAATAACGCTCAACTGGCTCAAAAGCAATGCGTCCAAACATTTTTCGTCGCACCATTAAACCGCTGACTCGATCCCGGGCGGAAACGGGGGCAGACATAGAGAGATATTGTTTCGAATCTATTTTGAAAAACGGCACAGTCGCCTGCTTCAAGGCAGTAATTAGACGTTCCATAATGGCTCGATCGTCAGTGTTCATATTTGATGCTCGAAATAACATTTTGGGTGGAATACGATTAACTAAACGAACTGACCAAGAATTATCCGAAAACTTAGCCGCATCAAATATTCGCTCGGTAATTGTGCTATCACGCAAATCAGAAAAACCCTCAGCTTCGCCCGGAATAATCAATCCAATTTCTCTGGTGACCATTGCGTTTTCCAAGAATCGATCAAAAGCAATGGTGGTCTTGTGTAAATAAACCTGCAAAAACATGTGATACCGCGCTAGCAAAAAATCCTCAAACGCTCGCACGGCGGTAGAATCAATCGTCGGAACTATCAAATTATCATGCTCAACTACTCCTAAGTTACTTATCAGATGATCCATATCGTAAGTACCGTAAGCAACCCCGGTATAATAAGCATCTCGGAGGAGATAATCCATACGATCACAATCCAGCTCACCAGAAATAAATGAACGTAGAAGCCGATGAATACCAAAACGACCACTGTTAGCCTCACCAAAACGCTTTTCCCAGGATAGTGATGGCAATACTTCATGATGAATGAGAGATGCGATATCCTGCGCTTCATCCGGTGATAAGGGAGAATTATCGGCATTAGATAATGCACCTATTAGTAAAACACTGTAATCCTCATGTTTGGCCTGTCTATTGCGCTCCAAATCAATAAACCAATCAGCTGGTAGTCGCAGGTCATTAAATGACGGCATAAATCTCTCAGAAACATGTGATAGTGGTGGGTGGCCAATATCATGCAATAGGCCGGCCAAGCGTAAAATTCGACGAAAATATTGCAAATCAAAATCTTCAAAATGTCGGTGTAATACCTCGCCGCTGGTTTCTATAATTCGATCCCAAATACGACTTACTGCGTGCATGGCACCAAGGCTATGTGAAAAACGATCATGTATTGATCCGGGGTAAACCAGGTAACTCAAGCCCAGCTGCCGAACGTGACGTAGGCGCTGCAAAAATTTGTGATCAATAACCTGTCTTTCTCGCTCAGAAAAACTTATGGTGCCGTGAATTGGATCACGAATTTCGTACATAACCCTGACCAAAATTAATTAACTCTCTCTATTAACCAGGCCGCCACTTCAGACATCAAGTCTGGTGATTGATCAAACATAGCTGTGCCGTGTCCGACTTGGTTCAACTCTTTAAGTGTAGCTCCAGAATAAAGAGCAGCCAATCGTTGATTTGTTTCAAGTGAATAAGTATCCTCGGCGCTAGCTACTAGGTATAATGCCCGCCCGACATAGGCCGACATCTTGTCTTCAGTGGTCACACCACGATAATTCAATCCGGGCGACAGTGCCACCACGGCCGGAATTTCCGGATTCATGGCTCCATAAGCAATAGATAAATTCGCTCCAATTGAAGCACCAATCAAGGCCAATCTATCTTTAGTAGCACCCTGCTCTTCGAGCCAACTCACTGCAGTGATAACATCCCGTATTTTTAGTTGATGCTCCTGATCACTAAACTCCAAAAAATCTAATTTTTTATCGGTCTGCAGTTGACTTTCACCGTGACCACGCAAATCAATAGCTAGAATGATTTTAAAACCCTGCGATAAAAGTACGTTAGCAAAACTAGACCAGCTCTCTTTGATGGCTGGCATCATATGTAACAACAGAGCAGCCGGACCATGTCCAGTGCCGCGATAAACGTCACCAACAATAGTTACGTCGTCTAAAGTAACAAAAGAAACTTTCTCTGCCTTGAACATAATGCTTGTCACATCATTATCAATCAGGGAACCGGCTGACAACGATGATCCAAATTTTTATTCAATAAAATTTACTGATGAGTTAAGTTCTCCAGCATAATAGTCCTGAAGAAACTCATCAACAATATCAGCCGCGATCAAATATCCGAGACTACCGCCAATATCACCGCGCGCGGCCGCGGTTGGCAAACCAATATAATCACCATTGAAATTAAATGCAGCACCACCTGATGTCCCACTGTCAATTAAGGCCGAGGTTTTGATCAATTTTTTCCCTACCCGACCACTCACCACACCTTGCGTGAAAGTAAAAGTTTCTGCCCCTACACCAGGATAACCCGCAATAAAAACCTCATCTCCTAATTTGAGTTCTTGAGCGGTCAAGCGCGATCCAACCAAGGTGATCGCCGGAAAAAAGTCCGGCAGTGGTTTACTATCTAGATGTTCAACGATTTGCAATATGGCTAAATCTGCATCGCGATCCGCAGCCACAGTCTCAGCTATATATTCAACTTGCGGCGGAAGCTGAATCTCAGTTGTGAATCCAATGCCGCAAAAATGAATTAAAGCACCCTCACTGCTAACTAGTAAGTGCTGATTGGTCAGTACTAAACCGCTACGATCTATAATCGTGCCCGATCCTGTATAAAAAATGTCAGGATCTGTGTTATCCAAGCAAGTTATCTCCACCACGGAACCCATGACCCGCTCAACAGAAAATGATGAGCCATTCACCCGACTAGTTGGTTTAATCAATGCGCCTCCCGGCTCTATTAGATCATTCAATCTGTTTTCTAAGACGATCTTGTCTGTTCTGCACACCGCCTCAATTTCACGCAGACGTTTCTCCAGACTACTTTGTCGATCAACAATTTCAGCATCACTAATTTCTTTGCTATCAGCATAACGATAATAAGTAGTTATACCAACGATTATCTGACCAGCAAAAGTTAATAAAGCGGCTAAGAGCACCATAAAAAGAGCCTGACGCAGACTGATAATCCTTTGGTATCTTATCTTTTTCACCACTTCATCGGGCATAATTAAAATTTAACGACTTCGCCCGGTTTAATTTGCTTAGGACCTTGGTCTGGCTTATCTTTCTGATCATTGGAAGGAGCTGAGTTATCAAAATCGGCTGCGTCCGTTGTTCCTTTATGGGATTGATCGGGTTTCTCTTCTTTTTTATTCTGCTCACTCTCTGATTGCTTGATGGACTCAACAGAAATTTTCTTGCTATCTTCTTTCCGCTCATCACCCATCTTGGTTTCACTTCGTGGAACCAAGGCTGACAATGACACTCCACTGTCTTTTTCTTCAAGTAACACCGGAGCTGAATCTCTAATACTTGGCAATGAAGCCATCGCTGGTCGAGACTGCTCTCGCTGATTGGTTCGCTGACGATCATCTCTGCGGGCAGATTTCTTCTTTGATTGCCTTTTTGGTTCATCGCCTGTTGATGATGGTGTTTTGGGTAAAATTTTCTTCATTGGGGGAGTTACAGCCTCCTGACTTTTAGTCTCATCGACAGTACTGGCTGGCTGGGGTTGGACTGGCTTAAGCTCAGTCAATGGAATCTTTCCTCGCAACTCCAAGTGTTCCTTACAAAACCATGGTTTCGACCAATCTGGTTCAAAAGTTAATTTTTGAATTTCACCACATACAGAACAAGGAATCTGGAAGCTGGCTTCTTTTTTCTTTTTTGTTTCTGATTTGGGCGACTCCTTAATATAAGGAGACTTTTCTTGTAAATCTTTAAGATCGGTTGAACTCACACCCAACTCTTTAGCGGCAGAAACAATGTCATTTTCAGCATCATTTTCTTGATCCTCACCCGGCGATAAACCACTCCAGCGCACTATTTTATCCTCGATCGTTGCTCGTGGTCGTGAATATCGCTCTCGTGAAACTCGGATCACCTTTTCCTCGCTACCGGTCGGATTACCAATCGGCGGCATGGTGGTAGCAGAAAATGGTTCGGATGCCGCTCCATCAATCATCAATTTCAAATAGATATCAAACTTGCGCAGATTGACCAGATCTTCCGGTATAAAAACCGGCATAAACTCTTTTTCCATGGCATCGGCGTCAGCTGCGCCGACACGAAAAGCAATAATCGTACCAACGTTGCCAAAAACAGCTGCACAGGTTACCTCATCTAACTGCTCAATATACTGATGAGCCACAGTCAAATTCAAACGATATTTACGAGCTTCAGACAGGATGCTGGCAAATGATTCATTGGCAAAATTTTGAAACTCGTCGACATACAAATAAAAATCCTGACGTAAATGCTCTGGTGTATCCACGCGCTCCATAACCGACATCTGCAACTTAGTGATAATCATACCACCCAAAAGTCGCATATTCTCTTCACCAATCAGACCCTTTGACAGATTGACTAAAAAGATTTTACGCGAATCCATGATATCGCGCAGATCAATCGTTGATTTTACCTGAGCGACAACATTACGAATGATTCCAGATGATAAAAATTGACCAACCTTATTCTGAACCGGAGCGATGGCCTCAGTCCGATATTTATCCTGCCAAGAAAAAAACTCTTTAACCCAAAATGTTTTTACTACCGGATCCTGAATCAACGACACTACCCGTTTACGGTATTCCTCATCAACCAAGATACGAGTAATGCCAAGCAAAGATGAACCAGGCGCATCTAGCAAGGCCAAAATCGTATTCATTAAAATGTATTCCATGCGAGCCGACCAAACATCTGGCCAAATCTTCTTGAAAACCCCCATCAAACCAGAGGCAATCAGATGTTTTTGCCGCTCATCTTTTACTTCAAGGATATTGAAACCAATCGGATGTTCAACATCACCCGGATTTAAATACACTACATCGTTGATGCGGTGTGCTGGAATAAAATCAAGAATCTTCTGAGCGGTATCACCATGCGGATCGATATAACACAATCCATGACCAGCATAAATGTCAGATAATACTAAATTCTCAACTAACGTAGTTTTCCCCATGCCGGTTTTGCCGAGAATGTAGATATGTTTGCGTCGATCATCGGTCTTGATACCAAACTTTCTTTGTTGATTACGAAAATTGGTGACCGCAAACAAGGTCACTTCGTTTTCGTGATCGTGATCGTAGGGTTTAATCTCTCCAATCATATGACCTGTTATGTCTAAGCAAAGGGCAAATCCGCTGGCGGTTCACCGGCAGAGTCTGAAGCCTGATCTTTGGTTGATGTCTTTTTAATCGGCTTAAAAAATCCTTCGGTGCTCTCACCCAACATGGGTAACGCAGCCGGTGGTTCGGCTCGTTTAGCATCGGTTTTCTTCAGCAGTGGAGTTTTAACCAACCGCATTGGAAAATGATAAAGCGTGGCTAATTCCTCAATATTAAGGACGTAAGAAGGCGCACCCTTGCCACTACGCCCACGAAAACACCGAACGAGCTTCATTTTTTTTTGCCACACTGACCAGCGCTCATGAAAATAATCATCCTTAGGTGTCACTTTGCCGTAAGTTTTAATTTCATTCATGTTGAGTGCATTATATTGCATCAATGCACCCTTAATAGCCGTAAAACGCTTTTTATTAAAAATATCGCGGCGACCAGCATAAACTATGCGCATCTTGGCTTCGAAGCCGATCTTAGCCAACTTCATCTGTACGGCTTCAACAACCGAGCGCTCACCCGGACTCATATTTAACACTCTGAAATCATCTTTCTTCTCTTCTTTTTTGCCGCCCTCAGAAGGAGTACTCAATAACGAGGCGACTTCTTTGGCCACCCCTTTAGGCAACCACATCGCCTCGTCAAAACTCGATTTCTTTGGTGTTGGTTTCCGACCGAGCATCTTTTCAACAGCTTTCTGTCCCGCGTCTTTCCAACTACTGTCGGTTGGATTTACTAAAAGCTGAAACCACATTTGCTCACCGGACTTGAGTGAGCCCATCACTTCTAGTAAAGCAGAGATGGGATCTTTAAATGGGTCTTCAGCTGAAGTGTGCTCAAACTCAGAGTAAGTACGAATGGGTAAATGACTGGGGCGCTTGAGCACGAATTCTGTACCGAATACATTCCATTCTGGATGTGGGTACTTAGTTGGAATGCCAGAAGTATAATCAGCAATTTCTACAACCTCTGCATCCGGATACTGGGCAAAAATAGCTGCTTCCACTAAATCACGATGCTTGGTCCAGGTATGCACAACAAACTGCACATAACCATTAATGGACACAATTTCAAAACTAAACGTTGGTTGAAATTTTCCCAGCCAATATTTCTCAAAACGATCTAAGCCAGAATAAGCACCAGATAAAGTCGCAAAAATATGCTCTACTGCCTTAGCGGTTTGCTCATTTTGTCGTGGCACCTCCACTGCCAGCAAACAAGTCTCGATGGTGGCAGCATACTTATTTTGTCGCCATTGTACCCATAATTTCCAGCTGCCTTTAAAAACGATGATAACAAAAGGAATCCAGCCAAAATCCCAAAAAATCTGCCACAACATTATTGGGAGTGGCAGATCTCCTAAGCGAAATATATACCCGTAATCTATAACAATGTTAGGGATGGTCATTTGAGCAGATAATACGCTTAAAACGAGACGTTCATTCAATCTGACTATTCATCTATATATTAACATAAATAAGAAGGAAAATCAAGTTATTTGGCTTAACCATCGGGTTTTTATTTTAAAAAACTTTCTCTATTTAAAAAAACGACCTTCTAAGATCGTTTTTACGACTCGATTTTAATTATTGGTCATGTGACTATAGCGCTCATGTGCTCGTCCAACACCCTGTCTGGCGCTGACAACTACTTGATGCAATTCAGTCATGACTCGCTGAAAATCTGGCTGATGAATTGATAGATCGTGTGCGGTCTCCTCCAGTCGATTCATATAGCGCTCTAAATCGAGCAAATTATTTTCCAACTGTAGTAGAGCGCGCCAATAATCACGCTGAGTACTGGCTTGACGCAGTTGTTCGATGCCGTAAAGCCAGGAACTTACTGCTGACCGCCAGAATCTGGCAACTGATTCCCAACGTGCATCACTCAGTCCGCTTTGAACTATACAAGTACCGAGCTGGTGAGTCAGGGTGATTAGCTGAGCGCAAGTGTGATCCAGCTCAGCCCAAACTTGAAGCGTCAACTCTTCAGAGTCGATTGTTTGCTGATCTGTTCTGGACTCGTGGGCAGTTGGAGTTGGCGTGGTAGTCTCTGGTTGCGCTAACCCTGTGGTCGTGTCAGGTGCATGAACCACCGAGGCGGTGCAGGCAGTCAGCAAAAGAACCATAATTGCACTCAGTACGATAGAAAATCTCATCGCGTCCTCCTGTAATTGAGATGGTGCATTTTTATTAAAGCAAAAGCGCGACTTAATAGCCAGTAATGTAAATTGACAAAAAAAGTTTTTACTACTAGACTCCTCCTCTTGGAGGAAACCAAAATGACCAAAGAAAAAAATTGGTGGCAAGAAGCTGTAAGAAGAATTATAGATTGGGGTAATGGGATCAGTGTCACTGAAACCAAAACCGAGGAGCGAGTTATCGAAATTGATGTGACACTTAATACAATCCCCAGTTACCGCGAATCCCCCACCCGAGAAGTTACTCGAACTAAAATAGACCGCTTGGAGACAATAGAGTTCGGTCTTCATGGGAGCATGATGATTTTTCTGCGTTACTTGCTCATTGGTCTGGTGTTGTTGGGTGGATCGGCATCTTTGAGCTTTGTCCTCTACCTTCTTTTTACCTGACTGAAAAATAAGTAGAAAAACCAAAGCAAAAACCCGCTGCTTAGCGGGCTTTTTTATTTCATTTTTAACTACTCGATTCTTATTTTGACTTCTTCTGAAAAACCACTAACAACGGTGAGGCCAAAAAGATTGAAGAGTAGGTACCAGCAATTAAACCAATCATCAAAGCCAGCGCAAACCATCTCAAAGTTTCCCCTCCCCATAAATAAATAGCGATGAGCGGCAACATGGTGGTAAGTGAGGTGTTGATGGATCGAGCCAAAGTTTCGTTGACGCTGCGCTCTACGATCTCTTCAAATGTACCACCGGTCTTCATCAAATTTTCACGAACGCGATCAAACACCACGATCGTGTCATGAACTGAAAAACCTAACACGGTAAGCATGGCGGCAATAAAAGCTGAATTTATTTCCACTAGCAAGACGTGACCTAACACAGCAAACACCCCCAGAGGAATCAGAACATCATGACAGAGAGCAGCAATCAACGTGGTAATGCCGTACTTCCAGGATGCCACTGGCCGCGAAACCTTGCGAAAAGCATAAGCTACGTATAAAGCAATCGCTATCAATACTAATGATAATGACCAAACGGCCTTGCTTCGCATTTCCGAACCAACTGTTGGACCAATGGATTCAAAACGCAATTCGATTACTTCGCCATGCTTCTCTCGTAAAGAAGTTAGTAATGATTGATGCTCTTCTTCACCCATGGTAGGAAGACGTACTAACATGCCCAAGTCACCCAGTGGCTGCACCACCGCTTCAGCATAATTCAATTCAGTCATGGTATTGCGCATCTCCTGTGTTAACGGTCGCTCGTTGAATCTCAGCTCCATTAAAGAACCGCCGGTAAAATCAATCCCAAAACGAAGTGGAAATATTACCAAGGCAGCCACACTAACCAAAACTAATAAACTCGACAAGGTGAACCAAATTTTTCGATATTTAATGATTGGATATATCATACTCATCAACCGTTAGTTCGTACTTCTCTCGTCTAAACCAGCCTGGGCTGGTTTAGCTCTGGTACTAAAACCCGGCAAATATAACATCTCGGACTTGAGAAAGCCCCAGCCGGTTAACAAACGCAATAAGGAGCGACTTACGATAATCGCCGAGAACATGGATACTAACACACCGATACCCAGGGTTAAAGCGAAACCCCTGATCAACGATGAACTGGTGTAAAACAAGATCGCACAGGAAATAAGCGTTGTTAAGTTGGAGTCGCGAATTGACAACCAAGCCCGACGAAAACCTTCTTCTAAGGCTGATTGCAAAGATCGTCCACGACGCAACTCTTCTTTGAGCCGTTCAAAAATCAAAATGTTCGCATCTACCGCCATGCCAACCGACAAAATGAAACCGGCAATGCCAGACAAACTTAATGTAACTGGAATCAATTTATACAAAGCTAAGTTAACAGATGTATAAATGGCCAGAGCAATAATCGCCACTAATCCCGGTAATCGATAGTAAAGCAACATGAACAACGCCACGATCAAAAAACCAATCAATCCGGCTTTAAGTGACGCTAGCAAGGACGAGTTGCCGAGTGTTGCCCCTACTGATTGCTGAGTCTCCAAATTAATTGGCACTGGCAACGCACCAGCATTCAATCGCTGAACCAAAAGTTTGGCCTCGGGAATCGTAAAATCTCCCGTAATAACTGCTTCGCCACCGGTGATAGCCTCATTAACAGTCGGTACACTAATAGGTTGACCGTCAAGGAAAATAGCTACAGGTTTTCCAATGTTGCGCTGAGTAATGTCTGCAAATAAATCCTTCCCCTCAGCATTAAATTCTAAGCCAACTAACGGTTCGTTGGTTTGTTGATGAAATTGCATCATCGAACGTTTAAGGTGTTTGCCGGACAATTGTGTATTTTTCCATTCATCTGCCGGCGGTACATAATCGGTCACCACCTTCTTAGTAAACTGAATATGTCGCAGATGATATTCCAACTGAAAACGCTCATCGGTCTTATAAATCAGATGATAACCAAACTCTGTCTCGACTGGCTCGGAAATCTGACCGACGGCCAGGGTCATAGCTGCATCATTGAACGTCTCAACCATCGCCCCCTCCGGAAACCAGCCCAGATCACCACCGGTTTCGGCATTTGATGCATCGCTAGAATTATCAGCAGCCAGAGCGGCAAAATTTTCTGGCGTGGCCTGAGCAACTAACTCCTGAGCCAGAGCTAAGGCTTCTTCTTTGGTGCGCTCTGCTTCGCAACGTAACGCACCCTGCCAACACAGCAAAATATGTGAAGCTTGTACTTCCTTGCCTCCCTCCTGCGTTCCTTCAAAACCAACGATATGATAACCTTGGTAACTTTCTACGATCTTAGGAACAAGTGCCCCAGCTTTAACATCATTGTCTATCACAGCCTGAACCAGCATCTGAAATTCGCCGGTTGTAGTCTGAAATCCAATATCGCCACTCATAGCTTTTGATGACATGTCAGTTGAGTGCTCGGCAGCTAGCGCAGCAAAATCAGCCTCCGCCTCCTGAGCCTGTTTCAATACATCACCGGCTAAAACTTTGGCCGTAGAATTTTTCATCTCCATATCCTGTCGCTCTTCCTCGGTCAAAGCGCGTGGCGGTTCTAGATTCTTTTCTTTAAACTCTAAAATCGGTGTTTCTCCAATTTGTTGAATCGCCTCAGAAATATCAGTCACTCCAGCCAAATCAACTATGAGTCGCCACTCATCCCCGGATTTATTGGTTTGAACTAATGGTTCAGACACGCCAAAAGCATTGACCCGACGCTCGATAACATCACGCACACCAGCAATTGAATCATCCTGCTCTGCTGAGGGAATGGAACTCATATCTGCTGTATAAACCAAATGTGTTCCACCCTGCAGATCTAAGCCCAAGCGAAAAGCCACTTCCCAAAAATGTGGAATCTTCGGATTAAAGTTCAACGTCTCTTCTGACCAGCTATTAACTCTATCGGCTGTTGAGTTCCACCAATTGGGATAACTTAACAGGCCTGAGAAAAATAACAGAATGGCAATAATAAATATTGCTCGTCTCACTCTGCCTCGCGGTGTGGTCGGCGCCACCAAGGAAAACAGCGCCTTGAGTAACTTCGAGAAAGATTCACGAATAACATTATTTTCTTTCATATCATCGTTGTTTGCTTCCGAGAAAAAATGAGCGTTCGATACGCTCTAATTGTCATTATTTGTGCATAACTGACAATAATCCTAGTGCAGGTTACGAGTTTTGGCAACCTAGTTATCAGCCTCATTAATCTCCGCTAGAGCTAGCTGACAAAATTGAGTTCCGTTATCCGCCAGACAATTCTCAAGCTTGATCACCGAATGATGTAAAATCGTAGTTTCATCGGCATAATGAAATGATCCGACAAATCTTCGATCACTCAAAAAAAGTGGTAGCCAATACTGATCGTCAGCCCACATTTCGTCAAATGGGATTGAATCGATTTTAAACCAATCGGGAAACATCTCGTCTGTTTCTTGTGGTTCACCAATTAATTCAGCGGCGGCAAAAACATGCATCTCTAATTCCGGTTGACCATCGGCAAACGTAAATGACAATTGCCCGACGGAACGCAGTTCACGAATATCACTACTGGTTTCTTCAATGAACTCACGCCGAGCCGCTGCTTCAATTGATTCTCCCGGTTCCACCTTACCGCCAAATCCATTCCACTTCCCCTGACCAAAACCACGCTTTTTTCGACCTAACAAAATACGATCACCGTCACGGACCAGCACTAAAACCATGGTAATAGGAGTATTGTTCATACGAGAAATAGTATACGTTCAGATCATTTTTGCGACAAGCCGACGAACAATCAAATGTAATAATTAAATTAATCAACTTATAGCAATGTTAGTTGACGATAACTAGCAATTAGTGTTTCGGTTAAAGGAGTTGGATCGGAGGAATAATGACGGCTGATACTCTATCCGGATTGGACATTGAAAACGGCATCGCTTCGATGCTCATTCGTCTACCTGGGGTACGTGAACCCCGCGTGATTCGACGGGTAGCTGAACTACGTCGACAGATCATCCTGATCGGTGAAGCGGCGGAAGATACCTTAATCGCCATCGATGTTCGGGCAATGTCGCCTGATCTAATAGTCTGGCTACCTAGACCGGTAGCTCATACCTTCACCACCGATCAACCTGGTGAAGTTGTAGTGGTAATCGGATCAAGTGATGTTTTGAAGCGCGACGAGATTGTCGAACAACAAGCCGCTCGACCTCGCAATATCATCAACATGCAGGTTCCACAGTTTGTGCTAGTTATAGAAATGATGCACGAACTACACGTGGTAACTGGTTTACCCGGTTCTGGTCGTCAGGCCGCAATCATGGATCGACTACGTCGAATGGAAGTTATGGCTGGACCGGGACAAATGACTATCATTAAGACTGTTACCACGCGAGCACCACGCTCACCGAATGATCAGTTGTTCTACGAATTTTTGACACCTGAAGAATTTGCCAAACGTGAAGCTGCTGACCAACTGGTTCAAATATCAACCTATGGTCAAACCCGTTACGGCATTGACCGAAAGCAGGCGTTGGCTGTACTGCAACAGTCTGATGGAATTTGCCTGTTGCTCGAACCCCGCGTTGATGAGCTGATGCAATTAGGGTTTCCGGTCTATGTAACTGAAACGAAAATCCCAACCAATCTCTGTCTTCTGTCGCCAGAAAAAAATCCGATCATTAATTAACGATTAACCGGCTGCTTGGCCGGTTTTTTCATTCTTAATTTAACGCCAATTATTTATTCGTGCGGCTTGAATTATTAAACCGCCTCCAGTAACATCGCCAGGGAGACTGTTCTGGGCATAGTTCTTTAAACAACCAGAGAGGTGAATCATGGCATCGAAAAAGAAGACCGATCCACAGCCGGAGTTTTCTCCAGAGGACGTTACCAAATTCATGAAGTGGCTTACCAAGCAGGATCAGGTAGTCCGAGATATTCTCAAATCTAATCCGGATTTTGCCGTCAAGATCATGCGCAATATAAAAAGTGGGCGGTATCCAATGGATGGTAGCCCGGGCACTAACGTAGGCATACTCTACGCCTCGCCATTCTAAAAATTTCTGCCAGGCTCACAAAAGATAGCAACATGACAATCTCAACTCTTACACCTGAGACAGAAAAACAACTGCGGGAACAACTCGATCACCAAAACGCCACCGAAGAATTTGGTGGTAAGGCGATCGAAAAATTCGTGGCTTGGCTGAAAATTCAACCCACTGCGGTGATTAATAAATATCTCGAAAAACCGGAGCTGCTGCGCAATGCTCTTGGCTCTATGTTTGCCAAAACACCACCCACGGTTGACGCATCTATTCAACCGGTTCTCGGCCACCAACGATTCAGTGGTCGTCTGGGTCGCAAGCCCTCAACTCGCTAAACCAAAAACGTGCTATTTAAGCACGTTTTTTTAAAAATTCAGACTAAATTGTTACTAACGCCTCACCAGCTTTCTCCGCCGGTAAAAAGGTTCTGGTTGGATGAGACTCGGCTCGAACAGCTCGCTGCTCCTCGGCATACGAAGATTTTTCTTTTTTAAACTTCACGCTGAATTGCGGCACAAAACGGGTTTCGTTTTCAACAATCTCAACGGTTTGTCCAGCAACATATTGATTTAACGCCAGATCAGTGAGTAATTGTTTCTCATCTTTGATTTGTTCTTTAATCCGCTCCAGTTCGTCTGAGCCACCAAAACACGACACCCGCGCCACATTCTCAATAGACTTTTTCTTCTCTCGCAAGACTTTTAACTCTTCGACGATTTTTTTATACGACTCATTTTGATCCAACTCGTCTTTAAACATGCGGTTCAAATCACGACGACGATGCTTAAGTTCTTCGAGACGCTGATGAACTTCTTTTAAATCCAACATGATGATTTTGGTAAGTAATTAACTGTGACTGATAATAGCAGTCCGGCGCCGCGCTGTCATCCTCAAAACTTCCACCGTGATTATTCATCAAAAAATGTTCGACCGGTTTTAAGTGCTTCGATATATAATTTAGCCGCACCAAACAGTGGCTCGGGTAAATTATCCAAATCATACCAATCCCAGGACTCACGTTTGTCAGGTTCGCAAACAGTTGGTTCGCCGCTCAGCCAATCCGCCACAAAACCAATACCAATATAATGCTTGGGTGCATTAACTCGATAATTTATAACGCACAGCAATCGCGGCTCACTGATTTCAATCCCTGCCTCCTCTCGCACTTCGCGCCGCAAACCAGCTTCAATAGATTCCATGTACTCCAAATGTCCGCCAGCGCTGTCATAAGTTCCAGCCTCAAATGACCCTAAGCGCTTACCAAGTAAAATTCGACCATCTTTCAGCACCAGACAACCAATACCAACGCGTGGACAATTTTCAGACATAATTTAAGACTAATGTAATTTACAATCCGGGTGATAAAACTCGATGGTTCCCTCAACGCGATCCAAACGTACTACAGTGCTTAATCTCTCCACGTTAAATTTTTCTAATAATAAGTTCTGCTGGTCAAAATAGGTCATCATTTTATTTTCTAACATATCCACACGCTCATTGGTAGTCAAACCGGAAATTTTTTCATTTATTTCCGTAATCTGCTGAAATAATAAATCTTCTTGCTCGTCTAAACCATCTAAATGTTGATCGATACCCTCTAGACGCTGGTCAACACCATCTAAATGTTGATCGATGCCCTCTAGACGCTGGTCAACACCATCTAAATGTTGATCGATGCCCTCTAGACACTGGTCAACACCGCCTAAATGCAAGCTTATCTGCTTTAACTCCGTTATAACTGTCTCTTCAAAAGACATATCATTTAACGTTATGAATCGGACAGCCTCTCTTTTAGGTTGTCGGTCAAAATCTGTCAAATCTTGACCAACCCCCCTTGATAAGAGAGTTTGTATATTTCGAAATCCCCTCGCTTGATAACTTCTCGACCGTTGAACCTTTCGACATTGCCGCCGCATACATTTTGATAAGAATATTTTTCGTCAGTGAAATTATACGGACCACGAAAGGGGTTTCGTGTATCGACTTCTCTTAGTGCCGCTTTCAAAAACGCATAAACAGCCTTGACGTCCACCACCTCCGGAGAAACCTCCCCATAATAATTCATAGCCCAAATACACTGGCCTTTTTTAAACACCAATTCCTGACCGACGAACGGATTAAAACCATAATAGCGATCGCGATATAAGAACTGACCGGACTCATAAGTAAGTTCCCGCCCGCCATCGGCACGCCGTTCTTCGCCGCTCTCACCGTTCGCGGCATATGTTTTCCGCTTGGCCTCGACCAAAAAACTAGCCAGCACATCCGTATCCGCCTTAATTAAAGTGTCTGATGTCATATTTTTATCATCAAGATTCCTCCAAAAAATAATCTAAGCTCTCACCTCTTTGATCTACTCTTTATTTATTGAATAGCTCTATCGTCTGAGCGATCTCTTCTGGAATACCCTGTTTGACCACTGACCTTAAAACATTTTTCCGCCCGTGGGGACTTTTATGTCCGGACTCAATAACACTACGTCACCCTTCTCATCCGACAACCCCAAGGTAAGAGTTTCTGACATAAAAGAACCGATCTGTTTTGGTGGAAAATTAACTACCCCAATAATTAACTTTCCCAGCAGTTCTTCTTTTGAGTAGTGTTCGGTAATTTGAGCTGAAGATTTTTTGATCCCAATTTCTGAACCAAAATCTATCATTAACTTATAAGCTGGTTTTCTGGCCTCAGGAAAATCTTCAACCTTCACAATCTCCCCCACTCGTATATCCACTTTTTCAAAATCTTTGTAATCAATCATGGTCTTTATGCCCCGCAACACTTCTTATATTTTTTTCCACTACCGCAAGGACAGGGTTCGTTACGACCCACCTTAGCCTGACCACCGCCAGCATTATTGCCGGACTCACCAGCCACCTTTCCAGCTCCCTGCATTTTTACCCCCTGAGAGTCCATCAATGATTTGGCGTATCTCCGTGACTGATCCGGACGCGGTGCAACACTCATCTTAAACAATGAATACACCACTTGTTTTTCCACCATGGCCATCAATTCGTTAAACATTCGAAACGCTTCTTTCTTATACTGAACCAACGGATCGCGCTGACCGTAACCCTGCAACCCTACACCAGTTCGCATATGATCCATAGCATCCAAATGCTCTACCCATAACATATCCATGGCTCGCAACATCATTCCGCGAACCAAATCAGGGAACGCTCCAACGTTTTCATATTCTTTTAAGACTGCGTCAACCCGCGCCTCTAGCGCATCGTATTCACGCTTCACCAAAGTCATTAGATGTTCGATAATCTTGGTGCGAGCTTCAGCATCGGCTTTTTTAGAACCGGCTGTCTGGTGAATGTCAGTTAACTGCTCACGATCAGCTTCGGAAACCGGAAAAATAGTTGCAATAACTTCATAAATCTCTTTCAAATCCCAGGCTTTTTCATCTTCGGCTGCTGTGTGAAACAGCACTACTCGTTCAATTTCTGATTCAACCCATTCAATCGCCCGCTCTCTGACTGTAACTGAATCACCCGGCACAATAAACAAAAGTTCATCGCGCTTGTTATAAAATACTTCGCGATGTCGATTCAATACGTCATCGTACTCTAAAAGATGTTTGCGAATATCAAAGTGATGACCCTCGACTTTTTTCTGGGCACTTTCGATCGAACGATTAACCATTCGATTTTCGATTGGCACATCGTCTGGCAGGCCCAGCCGATCCAACATGGAACGCATGCTGTCCGTGGCAAAAATACGCAACAAATCATCTTCTAAAGAGATGAAAAATTGCGTGACGCCCGGATCACCCTGACGACCAGATCGACCGCGCAGCTGATTATCTATGCGTCGTGATTCGTGTCGTTCTGTACCCAGAACAAATAAACCACCAAGCTCTTTGACTTTTTGGGCATCGACTGCGTTGGCTGGATTACCACCCAGGATAATGTCGACACCGCGGCCAGCCATGTTAGTGGCCACGGTCACCGCCCCAAACCGACCAGCTTGCGCAATAATCTGCGCCTCACGTTCATGGTTTTTGGCATTCAATAATTCGTGCGGAATACCTTCCCTGGTCAACAATTCGCCCAAAATCTCATTCTTCTCAATGGAGGCGGTGCCGACCAATACCGGCTGACCTCTTTCATGTCGCTCACGAATTTCTTTCACCACCGCAATAAACTTCGCCTGCTCACTTTTATAAATTCGATCCGATAAATCCACCCGAGCATTGGATCGATTAGTCGGAATAACCGTTACGTCCAGATTGTAAATTTTGGCGAATTCCTCAGCTTCAGTGGCCGCGGTACCGGTCATGCCGGCCAACTTTTCATACATGCGAAAATAATTCTGAAAAGTGATAGTGGCCAACGTCCGACTTTCACGCTGAATAGCCACACCTTCTTTGGCTTCAATCGCCTGGTGTAAACCTTCGCTATAACGTCGCCCTTGCATCAATCGTCCAGTAAACTCATCCACGATAATCACTTCATCATCTTTGACTACATAATCTTTATCCTTCTCGTACATCTTGTCGGCTCGCAGAGCTGCCTCCAGATGAAAAATTGTACTGGTATCATTTTCAGACCACGGATCGTAACCGAGTAATTTAGCGATTCGATTCTGACCTTCTTCTGTAAAGCTGGAGGATTTCATCTTTTCATCTTTATTGAAATCCACGTTCTCTTTCATCGGCTTAATCAACGTCGCAAATTTGTAGTAAATATCAGCCGCTTCCTCGGCTGCTGCAGAAATAATGAGCGGCGTACGCGCCTCATCAATCAAAATTGAGTCCACTTCGTCCACGATAGCGTAATGATGCGGACGCTGAACCTTGTGTTCTGGCCGCATGGCCATGTTGTCGCGCAGGTAATCAAAACCGAATTCATTATTAGTGCCATAAGTAATATCTGCCTGATACGCTTCCTGACGCTCGCAGGGCTTCAAGTAATCCATCTCTACCTTAAACGAACCGATACGATCACGTTTTTGATCCACTACACCACCTTCTTCTTTTTCAGCTGCTTCAGCTAAATTGGCCAGAGATACCTCTTCAATTTCAGTTGGTGCCTGCCAATCCGAATCGTAACGAAAAGCAGACATGTGATTAATACACGCCACTGACAAACCCAAAGCATTATAAACCTGCCCCATCCAGGAGGCGTCACGACGGGACAGGTAATCATTAACGGTGATTACGTGTACTCCCTTGCCGGTCAACGCATTCAGATAAACCGCCAAGGTAGCGGTCAAAGTCTTACCCTCACCAGTACGCATTTCCGCGATTTGTCCGCGATGCAAAGCCAAACCACCCAACAGCTGAACATCATAATGTCGCTGATGAAGCGTGCGCTTGGCTGCCTCGCGACACAACGCAAATGCCTCCGGTAAAATCACATCGAGCGCTGTACCGGCAGTTACCCGAGCTTTCAAATCAAGTGACCGGTCACGAAGTGCTTCTGGACCCAGCTGTTCGATTTCTTTTTCTAAATTGTTGATATCTTCGACGATCGGTTGCATTTCAGTCAAAACCTTCTCGTTCGGATCGCCGAAAATCTTATAAAAAAGAGACATGTGAAGTGCGTTAATTCTGGAAGTAATATACCTATTTATACACGCGTACGGAATGATAGTCCACTCAATGACCAACTTTTCAGACTTATCTAATGAAAAAGCGTCAAACAATTTTTACCTTAAAACTGTCTGACACTTTTTCAAGTTTAAGATCGATTGTTCAGAGTTTCTTTATAATCCAAAATTTGACGCTTGGCCTTATCGCGAGCTTCACGCACTGCCAGATATAAATCCTCATCCTGTGCGTCAGCATAAACTAATTTGCCCGGCAAACGAACCCGTACTTCCGCCCGAAAAAATGGCCCCTTGCTGTGATGACCGGTGGTTTTCCCCACTTCAATCTCAGCCAAGACCGATTCGCCAAATCGTTCCACCAGCGGCACTAATTTGGTTATTTTCTCTTCAACCGCCGCCCGAATCGCCTCAGTTAAATCCATGTTTTTTGTTTTTATATCGAAATGCATATTAGTTTCAATTAAATAACTAAACAAATTATATTTCTACCAAAGAAAACGACCGCCTAATGATCACTTTAAATTGCATCTTTTCTTTAAAACTTGCATGGACTGACTGGAAATGCGCGTCTCGCCAATCACTTGTCGTTCGTTCTTTTTTGGATACATCACACTTTGCGGATCATCGGAGTGATCCAAACCCAGGGCATGACCCAGCTCATGAGCTAACAACGATATCAAATCTGATTGATCATCAAACTGATAAACATTGATGGTATCTAACCCATAAATACCCTGCTCTTCTTCATAATTTTCTCGAACAACATAATTCTCGTTAAATTCACGCACTCCTTCATTAAAAATTTGCACGGTCTCACTTTCTGTGTCGGCCAACTGATTAATGCGTGTTGCCAGTTCATTTTGTTGAGCAATAAATGAGTTGATTTGAATAACAAATTCATCTAATTCAGCCTGCTCTTTCTGTAGCTCGTCATAAACAACATGCGGTGCCCCACCACGCTTGTTCCAAACCTGTACCAATTGCTTGAATTGTTCTAACTGATCATTATAAATCGTCTGTAACTCCAGAACCGCGACTTCGCGTTGATCATATAAAGCTCGCAGGTCACGATACTCACCGACGATATTTTCAATCTCATCTTCCAGCGCCAGCTTTTGAGACTGAATTAATCGTAATTCTTGCGTAGCTCGCTGGCGCTCATCAAAAACAAAATTTATAGTCAGGGCATATTCAACCCCCGTATCATATTCAAATAAATCAGCACCGAGGCTGCTTTCCCACCACTGTTCAGCTTGTTCGAGTGCGGGCATTATTTCAGCTCTCGTTAAGCCAAATCTGGCATCCACTTGCCCCAAACGATAATTAATTGGCAGTCGACATATATTACCGTAGTTCAACCACCAAATTACCGCTCCACCAATCGCTAACAACAAAAAGAATTGCCATTTTAAATAAAACCAGCGCCAATTTCTTCGGTAATTATTTTGACTCTCATTATCCATAACGTGAAAGATATTAATTATCTGAGAGATTGAAATAATAGAAAGATGAAGCAATCAAATTCTTTTAACGTTTAATGGCATAAGCTTCTACCCAGCCATCGGTACTATATTTGCGAATATCAGTAACCTCAAAACCGTTGTCTTTTAAAATGGCTGGCCAAGAACGATGACCCAGGGTTTTAATTAAAGATTTGGTACCGCCGCTTTCAACATCCCAGGTCTCTTCATCGGTTTCATCTTCATTCAGCTGAACTGACAAATAAAGCCAACCGCCCGGTTTAAGCATCAAGTTCATTCGCTGAACAAACTCATTCTGCTCAGCCATGGGCACGTGATGAAAAACTCGACTGCACCACACACCATCAAAACTTTCGGCTTCTAGCTCGGCTGTCAAAAAACCAGCTACTTGAAAATGACCCGAAGGCACCAAGGTCGTAGCCAGCTCAATCATGCGCTCTGATGGATCAACGCCATAGACCACCAACTGAGCTATCTCGAAGCCGGCGCTATCTTGACCGCCGCCACAACCAATATCTAAAACTCGGCCGTGTTCGGGTAATAAAGAAATAAATCGATTTCGGCTTTCCTGACTGGGGTCTTCGACGTAGGCCTCGGCCACATACAGTCCGGCAATTTTGTCGTAAGCCTGACCGATAAGAGTCGAACTTTTATCATTCATATTTTTGCCTGACAATTTCAAAAACCAAGATATTCAATTTCCTCCTGCAGATGAATTACACTGCGCGTTATATTACGAACGCGAGTCTTAACCACAGCGATAAGCCCGATAACGTCACTCGCACTGGCACCAGACGAATTGATGAAAAAATTAGCGTGTTTCTCTGAAATCATTGCTCCACCAACCTTAGTACCCTTGAGCTGGGCGCGATCAATGATCCAACCGGCTGGCACTGTTCCGTTAGGCGTAACCGGAATTTCTTCACCTGAATCCAAATCCAATGACTGCCGTATACTGATCAAGTCCTCTGGCTCGCTTGGTAGCCAGTTTTTAAAAATACAACCAGCTGTTGGATATTCAATTGGTTGCTGATCTTTTTTGTGGGCTAAAATAGCCTGCAATTGCTGCTGACTGGCCGCCAAATCACTGGCTGTTTCGAGCGCCAGCACCGCTGACAAAATAACGCAACCTGATTGATGCTTGAACAAACTATCACGATAACCGAAAGCACATTGTTCGTGAGTGAGTTGTTCTGGTTCGCCATTGCGGATGCAACGGACGGTTTCAATTACCTGTCCGGTATCCCCACCAAACATTCCGGCATTGCCACGAATTGCTCCGCCGATAGTGCCGGGCAAGCCAACTGCCCACTCAAAACCAGTTAACCCAGCTTCGACACTCTTTAAGGCTACTAACGCCGTGGGTGTGCCGGCCTCAATCTTAATCTTAGTTCCAGCAAACTCAATCCCTCGGTTGGCCATTTTTATCAGCAAACCATGAAACCCTTCGTCTGAAACTAGCACGTTAGAACCACCGCCTAGTATGAAATAGGATAACCCCAGTTCCTTGGCAACATGGAGTGCTTTAATCGCCTCGTCACTGGTTGTAGCTGCAAAAAAATAATCAGCCGATCCACCAATACGATAAGTGGTATGTCCGGCTAACGGCTCATTTTCTTTTACGGCTGAAGAAATAAGTTGTTGCAATTCGGAAAGCATATTATTAGATCGAAAAATTGATTGAGGGAGAAACCAAACGACGCGCCAGCTGATCGACGTCACCGGCGCCCATAATCAGCACAACGGAATCTGGTGATAAAAATGATTGTAAAATAGTGAAAGCGTCAGCCAAGTCGGCGGCATATTCGATGGATCGCTTTCTATCGCGTTGTTGATCGCGTACCAGAACAACTGTTACCAACTGACGTGAGCTGATGTCGTCGTCCGCTGTCTGTTCTCGTCCCTTTACATCATATATCTCGGGCAAGATAACTGCATCTGCCTGATCGAATGATTCCACAAACTTAGCAAATAATTTCCGGGTTCGATGCCGCTGATGTGGTTGAAATACCAAAATAATCTGCTGATCTTGATAAAACTCGCGTGCCGCAGCCAGAGTGGCGGCCACGGCAGTTGGATGGTGACCGTAGTCAGAAATCACCGTTACCCCTGACCGCTGACCGACAATCTCAAATCGTCGCCAAATTCCCTGATATGAGGACAGCACGGAACGAATGACTTCAGACGATACTCCCAACTCAATGGCCAGGGTCGCAGCGGCAACAGCATTAGCTATGTTAAATCGTCCAGGCACAGATAATTCGAACGCTCCGAACGATTTTTCTCCCCGCCATAATTCAAACTTCTGACGGCCTATTTCTACTTGTAGATTTTTTATGCTGTAATCTGCCCCCGAATTGAAACCAAAAGACACGGTTCGGCCTGAGGCTTTAAGTTCACCGGCTCCAGTTTGGTCATCGAAATTGACCACCAGTAAACCGGTCGGGGTCAGCTGACTCACGAACTGTCGAAACGTTTGTTTAATGTGATCCAAGTCGCGATAAAAATCCAAATGATCAGCCTCGATGTTAGTGACGATAGCGGCCTGTGGCTTGAACTCCAGCAGATGAGCCTCGTGTTCGCAGGATTCAATCACGAATAAATCACTGTTACCCAGTCGAATATTTCCATCTGGAAAGATGGGCACTTTGGAACCGACAATGACAGTTGGATCAAAACCCGCCTCGATGAGGATCTGCCCGAGCATAGCGGTTGTCGTGCTTTTGCCGTGTGTGCCAGCTACCGCCACCACGCGCCGCTCAGCCGCGTACTGACCCAAAAACTCAAAGTAGGTTAAATTACGCACACCTCGTTCGCGCGCGGCCAGCAACTCTGGATCATCGTCCGGCACGGCACTGGATCGCACCACTAAATCAACCTCATCCGGTAATTGTCCGGCTGCTGGTCCAATACTGATTTCCATCCCTCGCTTAATCAACTCACTGGTGATCCCGCTGGCCACTGCATCTGAACCACTGACTTTTATTCCGGCGTGCCACAATAACTTAGCGACAGCCGAAACACCAATTCCGCCAATACCTATTAGATGTGCTTTTTTAACACCGGCTAACATGTTCATACGGCAAGATTATGACATGGTTAGGGCGGAGGGGCAAAAAATTGAGTGAGTTGTTGTCTACTGATTAGTAATATTTACCTATCGTCAATAGCCCTCTACACAAAAAACTCTCACTAAAAATCCCGATAAACAAAAAGAGGTCGTTAGACCTCTAAACAAATCGAGTGTGGGATTACTCACCACCCTCATCACCGACGAAGATTTCCCTAACCAGTTGTCGTCGTCCGGCATCCTGAATAAGGGCGCGAATAGTACACAGCAGAGCCTGTCGCTTGTCAGCTGTGACCTCGATCTCCTTATGGTACCTAATATCCCGTTGAGTGAGAAACTTGGTATTGACCATCACTCCACTGAAAAGTTGTAGCACGTTACTGGCTTCAGGATCACAAACTGCCACTTCGGCCGCTACCCCACCAGACAATAGGATGCCGGCATAGATGATCAACTGCATACTCATCACCTGCTGATGAAAAGCAGCAGCAAAACGACGTACTGCCTCTTCTGGAGCGTAAGCGAAAAATGTCGCCAGTTGAGCCATCTGCGTCGGGGTCATATAGCACGATCGCCGCTCGTAATCCCCAGGATCAGTAAAGATCCGCTCCGGGAAGCGCTCATCGGCGGCGGCCAATGTCCAAAACAAATCCAAACGCCCGGTTTGTAGCTTCGACGCGAACAGAATACCGCGCATCATGCGAGTGGATTGTGGAGCCAGCAACCAATCGTGATAATCACCAACTGATTCGGAATCATTCCTGACCAGCGGGATCCCGTTACCCATATCCACGAACCACTCGGTGTAGTAGCAAGCACAATGTTCTGCAGTGCGATTGAGCACTCGCCCAAAGTGGGCAACATGCCGACCGCTGAGAACCGCGCCTCGACTACCATGCGACTCGAATGGCCAACAAGCCAACGCAGTCAAAATAACGGAACGAAGTTCTCGAGGTACTCCGGTCACCAACAGCTTTTCGGCAATGATATTAGCCGCGAGTGGATAGGCCAAGTCCTGTTGACGGGCGACCTGTTCACAAAAACCCCAGAAAGCAGTCAAACACGATTGATAAGTCTGACCGTCCTTTCCATCGGTTTCTTGCCAATGCTTCAACATAGTTTGAAGAGCATTGGTGAAAGCAACTCGCAATTTGCGCCCCAGATGATCTGAATCAACGCTCATCTTTCCTCCTCCCTCTTTCTGAAAAGAACTAATTATTTAAAACATATTTTTAAGCTGAGGTCAAGCTCTGACTACAGCCCAAAAACCTTTACCAGCAACTCTATTCATGCTATCTTGACTGCTCATTTCAATGAAAATCATGAGAGCTAATCACTTAGAAAAATCAGAAGAAACTGTGGCCGCACTGGTTATCAAAGCCGCCTTAAAAAGTACGATTAATTGTCGCGACGATTTCTTTTGCTTGGTTCGAAAAATAGCTGCCGCGGCTGGCCAACCCATGCCACCAATACGAGATTTGTTGACGGCTTATCGTTTATTAATCGCAAACGATGCTTCTTTAATTAATCCGCGCCTGGAATCTTATCTATTAAAGTCACGAATTAGATCATTGTCTGGCGTGGCGGTGGTGACGGTATTAACCAAACCATATCCCTGTCCGGGACGGTGTATTTATTGTCCAACTGAATCCAACCTGCCTAAAAGTTATTTGGCTAATGAACCTGCGGCCATGCGCGCTCTGGATTGCGAGTTTGATCCATACCGACAAGTCCAGCGACGTTTGCGCGCTCTTTCGGCCAACGGTCATCCGGCAGATAAAATCGAACTGATTGTAAAGGGCGGAACTTGGTCGGCGTACCCTCAAGATTATCAGCAAGAATTCATCAAGGGTTGTTTTGATGCCTGCAATAATTTCGCCACAGATAAACCACAAACAACAAAGGATTTAACTGAGACTCAACTACTTAACGAATCCGCTCAGTACCGCATTATCGGTCTAACCCTCGAAACTCGGCCGGATCACATCACTCCACAGGAAATTTTTCTTTTGCGTCAGTTGGGGTGCACGCGAATTGAGTTAGGTGTACAAACAATTGACGATCACAAACTGGAGTTGTGTCGTCGCGGTCATACAGTCGCCGCGGTTATCCGGGCTACCCGACTGCTAAAGATGGCAGGTTATAAAACCGATTATCATCTGATGCCACAGCTACCGAAGGCAACACCAGAATCCGATCTGCATGAACTGCGTGAATTATTTCGCTGTCCGGATTTCCGGCCAGACATGTTAAAAATTTATCCGTGTACCGTCATCGCTAACACGGAATTGTCTGATTGGTGGCGCGCCGGACGTTATCTTCCGTATGACAATCAGGCCTTAAAAGAGGTCATCATTGCCGCCAAAGTTGATCTGCCTCGCTATTGTCGGCTATCGCGCATTATTCGTGATATCCCCTCTCCGTCCATTCAGGCTGGCAACATCGTAACTTCACTGCGTCAGGTTATTCAGCGTGAAATGAAAGAACGCGGCTTGCGTTGTAATTGTCTGCGGTGTCGTGAGGTGGGGCGCCATTTGGAATTATTAAAAACCGCCAAGCCAAAATTTTTTACTGACACCTACGAAGCTGCAGGTGGTGAAGAATATTTTTTATCTATGGAAGACGAAAACCGAGAAGCGGTTTTTGCTTTTTGCCGACTGCGTCTGCCGGCCAGCCAGGCCAAACACAAACCGCTGAATGAGACTGAAACTGAATTGTTTAAATTACTGCCGGAAATCAAAGATTGCGCTTTCATTCGAGAACTTCACACCTATGGTCATTTGGTGCCGATCGATACTGACGATCCAAAAGCCGCCCAACATCGCGGTTACGGACGACAGTTAATGGCTGAAGCTGAACGCATCGCCCTGCAGGCTGGTTATAAAAAAATGGCGGTCATTTCTGGTATTGGTGTCCGAGGTTATTATCATAAGCTGGGCTATGAATTGTTGGGAACGTACATGATAAAACAATTGAATTAAAAGCATCAGACAATTTTCTACTCAAAAATATTCGACGGTTGTTATGGGTCGAAATGTTTGACGCCCATACTCTCTTGTGGCAAGCTCTTTAGCTCATTTAAAAAAGGTCTTTTAAACTTGAATGAGAGGTTCTAGAAATGTGTGACTTTATCAGTTGGATCGAGGTACTTGACCAGCAGGCGGCAAACGGACGCCGCGTGTTGTTCCTAACGGACAGAGAGGTCTTCTCTCCTCATGGCCGGGAAGTCTTCGGAACGAACCCCAGAGACTATGATGTTCTGGGTCACGGAGCCATTCGTCGTTTCTTTGCTCCTCTAGGAGAGGAATCCTTGGTGGGTGGTCTCAACTGCGAACTTCGTGATTTTTGGGACATTAAAAGGCTTCCACCTGAGATCCAGGCGCTTCATCCGGAGGATCCGGAGTCATTCCTCAAGCATTGGGGAAGAATCTGGGATACCCCCGGCTGTTTTGAGCCTAATGATCTGGGGTATCTCCTTACGCATGCTCCAGAGCACTGGAACGAGGCCATGCGGGAACACGCCCCCAAGAACATCAACGGGGACGCGGATCCGTTCATTCCACACGAAAAAAGTTGGATCATTGAAGAACATCGATCAAACGGTCAACTGCTCTGGGATCCAACCCGGGTTCAACTCTACCTGTCCAAAAAGCAGAAGAGTAATCGAATTATTTTGGGTCGCCGGCTTCGCCAGGAGCTCCAGCAGCAACCGATCCTGAACGCCAACGTCCTCGATCACCTGCTCGCCCACCCACACCTCATTCCCAAGGAGTGGCGAGGTAAGTACATATTTTTCTGGGGTACTGTCTACCGCGACCGGGGCGGTGGCCTATGTGTGCGCTGCCTCCTCTGGAACGGCGACAAGTGGGACTGGGGCTGTAACTGGCTCGTCAACGACTGGCCTGCCGGCCTCCTGACGGCGGTGCTCGCGAATTAGCGCCGCCCTCATCACTACAAAATCATCTACGCCTAATGCACTCATTGCATCGGGCGCTTTTTACTTAAAAAACGCCAGACGGCTTTAGACTAAAAACTGTCTGGCACTTTTTAAATTAGTTGTCTGCCGGAGTCTGGACTGATAATCTTAAAAAGTTCTTTATAAAAAAGAGGTGAACAATGACCAAATTGCTGCATTTTGTAAATTGTTGCTCAGATGAAACTGTCTATATCGGCCTCTGGCTGCGAGAAGAGCGGCTAGAAATCCATATTTATAACGAGCCGGATCAAGCGCTCCTTGAAATTCGACCGCTGCAGCGCCTATCAATCAATGCCACTGCGGAAATCGAAACTTGTATTCATAATGGCCAGTTGCAATACACTATTGTTGGTCACTGTGATGGGGTCTGGTTGCGTATTCCCACTACCGCCAAACCAGATGGTCCGGTTTTCAAATTCTACAACAGTAGCTTAGTCGATCGTTCGGACTAAAGTTAAAGTGAGGAAACATGGGGCAATTCTATGTAATTAATTCTACCGGTTACCCGGTTCGAGTAACCGTCACTCGGCTGCCACCTGACCCGAACATTAGACGGGTAATTCTGACCTCGGAAGCTGTTGAGGTCAAAGAAAAAGTCATCGTTCAGGCGACGATCTCAAAAACTGGTCATGATCGTGTTCTGGTACCAAGCACGCCCGATGAATTCATTGTGCAGGTTGATAACCGTATCGGTGCGACTCTACAACGAGGCAATGATCGACAAGGTAATCATCTGTTAACCATCGTCGGCTTCTTCAGCTAATGATCGCCCCCACATCTGGTGGGGGTTTTGATTATAAAAATCACCAATATAACAATTCATTTCTGCTGACTTTATATATTCCCCGACCCGTGCTAATCTTGGCCATATAAACAGATAAATTATGCTTGATAATTTACGACAAAACGATCCAGAAATCGCGGTGGCTCTAGAGAATGAATTGACCCGACAGCGTACCGGATTAGAAATGATCGCCTCAGAAAATATCGTATCCATGTCAGTATTGGAAGCTCTGGGTACGGTTTTGACGAATAAATATTCTGAAGGCTATCCGGGCAAGCGTTATTATGGCGGCAATAAATATATTGATATCGTCGAAACCTTAGCCATCGAACGCGCCAAAACTCTTTTTCGAGCTGAGCATGCCAATGTTCAACCGCATTGTGGTTCGCAGGCTAACATGGCAGCCTATTTTGCTTTAGCTGAACCAGGTGACACGATTCTGGCTATGGATCTAGCACATGGTGGTCACTTGACCCATGGCAGTAAGGTAAATTTTTCCGGCAAACTATATCGGTTTGTTTCCTATGGCGTCTCTCGTGACGAAGAACGGATTGATTTAGAAGGGGTCCGAAAAAT
>JAHJAU010000040.1 GCA_018813785.1 Patescibacteria group bacterium | reverse complement strand
TACCGCTACATTAAGACAAAATTAAGCTGTTTTACCAACACGAAATCATGCATAGCTCTTATTTTTAGGGTTGAAAGCAATGGGCTGAATCGGTACAATTTCAGCATATGTCAGGTGTTCGAGTGGTGCGAAATACGGCTTATTTAGTGGCCGCTTTTGTGGGGCAGAAAGTACTGTCCTTTGTTTATTTTACAATTGTTGCCCGGGTGGTGGGTGTCGAAGGGGCTGGGAAATATTTTTTGGCCATATCTCTAACCACCATGTTTTCAATTTTTGTCGATTTGGGTTTGGCGAATGTCTTGGTGCGTGAAGTGGCCAAATTTCCGGACAAGGCTCGATCCTTTTTAGGTAATGTTTTAGGGTTAAAAATAATCTTGGCTGTACTGACGGTCATCGCTACGCTGATTACGGCTCACATTTTAAATTATCATCCGGAAACCACACTGATGATAACCATTGCTTGTTTGGTGATGGTTTTGGATTCGATTCATTTGGTGTTGTATGCCGTCATGCGCGGCTTCCAAAATTTGCGTTACGAGGCGATTGGGGTAGTAAGTGGTCAGGCCATCATCATCGCTTCGGGAACTTTTTTCATGCTGTCAGGATTCCCTTTATATTTTTTGGTGGTGGCTCTGTTATGCGGTAGCACCTGGAATGTTTTATGGGGCTGCTTAGCTCTGGTTCGTAAATTTAAAGTCTGGCCATCGTTCCGTCTTGATCGGACGATCATCAAGTTTTTTTGGCGAATAACGGTACCATTTGCCCTAGCTGGTATTTTTTCACGCGTTTATTCTTACATCGATTCAGTCATGCTTTCCAAGTTGGTTTCTGAGAATATAGTGGGCATCTACGGTGTAGCTTATAAAATAGCGTTTGCTTTTCAGTTTATGCCAATGGCTTTTGCAGCTGCGATGTATCCGGCAATGAGTGAATATTATATTAGCGATCGTCGGAAGCTGGGTTATTTGTTAACTGCCGCCACCGCTTATTTATTACTCATCGTTATGCCACTATCAGTGGGTTTGGCGGTCTTAGCTCGACCACTCATTCTTATTTTATACGGTGAAGATTTTTTGGGTTCGGTTTTGCCTTTGCAACTTTTAATGTTTTCTTTAATTTTTGCTTTTTTATATTGGCCGGCCGGCTCGCTTTTAAATGCCAGCGATCGTCAGGCCAAAAATACTTTGGCCATGGGTATTACTATGGTGGCTAACATTATTTTAAATGCATTGCTCATTCCGCATTTTGGACCAGCTGGAGCAGCTGCTGCTGCCCTGGTCGGTAATTTTGTGTTATGGAGCGTGGCGCTGTGGTTCTCTCGTGAGGTCACTCAGTTAGACCGTCGACGAGTGATTTTGATTGCCTTAAAAACTGGTTTATCGGCTGCAATTATGGCGGTTGAACTTATTGCCTTAAAAGATGTGGTGAATTTAGCACTGTTAATACCTCTGGGGGCATTGACCTATATCGGAGCTATGTTTTTAACTGGCGGTGTAACCTGGTCTGAATTGAAACAAATTATTAGTGTGTTTTCCAAGCGTAGTCAAGGAATTAGTGATTTAGTGCCATGAGCCAAACTACCCGTACAACTTTACTTTTGACCCTAGAATATCCGCCCCAAATTGGTGGCATCTCTACTTATTTATCTTATTTAGCTGAAAGATTTCCGCTCGGTGCAATTCATATTTTAGCACCAGAGTTATCAGTTACACATGATTTCGATATGGAAGCCGATATTCCGATCTATCGGAGACCGCTCATATCGCGTTGGCTGCGACCGCGTTGGCTGCCGGCACTTTATTGGACCTGGTGGTTATATCGTAAGGAAAAGCCGGCTGTTTTGGTGGTGAGTCATTTACTTAATATGGGACGGGTCGCTTTAAATATGAGGCGATTGTTTGGTTTGCCCTACATCGTAATTTTGCACGGTATGGATGTCGCTTTAGCAGCCTCTGGTGGTTGGCGCAAGCGTTCTGCGGCTAGAGCGATTTTGTCGCAAGCGACGCAAGTGATTTGTAATAGCAACTATACGGCAAATTGGGCTAAGTCCTTGGGATTATCAGCTGCAAAAATTTCTATAGTAAACCCACCACCATCCTTAGCTATCGATACGTCGATTGAGCAGCGACAAGTTCAGGAATTTCGTCAGCGACATAAAATCGGCGATGATTTTTTGTTGTTATCAGCCGGTCGACTGGTTACGCGTAAGGGGTTCGATATTTGTCTTGAGGCTGTTGCCGCTCTATTTCAGGAAGGACGAAACATTAGTTATGTTATAATCGGTGCTGGACCAGATAAGGATAAACTGGAGCAACAAGCGATAAGGTTAGGAATTTTTGATCGAGTTCGGTTTTTAGGAGCAGTTTCAGCAATTGAATTAGCTACGGCTTATGCCGCTTGCGATACCTTTGTCATGATACCGCGGTCGCTAGGTGGTGATATCGAGGGCTTTGGTATTGTGTATTTGGAAGCCAACATTTTTGGCAAGCCAACAGTGGGTTCGCGGTCCGGTGGTGTGCCAGAATCAGTTTTACATGAAGAGACTGGATTACTGGTCGAGTCAGATAATGTCACCGAATTAAAAAATACGTTAAAGCGTTTAATAGATGATACAAAATTACGTGAGCGTTTGGGTCGGGGCGGTCAACGTCGTCTGCAGCGCGATTTCGGTGATGATCGTCAAGCTCGCTGTTTTCAGGCGACTGTTAGACGAGCAGCTATGAAGCGTTAAGTCATGAACACTACAAGCACCCCCAACATCAGCATCATTGTTCCCGCGTATCAGCATGCTCGGGAGCTTTCAGCCTGTCTTAATAGCATTTTGTCCCAAACATATTCCGATTTCGAGTTGATATTGGTGAATGACGGCTCAACTGACAATACCGAAGAGATGTTGCAGCCATTTTTGGATCGCATCACTTATATTTACCAAGAAAATCGTGGTGGTAATGCTGCTCGTAATCGCGGTTGGTGGGCAGCTCGCGGTCGTTTTTTATTATTTTGTGACGCCGATATTGTCATGCGACCAGATTGTCTTCAGCTTATGATTCAGACTCTGAATCAACACCCAGAAGCATCTTATGTTTATTGTTCATTTCGTTACGGCTGGAAAAAATTTACCATGTGGCCGTTTGACGCCGATCGTTTACGGCGTATGAATTATATTCATACCACCTCACTTATTCGCCGCGAACATTTTCCCGGGTTTGATGAAACTGTTCGACGACTACAGGATTGGGATCTATGGCTTACTATGTTGGAAGCTGGTCACCAGGGAGTTTGGATTCCAAAGGTACTATTTCGTGCTATTCCTCACCAGGGTGGTATTAGTACTTGGGTGCCTGGTATTTTTTATCGGATACCCTGGAGAAAGTTTGGTCTGCGGGTGCAGATAGTAGAAAAATTTCAGGCAGCTGAAAGAATTATCAGAAAAAAACACAGCTTATTGTAGATGGAAAGTTGAACCTATGGATTTAAGTATCGTTATTCTTAACTGGAAAGTCAGGGACTTGCTTCGTAAGTGTCTAACTTCGGTATTTAAATATACTTCTGGTTTAACGTTTGAAATTTATGTCGTAGATAATGCTTCTGGTGACGGAAGTGTGGAGATGGTGCAACAAGAATTTCCGACGGTAAAATTAATCGCCAATGATAAAAATTTGGGATTCTCCGCAGGCAACAATCAGGCTCTTCGCCAGGCTAGCGGAGACTGGTTACTACTGCTGAATCCTGATACCGAGTTGTCTAACAACGCTCTAACTGAAATGGTTAACGTAATAAAAACCCGACCCAAGGTGGCCGTACTCGGGCCTAAGTTATTAAATTCAGATCAATCAATTCAGGCTTCAGTTCGGCGCTTTCCCTCTCTCAGTTCTCAAATAATTATTATGCTCAAGCTACATCACGTGTTGGCTTGGCTACCAGTACTTAAACATTATTTGATGACTGACTTTGATTATAATCGAGAACAATCAGTTGATCAGGTAATGGGGGCGGCTTTTTTACTTCGCCGCGAGGTATTGGAAAAAATTGGCGGACTTGATGAACGATACTTTATCTGGTTCGAAGAGGTGGATTATTGTCGTTCAGTTAAAGATGCTGGTTACGACGTGTTGTATACGCCACAAGCCGAGATAATTCATCATGGTGGTGAAAGCTTCGCTCAGGTATTTGGTCCAGCCAAACAAAAAATTTATAATGCCAGCATGCGTAGCTATATGTTGAAACATCATGGCTTCTTAGCCTGGTTAGTTCTGGTCTTACTCAGTCCACTTTCAATGGCTCTGGCCTGGTTGGTACATTGGACGACTAATAAATCTCATCGATCATGAATAAGTTGAGCGGCACAAAATTTTTTTTACTTCTAGCGGCTGGATATATTTTGCTAGAGTTCCTTTCCTGGATAGGTTATAACCAGCCGATTTTAAGTACCGGACTATTTTTCGTTGTGGTGTTATCCGTGATGATACTGACCTGGTTTCGTCCCGGACTAGGAGTAATAGCAGTTTTAGGGGAATTGTTTGTCGGTTCGCAAGGTGGCTATATGTTAGCTTTGGGTTCGGCAAATATTGATGGGGCGATATTATCGCTAAGAATGGGGCTTTTTTTGGCTGTCTTTGGTGTCTGGCTGACTAGAACAGTCTTAATTATTTTCAATAATTTTTATCAGAAACGATTAGGAAAGACATCGAATTCAAATAATTATAGCGAATCACAAAGATTAGTTTGGTTGACTGAAATGCGTGCGTTGGGGTTGCTATGGCCATACTTAGTTTTATTATCAGTTTTTGTTTTAGGAGCCGGTCGAGGAATAGTTGCCGGACACGGTTTTAATAATGTTTTTTTTGATGCAAATGGTTATGCTTTTTTTGCATTATTCCCAGCTTTTATCGAGGGTTTACAGGATTTGCGGGCCCGTCGCTGGTTGTGGTATGTATTGGCGGCGGCTATAACTATTTCAGTTTTTAAAGCTTTGGCTGTTTTATATTTTTTCGCCCATCGAATGTTCTACATAGCGGCGAACATGTATGTCTGGGTACGTGATACCCGAGTTGGAGAGATAACTCTCACCTTAGCTGATTTTCATCGAGTGTTTTTTCAATCCCACCTGTTTGTCTTAGCCGGATTGTTCGTAGTATTTTTATTAGCTGTCCAAGCTAAATTATTTCGAGGATTACAATTTTGGTTACCGTTCATTTTATTTGCTTGGGGTTTAGTAGCGATGCTTCTAGGATTATCTAGGAGTTATTGGTTTGGCGGATTTTTTGGTTTTTTGATGATGATTGCATTGTTGATTTGGACTCGGTGTGGGCAAAGTTTATGGAAGAAGATGTTAATTATAGCTCCGGCTGGTTTATTATTAGCCACGGGAATCGTCGCATTTACCTATGCTTTTCCGTATCCAGATAAAACTGGCGAGATGTCATTAACTGCTCTGATGGGCAGGCGGGCTTTTTCACTAACCGGTGAAGCTGCTGCTAACTCGCGTTGGGAGTTATTGGCCGCTCTTTGGCCGATTGGTTTTGAACACCCGGTCTTTGGTTCTGGTCTGTGTCAAGAGGTGACCTATACCACTTCTGATCCACGCTTAATTGCCGATATGCCAGACGCACAATACACCACTTATGCTTTTGAGTGGGGTTATCATGATCTCTGGATTAAGTTTGGTTTGATTGGTTTGCTGGCGTATTCCTGGTTAATTGCTGCGATTCTGAAGCCTTACTTAGTTGCGCTTAAGCTAAGTCGAGAAAATAAAAATTTACAAAATAAAAAAAACGTTTTGATTATTATTGGTATCACAGCCGGAACCGTGGCTATGCTGGTGACCAATTTATTTAGTCCTTATTTAAACCATCCTCTCGGAATAGGTTTATTGATGGCCGTAGCGGCACTAAAAATATCAGACAGTTTTTGGTCTGAAAGTGTCTGATACTTTTTTAGATAAAGTGGATTGAATTCGGATAGCCGTGTAAGAAGTCGCGGCCTGAAATTGGTTTTTTCCCTTCGGGCTGAACTTCAATAAGTTTAATCCAATAATCAGCTGTTGCCACCTGTGGGTGGCGGTTTTTTGTCGTGGTAATTGTACCGGGGATCGTGTTTGATGCAGTTTTATCTGTCGAGATCTCAATTGTTAGAATTTTAATTCGTCGATCGTTAAGTTTAGTAAATATGCCAGGCCAAGGACTAAAAGCGCGAATTTGTCGTTCAATTTGAAAGGCACTGGTTTGCCAGTTAATGCGACCGTATTCTTTTTTTAAACGCTCAGTGTAGGTTGCTGTTGCATGTTCTTGAGGCCACGGATTGATTTTACCAGCAATATATTTTGGCGCAGTTTCTACCAGCAGATTGGCTGCCGCTTCGGATAATTTTTTAGTAAGTGATTGATAATCGTCTATTTTATCAATAGTCACTTGAGCTGAATCTATGATTGGACCATGATCCATCTTTTCATCCATCAATATTAAGGTGACACCTGTTTTGGTTTCACCGTTGAGGATGGCGGTTTGAATTGGAGAAGCGCCACGATATTTAGGTAGTAGAGAACCGTGCAAATTTATGGCTCCACCAGGAGGAATGGTCAGCACAATCTTGGGTAGAATGAGTCCGTAAGCTGCAACCACAAACAAATCTGCCTTTAACTCTTTGAGTGTCTGAATCGCATTTTTATCCAGTTTTTCCGGCTGGAACAAAACAAGATCTTTTTCGCGAGCTATAGTTGCCACTGGTGATATTTTTGGTTGATTTTTGCGACCAGCCGGTCGATCAGGTTGTGATACTACTCCTACGATTTCAAAAATTGCTGGCTGGTTTAGTAGAGCTTGCAGGGGAGGTACAGCGAAATCAGCAGTGCCAAAGTAAACAATTTTAATCCGTTTTTTATTCATAGAAAGGTTTTAGAGAGCCAGCTAATCTGAAGCAGTCTGCAATGTTGGTCTCACTCGGACTCATTAGTAGTTTTTTGTTCTGCTAATCGGTCAACGAATAGTATTCCGTCTAAGTGATCAATTTCATGTTGCATAACTCGAGCAAAAAAACCGACAGCGGTAAATTTAATCAACTCACCTTCAATCGTTAAAGCCTCAACACCCACTTCATGGTTTCGTTGTACCACTTCAAATTTTTCTGGGATAGACAGGCAACCCTCTTCAAATTTAACCAGCTTTTTAGAATGACGAGTGATTTGTGCATTAACTAGGGCAATTGGTCCACTGTCGGTTTCGGCCACAAAAAGACGCTTATCAACACCGATTTGGGGCGCAGCTAGACCCACGCCTTTTTGAGCTCGCATCGTATCAATCATGTCGTTTACCAGAATAATAAAATCAGCAGCCCGCAATTCTTGTGGATCAATATTTTTAGTCTTTTGGCGCAAAATTGGCGCGCCGATAGTGATAATTTTTCTGATAGACATGGGTCAGCCGATTACTTCTGGATTTCTATCCACGATATATTCTTCAGGTAGTGATTTTAATAATTTAACTAGCGCTTCAGATATGGTGGTTGTTTTAATGACGATTACATTGCGCCACTTACCGTCGCGGTATGGGCGACTATGGCGTAGTGGTCCGGCTAGCTGAGCAGTTGAGCTGGTTTTCATTGCCTGCTGACGAAATTGTATGGCGCTATCTTCAGCCTGTGCCATGGTGTCGGCCTTAATGGTGACAGTTATCAATTCTCCGCAGGGTGGATAAGCAGTCAGACAACGGTTTTCCAGTTCGTATTTCATGAAATCTTCTAGATCTAGCAGTAGCTGTCTGATTTTTGGATTCTCTGGATCAACGGTTTGTAAAAATAATTTTGCATCAGAAGTTGCAGCCAGATTCCGAAGCAGACTAACTGTGCGCCAGGCATCTTCTCCGGTTCGAAATCCTTGATGTGACAGGAGAGCATCAATATCAGTTGCTACTATACAACCCCAGCCGTCACTCGGACCGTTTTCTGTTACATCATGCAGCAACAAACGCGTTCCGATTAGGATGTTGGCTGTTTCTAAGGCTGCTCGTCGTTCATCGACTGAAATAACCGAATCATAATTATTAATTTTATTATCGGGAAATTCCTGTTGCAGTAGTGGGGCTAGTGCCGCGGTTCCCAGGCCAACATTTCCTAAATTTATTCCGTGACAAGTTGAACAATTAACCGGCAAGGCTTCTTTGAAGCCGCAACGGCCACAACGCAGGATTTTTTCTAAAACCGTCGTAGCAATTTTACAGGTTGGACAACGAAACACCTGACAACAGTCTCGACAAAATAATGCACCAGCCGTGCCTAAACGGTTATGGAACAATAACACCTTTTTTCCGCTTTGTAAAGCCTCATTTATTCGTTGGATAACGATTGGTGCCAGGGGTGTGAGAGCACTACGGGGTTGGCCAGCTATATCCACTAATGTCGCCGCACAACTCGACTGAGTTGAAACCTGAAGACTGTAGGATTTTTTTGTTAGTAAATATTCTTCTGGTCGAAAAGCGTGTGCTAAATAAACCAGACCTGCTCCGGCTGCTTCAGCTCGCCAGCGCAGAACCTCGCGGGTATCATAGCGAGGATTTTGGTCGTATTGACGCAGGTCAATACTGTCCGCTTCTAGAACCAAAAATAAAACTGGATTGTTTACGGGGGCAAAAGCCGCTAATCGAGTGCCTATAACAATAGCCCGTGGTTCAGACATGATTTTTTTCCAGGCCTGACGTTGTTTCGCTGTAGTCATTGTGCCATGTAGGGGTATAACCGGCACTGAAATTTCAGCCATTAAAATTTTTTGAGTGATAATATTAACCTCTTCGCTGTGAGGAGTGATGATAATAACACTGCCTAATTTAGCGGCTTCAGTTAAAAATTTAAGAGTGACTGATAATTTTTCTGTTGGTGAGCGATATTGTTGCAGAAGTCGTGGCGAGAGGTTGGGGTGAGGTAGGACTGGAGTTGAATCAAAGCTCGACTCTATTTCAGTTATAATTTTTGTTTTTGGGGTTTTGGGTAAAAAAGCTTTTACCACCGAAGCCGGAGAGACAAAATAATGTTGAGCGATCAATTGGGGTATGGAGATCAAATCTTCATTTAGAGGCCGTTCAGCACCGAAGCCAACGATTTTTTTTATTTTTTTCGGTTCAATTTTTGAATGCTCCAAGATGGCTGTAACGATCGCATCAACTGGTCGACCTCGCCAAGGCACGATAACCCAAGAACCACGCTTAATTTGAGCGCGAAATTGATCTGGGACGAGGTAATCGTACTCGCCAAAATTTTTTGGCAATCGAACAGCTGGAATGACTTGGATGTACATAAAAAAGATGGGGACAAAATCCAGAAATGGGAAGATTTTCATCCGCCAGCATCATCACTTGTTAGTCGCATTCCCATTCTCCAATAAAAAAAACGCCCCGTCCAGGTCGTTAAATTATTATTCCTCTTTTAAGACAGATGAATAGTTGCCACCAGATAACCGACACCTAATGGTTTTTCATAAGATAGAATTTCAGATTCATGTTGGATTCCATCGAGCAATCCAAATAAAATAGCCAAAACCATGGCACTACAAGAACCAGCCTCTTTAATCCAAGCTTGGTCGACATCAAGAAAACCGACCGGATTTTTATCTCGCAATATCTCTTGTACTTTTTCATCAAAAGCTATGCCTTTAGGCGATAACCCCTCAGGTGAATTTTCACCAACGCGATGTGAGAGATCGGCCGAGGCCAGAACAGCAATTCTAGAAGTCGAAGAATCAATTTCAGATCGTAGAGCCTGGCCGATTTTAAAATGCGTTTCAACACTTAACTGTGACGATGGATGCATTGGAACAATTTTTATATGGGGTAGATTTTCAGTGAGGTAGCACAGCGGCACAGAAGTACCATAATCCAGATATTCATCACTGACTAAAGCTAGCGGAAGATCATAGCGCTTAAAATCTTCACGAAAACGATCAATGAGCATGGTGGCTGGACGCCAGGTTTTTTTGGTAGTTAAATCACCAAATTCATCAAAACGACTGTCGTATCTGGAATTCAGATTAATACTGACAGCATCTGGTAGCACTTCACCATGAGGAGAAATCATCACTAAAATATCTGGTTTAGCCGTTTGTAACTGCTGCCCCAGACGTTCCATGGAAGTTTTAGTTTTATCGATTAGCTTAATCGCGTCCTGGCCAATATTGGGCATCAGGACGGGGGTATGCGTAACGATTCCAGCGAAGACTAAAGCCATATGATCACAATTTACAATAATTTCACTAATCTGGCGAGTCAGTGAAGGAATGATAAAAGGTAAAAACGGTTATTACTTAAGGGAAGCAGGGGTGAATTCAGCCTTATTTATAAAAAACCGCTTCAAGCGAAGCGGATTTTAATTAGTGATTTTTTGGCATTGAGTGCAGATTCAACTTATCGTCGATGAGGTCCACCAGGTGGAATTGATCTCGGACCATCAGGCGAATCTGGTCGTGGAGCCCGGGGTCGAGGTGGCCTGGGTTGAACCGCTGGCGGTGGTTGGCGGTGATGATTGGGCGGCGGCACAGCTTGCGGTGGCCTGGGTGCTGGTGTCGGCGGTCGCGGTGTGACGCGCGGTGCCGGCGGTCGCGGTGCCGGCCGAACAGACGGTGGCGGTGTGCCGTATGGAGAGCGGGGCGGCGGTGGTGTAACGCGATAAGGTGCTCTGGGCGGCGGTGCATTTCGTCGTGGTGTGGGCGGCGGCACAGCTTGCGGTGGCCTGGGTGCTGGTGTCGGCGGTCG
>JAHJAU010000039.1 GCA_018813785.1 Patescibacteria group bacterium | reverse complement strand
TTACCTCACCAGGCAAGGTAGTCAAAGTTAATTTATCGACTTTTACCGCCAGTGCTACCCTAACTATGGAAACCGGTGAGAATCGAATGAGCTCAGCGGTAATTGATATTCCTAATCAGTTGGCATATTTTGGAACTTCTTATCCGGATTTGGGTTATATAATCAAGGTCAATCTTTCAGATTTAACCCGGGTTGGTGCTATCGCGACATTAGAAAGTGTCAATGACTTTGATGCGGCTGACATTGATTTAACTAATGGTTACGCTTACTTTTTTGGTGATCATGGTCTACCAGGTCTTTTGCGCATTAGATTATCTGATTTCACCGCAGTGGATGTTCTGGACTCAAGATTTAGTGATTTAGGAAAAACCAACGCTTTCATTGATATTTCTAACGGTTATTTATATGGCGGTAGTACATTGGGTGGAATCGTGACCAAGATTTCCATTACCCCCAAACCTGCCCTGCGCCTTGAATACGGTCTAAACACTTCAACCTGTGACGCGATCAGCGACTGGCGAATCATGGGCAGCGGCGCCTGGTCAATGTCTGATTCGACCTATGTTACCAATGGCTCTACAACAACTAATTTGGCTGGAGTAACCGATGGCAACAGTGACTATCAGGCTGGTTATGTTCAGGATACTTCAGCCCTTACTTCTGAGGTACAGTTACAGAACGATGACTTTACCGAAATTGAATATTCGATTAAAGCCGCGACCTCGGCGGTCGATGGGGCGAGTTATTGTTTCCGTGTTACTGATGCCGGCTCAGCCACCGGTTTCACTTTTACGAATTATGCTCAAGCGACGATCACCGGCACCTATGCCCACACCTTGAACAATGCAATCACCCTGTCTCGTTTACAGGCCAGTGCGACCAGTGTCGGTGTCAGCTCTTCTTTTGCTTTGTCTTCCGAGCAGAGTACCCCACTTACTATTACTTTCCCTTACGGTTTTACGGTTACCGGACCATTTACGGCGGGTGATTGTTCAGGTGGCGGTGAAATTGGCACGTTTGCTTACTCCAGTTCCACGCTGACCGCAGAAAAGACTGGTTGTTCCGGCACCGTGACACTTTCAGGTGCCACAGTCACCAACCCATCCTCAACCGGTGCTTATACCATTTCCTGGGTGAATGATGATCCGGGTTACGCTATGGTTTATATCGTTGATAGTGATCAGGTGAGTATAACTTCGAATGTCGATCCAACTTTAACTTTTGATATTGATACTTCGACTTCAACTGCGGCTGACACCTCTGCTCCATATTCGGTTGCTTTTGGTACTTTGGATGTGGCTACTACTAATGTTTCCGGTGAGGGTTCGATCAATTATATCTTGATTGATCTTGATACTAATGCCACACAGGGCGCGGTAGTGACCATCCAGAATGCTAATGGTTCCTCTGGTTTAGTTTCGGCTTCGTCATCTGATACAGTGGCTAGTTTGACTAATTCCATGTCTACCGGCAACGAAAACTACGGTTTTTGTGTTCAATCAGTTAGTCAGTCTTCTGGTGGAACTCTGGCCAAGGCCGGTGATTATACCAGCGGTACTTGTACTGATCAGGCTGATACTAACGCAGTTAAAGGATTATCAACCACAGCCAGCAATATTTTGTCAGTTTCCGGTCCGGTAGCTGGTGGACGCGCGGTGGTTTCTGGTTCAGCGGCTATTTCTGTTCTGACTGAAGCCCACGATGACTATACCGACACTTTAACTTTTGTGGCAACCAGCACGTTCTAGGATTTTTATCTTAAATAAAAAGGCCGCCTCTCTGAAGGGGGGCGGTTTTTAGTTTAGAGATTAAGTTTGATTGCTGTCTCCGTTACGGAGCGGTTAGCAGGTACCAGCTTTTCGGTGAAACTGCCTTGTCACCAATAGGCAGGGCAAAGCGCAGCTGATTCAGTAATGCCAGAGCCTTATCAGCCAGATCCCAGTCACCGCATTTAACAGCGGCGAGAAAGATATACATGGTTGGCAGGAGCGATATTTTTAAGATACTCAGCGGACCGTCAGCCACACCGTTACCGCGAGTTCGCCAGCGGAAACCGCCGATGTCATTTGATAGGCTGCGAGCCAACTCTGGCAGAACATCCAGTCGAAGAATACGTCGGATTCGATGCAGTTCTTTAAGCTGTGAGGCGGGTAGCTGCCGTTCTAATTCACTGATTTTATCGCCCAGCTCGGAGTTATCCCGTCCCCAGAGCAGACTACCCAAGGTGGAATTCAGGGCTTGATATGAGGCCCAGTCCGGCGCGGTTCGCAACCCCCGGGTATTAACGGCTATCAGCGAAAAGACATACAGACCGGTTAGATTTTCCAACGCCTTCTTAATCGCTGAAATATCGACCTGTTTCTCCGGTATCAGGCCATAGGTTGGCTGATTGGCTTTATGCAGCAGCGGACCAAGATAGTTAACCGCACTTCGTTGGCGACGCCGAATTGTATTATTGAAGCTGTTATTACAAAGCAAGTGTTTTAATTCGGCCAACACTTCATCAATATCGATTATCACGTTAGACCTCCGTAGTTGTGAAAGAGCCTCGGTTGTTGAGTATGTTCGATCGATGATCAGACCCTCAAAATTTCAGCCACTAATAGAGTAGTAAAAAAGATCAATAAAAATAAGGGTTTGACTCAATTTTTATCCTCGGTTTTTGTTTGTTGATCTCGCCAGGCTTTAATTTTTTTATGATCGCCGGAGAGCAGAACCGAAGGTGTGCGCCAATGTTTTCCATCGGTGGGTGAGAAATTAGCCGGTCGAGTGTATTGTGGATACTCTGTCTTTCCTTCTTCAGTGTGTGATTCTTGCGTCAGCGATTCAGATTTACCCAGTACGCCGGGGAGGTGACGAGCGACGGCATCAACTACAACCATGGCCGCCAACTCACCACCTGTCAGAACATAATCGCCAATAGAGATTTCTTCGTCACAGATTTTCCTTGCCACGCGTTCGTCAACGCCTTCATAGCGACCACACAATAAAACAATTCGGTTATATTTTGCCAACCGCACCGCATCTTTATGAGTAAATCTTTTACCTTTGGCTGACATAAGAATGACGCGGTTTGTAGATTTTTTTTGTTTCAGATCGCTCGTTTTTTTATTGCGAAGCAATCTTAAAGATCGAACAGCTCGATAAAACGGTTCAATCATCATGATCATGCCCGGACCACCACCGAAAGGTTTATCGTCCACAGTTCGATGGCGATCGTTGGTCCAGCGGCGCAGATCATGTAGGCGGATATCGATAAGCCGTTTTTTTTGTGCCCGGGCAATAATCGAGTCACTAAAATATCCCTCAAACATTTTAGGGAATATTGAGATTATATCGAAACGAATTTTGTGTTTCTGGATCGTCATAAATGAATTTTAGCAGATTACTCGGTAGAAGTTGGTTCGTCAATTGGCTGGAAAATAAAAACCCGGATTGGGGCCGGGTGAGTTTTATTCTTTGGTTTCGAGAAGAATTTGCTGAAGCTTTCGCTTAGCCTTAAATTCAATTTGTCGAATACGTTCGCGAGTGAGACGCCGTGGAGTAATGCCACGTTCATGTAGTATTTTACCAGCATCTTCGAGTGTTTGCTCTTCTAAAAAGCGAATTTTAAGCACTTCTCGCCAGATTTCTGGTAACTGCTCCAGCGCAATCTGGACCCGAGCCATCTTTTCTCGATGGTGGATCATATCAGTCAAAAGAGTTTCAGCCCGAGTACCGAATTTAGGATCTGCGACATCAGCCACTGCTCCTCTTTCAACCTGTAACGGATCGATTGGAAGCATGGTGAATTGCATGGCTCGAACAATGTCCGCCTCTAAATCAATCGCCGTATTCAGCTGGTCTGCACGATAGAGTTTGCGGTATTTTTCTTGTGCATTAATCGGTACGCGGATCGTTCGGCTAAAGTCAGCGCAATAGTGTGCCAGAGAATTTTTTACCCACCAGGCAGCATAGGTGAGAAAAGCATATCCCAGATCCGGATCATATTTTTCCGCGGCTATCATGA
>JAHJAU010000038.1 GCA_018813785.1 Patescibacteria group bacterium | reverse complement strand
AAACTCCAAAGTGGTCAAATGATACGGAATGGAATAATCGTTAAAAGCATCCCCAAAAATAAGATCATACTGATTACCATCCGCTCCCCAGGCAAAAAACACACGGGCATCCAAATTATAAGTCCGGATATCCCCGACCGGATTCAACCCCAGATATTTTTCGTTGAACCGGGTCACGGCCGGATCAATCTCAACCACATCAACCTGTGAGTCGGGATAACCGTTGGCGACAAACTTCGGCATGGTGTATCCACCGCCACCGATATTCAGCGTTCGTAAAGGGTGATCATTCAGCTTACGAGCTAAATATTCCACCGCTACTCCATAAACCGATTCGTAATCATATTCTAAAATTGTTGGATCCTGAAAAATATAACTATGAGTCAATCGATCCAACACCAGCCGATAACCTGAACCACGCTCAGACTGTGTCCGATCCAGATTGATACAATAATAAGCCGTCTCAGTGGTGCAAAATTGAGGAGTTAAAAAACTGAGCCATAATAAAACCAATCCCGCTTTCACACATAAATCCCTGGTTGATCGACCGCGCGAAGAAAAAATCCCAGCCAAAAGCAATATGGCTGAAACTGACAAGACGATGGTTTTTACTCCGATGAGCGGAATCAACAAAAAACCAGCCGTAAAAGTACCGGCGATGCTCGCCAGGGCTGATACCGCATAAATCCGCCCCACTGTGGTGCCGGTCTTTTTAAGACAGGTCAACGATAACGTAATAACGATGGGTGTGATCATGCTCAGCAAAAGACTGATCGGGAAAAAACCAATCAAAGCAAATATCAGTGTGGCCAGCTGCACTGGCAAAGCCAAAGACTCAACCACACTAACCACCGGTGAATAGGTGTAATAAGACATTGCTCCGGCAAAACCAGCAAAAACAAAAATAGTGGCCACGCTTTTCCAGGCTGCACCGCGCTCAGCCAGGACACCGCCGGCATAATTACCAACCGTGATACCGGTCAATACCACACCAATAACGCTGGTCCAGGTATAAAGTGACGATCCCAGATAAGGCGCCATAATTCGACCGGCGACCAGCTCAATAACCATCAGACAAAAGCTGGCAGTAAACACATAGGCATGCGCCTCGAATGAACTTCGTGTTGCTACCTCCTCTGCAGTGGCTTGAATTGAAATTTCTTCATTTTCCATAGGAAAAAAATTATCTTACCAAGACACTTTATCTTGATCAGGATAATGCGTCTATAGATAAATGAAAGCTTGAAGTGGGTAAAATGTATGACTGGGTAAAAAACCTAAAAACTAGGTAAGGGAACTTGATTAGGCTTCAGCTTCTAATCAATCTGTATTTAACAGTGCTTGACAATAAGTTAGTCAAAGCGTTTAGATAAATTTTGCGCGCCGCTTAAAAAGGAAAAAAGGCGTGACGGAGGTGATGTGATGAGTTCTTTGAAGCTTGGTTTTCTGGTGGTTGTCCTGGCCGCGCTGTTCGTTTTCGCTGCCGGCTGTGACAACGATGACCCGCCTTGTTGTGATGACACAACGGCGACCTGCGGTGACGGCATCTGCGCTTCGAGTGAATGGGTCTACGGCACCTGCGCTGTCGATTGCCCGATCTGCGGTGACGGCGAGTGCACCGGCGACGAGCTGGATTACTGTGCGCTCGACTGTTCGGCCTGCGGTGACGGCGAGTGTGAAGGCAGTGAGACAGACTTCTGCATCTCTGATTGTTACCCCTGCGTAGATCCTTACTGGAATCTTGTTCCTTGCTCTGAGTTTTACTGCGGGGAAGGTCTGCTCTCCTGCGAGGTTTGTCTTGATGGTGAGTGCGGCTATGTAGAGATGCTGACTGGCTGTCCGGACTGCTATGAACCAGTGTGCGGTGACGAAACCTGCGACTACTGGGAGTACGGAGTTTGTCCGGACGACTGCACTATCTGCGGCGACGGAACCTGCAACGACCTGGAGCTCGAACTCAATCTCTGTCCCGAAGACTGCGCGGTCTGTGGTGACGGAGAATGTGAATCCGGCGAAGAGAGTTTCTGCTACGTAGACTGTCGACCGTTCAGTCAGTAAGCCTGGTTGAACCAACTAACTAACTGACGCATCCCCGCACAATTGTGCGGGTTTTTTAATTATCCGCTAATAAATTAGGTTTGCCGCTAACAAGTAACCTCAATACGAATAAATTGATCGTAGTAATTGATGTCGACGGACTGATTTTATATTTGACCGCCCTGAGTTAATACGCTATGAAGAATTTATCGAGTTCTTTTCATTTGGAGGTTCAAAATGAAAACGATTGGTTGGTGTGCTTGCTGCGTCCTGGCGTTATTTTCCCTTAGCTGTGAAGACACGATTGTCTATCAAATCGGTGATCAACCAGAAGTCTGCGGCGATAATTACTGTGCCGACGCTGAATGGGGTATCTGCCCGGAGGATTGCGTGGTCTGCGGTGATCATGTCTGTGATCAACTGGAAACCACCTCCTGCTCACTCGATTGCTTTGAGTGTGGCAATGGTATTTGCGAAGATGCTGAGCGCGGTTGGTGTATCAGTGATTGCTATCGTTGTTCGAATCCAGAATTCTGGCAACCTTTGGTTGCCTGTGATGACGTGCAGTATTGCAACGAAGCTTCACCTTGTGACGAATGCGGTGACGGAGTCTGTTCCTGGGTCGAAGACCTGAGTCTGGCCTGCCCGGACTGTCCCAGCTCAAATATTGTCTGTGGTGACGGTCTGTGCAACTGGTGGGAAGTTGGTACCTGTCTCAGCGACTGCTGGCTGGTCTGCGGCGATCATCACTGTGATGAACGCGAAAACGCTGACGCTTGCCCAGAAGATTGTGCTGAGTGCGGCGACTCCAATTGTGATCCAGGCGAAGAATGGTTCTGTCGTTTCGATTGCGGACCACTCTGATCAGAAGGTGCATCATGAAACGAACCAAAGCTCTAATCTGCTGGCTGGCGGCGATTCTGCTGTTGGCGAACTGTGATGATCAGGCCGACGATTGTGTCGGCGATGAATGTCTAGAAGAAGAGGAACCAGAATTCTGCGGCGATGGCATCTGTTCAGACGACGAAAACTTCAATCTCTGCCCCGATGATTGCGTCGCTATCTGTGGCGATGGAATCTGCAACGGCTGGGAACACGAGTTTAATTGCCCGCGTGACTGTGGATCCCCACCACTTTGCGGCGATAATATCTGCGAATATACGCGCGGTGAGGACGATCAAAACTGTTTCGAGGACTGCAGCTGCTGGAACGGGCAATGCGATTCAGACCGCGGAGAGACCGAACTGACTTGTTATCAAGACTGTGGTGAATGTGGCAACGGTGTGTGTAGCGGACCGGAAGATCAATGGTTCTGCCCCGAAGACTGCCCTCGACCGCTCGAATGTGGCGATCTAATCTGCGAGCTAGGTGAAACAGCTGAGACTTGTCCGGACGATTGTCACTGTGGCTGGGACACGTGTGACCTGGATGAAACCCCCGAAACCTGTCCTGAAGATTGTCCGGTAACTTGTGGTGATGATGTCTGTGACGATTCCATTGGCGAGGACTGGTTGCGATGCCCAACAGACTGCCGATTCTGTAACGATCCGGATTACCCCGTAGATTGCGACGATGATTCCGGTTGCTGGCCAATCGGCACGAATTGCCGATCGAGAACGTTCTATTGCGACGATGCATCTTATCGTTGTGGTTGGACGAATTACCGGGCTAATTGTTGCGAAGACATTTTCCATTCTTGCCCCGAAAACCGACCCTACTTCTGTTCCGCTGACGATGAGTGTTATACCCTCGATGTCTTCGAGACAGAATGTTCTTCCCGTGATTCCTGCACCCTGCTCAACCTCCCCTGCTCCTGAACCATCAATCCGAACCCTCGCCTAAGCGAGGGTTTTTTATTTTTGCAGATCGGCTCCGTGAAGATCAAAAAAATATCAAATCAAGCAACCAATTCTCTTAAATCCTCCTTTAATCTTTATAGAATGAGACAGGTACCTGTCCCTTTTACCTGTCGAGGGTGACAGGTACTTTAAAATGCTTAAATCCTCCTTTAATCTTTATAGAATGAGACAGGTACCTGTCCCTTTTACCTGTCGAGGGTGACAGGTACTTTAAAATGTGAGATAAGATCTTTACCAAGGAGATGATGATGCTGAAACGTTCTTTGTTTATTGCTTTTGCGGTTCTGCTAATCACGATAGGTGGCGGTCTAACAGGCTGCGATGCTCTGCCAGAGAATCCACATTGTGGCGATGGTATCTGTGACCGAAAAACCGAAAATGGCTGGTGCCCGGATTGCTGTGGTCTAACTTGTGCCAATGATGGCGTCTGCGAACGATTCGATTCACCTTATGGTCCGGACTGCCAACACCGTCAAGTCGGTGACTGTGGTGATGGTCGCTGCGAATCGCAAGAAGTAAATCATTGCTCAGACGATTGTGGCATTTGTGGTGACGGAATTTGCCTGCCGCACGAGGAGGGTCACTGTCGCGAGGATTGCTCATTCAATATGTGTGGTGACGGTCGTTGTGAATCGGCCATCGAAGCAGGTTGGTGTCGTTCAGACTGCTACGGTGAAGTCGGTTGCGGTAACGGCACCTGCGAACTACACGAAGAAGTTTACTGTCCGCAGGACTGTTTGGCTGGCATTTGTGGCGACGGTCATTGTCGGGGCGACGAACCACTTTGGTGTTTACGTGACTGTGGAATAATCTGCCCCAATGAAGATCAGCCAACAAACTGTGGCGATGGTTGTTGGCCAGCCCACGTCAATTGCAGCAGTCCCATCTTTCAGTGTGGCGACGAAGAGTGGCGTTGTACCAGCTCTCATAACACGGCTAATTGTTGTGGTGGACGGTTCTATCAGTGTGCTGAGGAAACGCCCCATTTCTGCCCAGCCTCCGGTGGCTGTGTAGCCGACCTGGACGATTGTGTCATCAATACCGATCAACGTTGTCCACCCTGGCTAGCCCACTTTTGCCAGCTGGATGGCGCCTGCTACACCACAACGGAAGAATGTACACCCAGAAATACTATCTGCACTTTTCTCGGTCTCACTTGCTCAAACTAAAATTCGATTTCAAAACAGACCCCTTAAAAAGGTCTGTTTTTCAACCAATCATTAATATAATTCACTTCCTGATTTCTACTTAATAGTTCTTTAACGTTTGACAGTTACTTGTACAGCAGCATAAATGAATGCAGGGCTCAAAACTCAAAGGAGTGCAAACGTGGATCAAAAACTGTTACTGGATGTCCAACAATTCCTGGAGCAAGCCGAACAGACTGGTGGTTTTTACATCAAAAACGTACCACTGGGTACTATGCTCGAAGTCGACACCCAAAGTGGTTCGACCTACACACTGGTCATAACCAGCCCCGACCAGCATGAGCTCGTAATGGTAGGTCCACACAAAAGAATGCGTCAGCCGAGTTTATATTATTTACAAGGCGCAACTCGTGGTGGCTCCAGTGTTGAAGTTGGCTGGCTTCGCCGTGGTCTGTGTCTGCGCTTGAATGGTGCAGGCTCCCTGGTCACAACCAGCCCAGTACAAAACTTCCGAGTAATCAATGACCCGGATCGCGTCTTACACTTAGTGGCTGAGGCTGAAAGTCATCGACTGCAAAAACCCAGCGACAAAGATATTGATCGATTCAACCAATCAATCGATCAGATGATTAGTGAGTTTCCGCCGGAGTATCGTGATCGGGCCAGTGAATTCATCTATCGATTCAATCCTCAGGGGCGAGCTATGATGGTACAAATCATGCGCTTAGCCAACGATCGAGGTCGGCTTACCCAAGCCCTCGATCTGCTCGATAGACAATATAAAAAACACTGGGCTTATCGGGCGCCAGAAATCCGCGGTTCTTTTATTACCGAAATCGATGTCGAATACATCGAGGCTGCCTACAACCAGCTGAGATTGCCTTTACCCAACCAATCCGACTAATCAAAAAACCCGCGCTCTACCGCGGGATTTTTTATTTTGATCATGAGTGACTAAAAATCTGAGACAAAAACATCAATCAAATTTTACAGCTGATCCAATTTTGGTTGCCAGGTCTCAACTACTTTCAAATACTCAGTCAACTGATCTGCTGGCACTGGATCAATACCCGGAAAATCTTCACGTAACGGATTTATCTTGACGCCATTTTTAACCATCTCGTAATGCAAGTGGGGGCCGGTAGAAAAACCAGTTGAGCCAACATAACCAATTGTCTGACCTTGTGACACTTTTTGACCGTAGCTCACCGCAAAACGAGACAGATGTGCGTAGTTAGTAGTGTAGGTGCCGTTATGTCGAATGCTGACAAACTGACCGTAAGCACCGTTCCAGCCAGCCCTAACTACCGTGCCATCACCAACAGCCCGAACCGGTGTTCCAAGCGGTGCTGCGTAGTCGATCGCGCGATGGCCGGTGGACACATTAAACGCCTCGACATAACGAAGACCGGTCGTAAAACCGGATGAAATATATTTGAAAGCTACCGGTGCTTTGAGAAACATCTTCTGTACTGACTCTCCCTGTTCGTTAAAATGAGCTTCTTTGCCTGGAGTTGTTTCAAACAAAAAAGCATAATGCGACTCACCAGAATTTATAAACTTAGCGGCTAAAACTCGTCCAGGCATGATATAACGACCGGCCAAAAAACGCTCTTCGTAAATAAATTTAAAACCATCTCCTTGCTGGACATCCATGGAAAAATCCAGTTCCCACTGAAAAACATCAGCCAATGCCACCACAGCCCGATCATCTAAACCCTGCTCTAGAGCTGCGATATACAATGATGATTCGATGGCTCCTTCAACCGTACGAAGTCGAACTTCATATTCGATCAATTTTCGTTCTGCCTGCCAGCCATCTTCGTCCTTGGTGACATACAACATCTCTTCGGTATCGATTTGATATTCGAGACCGACTAATTCTCCGCTTTCCCGTTTGTATCTTAATTCTAAGTTTCGCCCCAGACGAATGCTCGACAAGTTATATACATTGTCGGCAACAGTGAGAATAGCCAAAATATCCATCCCGCTAACTTCCGCTCCTTCCATGAGCGTACTAAAAGTAGCCCCGGTAACAATTTCAACCGTCTTAGTCACATAAGGATGTTTGCTGACACACATTTGCAGCGCCTCTGCTAACCGATCTTCCGCCCGAACATTTACCACCCAGGCTGAACCCCAAAGTAACGTCACGACTAAAATACCGCCAAGTCGAACAAACCAGGCCAGTTGCTTACCCGTGTATCTGGCCGTAGCAACTGATCGATGTTTCCAACTCGAAGCTTTTTGCCCCAATGTTTCTTTTTTTACTTGCGAAGTTAATGTTAATTGCTCCATAGTTATCCACAATTCTACTTTTAGCTCAGTTATTATAACGATTGACGCGAGAAGAACCAGCACCGGTATTTATTACATTGAAATTACTATAGTATGGTACTTGTCTTTCGTAATTATTAAGACCAACGATTAAAAATATTAATTTGATTTAAATATGCCTTTTTCTTTACCGGAATTACCTTTTAATCCGGAGACCTTGTCTCCATGGGCGTCAGCAGAAACATTTTTCTATCATCATGGCAAACATCACGCCGCCTATGTCAATAAACTCAACGCGGCGATTGAGGGTAGTGATTTGATGAATCAACCACTTGAAGAAATAATCGCCAAAACCCGCAACAATCAACCCGGTATCTTTAACCATGCTGCTCAACACTTTAATCATGATGTGTTCTGGCGATCTTTATCGACCGAATTACAGAAATTGAGCGCTGATTTTGAAGCAAAATTAGCATATAATTTTGGTTCATTGACTGCTTTTCGTGACGAATTCACTCAAAAAGCAGCTGGTCTGTTCGGTTCTGGCTGGATTTGGTTAGTGCAGTTATCTGATGGAAAACTAGCCATACATCAATACAGCAATGCTGAAACTCCAGCTGGTACGGATGTTCGTGGGCTCCTACCGCTCGATGTTTGGGAACATGCTTATTACATCGACCATCGCAATGATCGAGGAAAATTTATTGACGGTTTCTGGGAACATATCAATTGGCGGGCAGTTGAAGAAAGATTGACACTCTGATTCTGGTCGTGACTATCCTGAGCCACCTAGTAGTCAATCAAAAAATCATGAAACTCTTCTCAGTAAATTATTCTTAACAAGAGTCATTATAAAAAATGCACCAAAAAGTATTGGTGCGTTTTTGCTTATAGTAACCCGGCTAAACGACGGGGTGTTTATTGATCGAATCGAACCAGAAACTCCTCCAAAGAGAGCCAACCAGTGAGCTGCAACACGTGTTGCCGAATCAAAATGATACACAAGTACAGCTTGCTAAATTTCAAATGAAAAGACACCTCATCGGTTCGGTGCTTTTCGAACAATTGCACGAAAGCAATTGACGGTGCATTCAGGCCGATCGACCAATGCGGTTCCTGACTCGGACGCAGAAGCAAATGACCAGTCTCGCCCACATGCCGCCAACCACGTTCCCGTAAAAATTTACCGATAGTCAAACCGGTGGGCGGTTCAGCCAAACCAAGCTGCTTAAGCTCAGCCAGCAAATCCAACTCCTCTAAAGAACGCCGGGTGTAACCCTCGAGACCGTACGGGTGTTCTCTGACAATCTGTCTCACCAGCTGAATGTCTGTCACTGGCTGAAGCAACTCATATTCGCTAATCATGATTCCTCCCAAATAAAATGAACTTCGATTAACCTGTCTAAAGATACTTCGCTAGCTCGAATCATTCAAGCTATCTACCATAACCGTGAAATACTCTCGGATTAATATCCAGAGTTTTTCCCGCAAAAAAAGACCAGTTAAACCGGTCTCATGTTTTTATCGTTTATTGACAGTACGCCCCAATGTCACGACGAAAATGCATCTCTTCAAAATGAATGAAGCCAATAGCTCGATACGCGCGTGATTGCGCTTCGGCCAATGTGGCACCAATTGCAGTCACTGACAGAACACGACCGCCAGCAGTAATCAATTCACCTGTGATTTGATTAATCTTGGTGCCCGAATGAAAAACTACCACACCGGGCACTGATTCAGCCCGTTCTATACCATCTATTGGTGATCCACCAATCGGCTTCTCTGGATATCCGGGTGCGGCCAAAACCACACAAACCGCGAAACCGTCGTACCAGTCCACTGGCTGGGTCAGACCTCCAGCAGCGCAAGCTTCGGTTACTTCCAGCAAATCAGACCGCAATAGTCGCATGTAGACCTGAGCTTCCGGATCGCCAAAACGAACATTATACTCGAGCACTTTTGAACCGTTAGCGGTGACCATCAAACCCGGATACAAACAACCTCTGAACTCATATCCGCGATAACGCATTGATTCGAGCGTTCGTTCGACTATCTGTCGAGCGGCAGCTTCGTTCTCTGGACCAGAAAACCAGGGTACTGGCGCCACAACGCCCATACCACCGGTATTTGGTCCGCGACCGCCATCGCTCAATGTTTTATGATCCTGTGCTGGAGGCATCAAGCAGTAGCGCAAGCCATCAGTGAAAGCATGAATTGATACCTCGCGTCCCTCAAGCAGCTCCTCGATAACTACGGTGTCACCAGCCGAACCGAAGACTCGATCTCTCATGAGAATAACCAAAGCGCGCAAAGCTTCGGTGATCTCACGACAAACAAAAACGCCTTTACCAGCTGCTAAACCATTGGCTTTAATAACGAGTGGCACACCCGTGGCGCAGATGTAATCCCAAGCCGACCAAAAATCTCTGAAGACACGATATTGTGCTGTGGGCACGCCAGCTGCATCCATCAAATGCTTAGCAAAAACTTTTGAGCATTCCAGAGATGCTGCTGTGCAAGATGAACCAAAGATAGGCAGGCCGCGCTGGTGAAATCGACTGGTCAGGCCAGCCGCCAGTGGATCCTCTGGACCAACCACGGTTAAATCTATCTGATTAGCTTCAGCAAAGTCAGTCAAACCCTGCAGATCAGTGGGCAACAAAGAAACGTTTTCTCCGAACTCGGCAGTGCCCGGATTTCCCGGAGCAATAAACAACTTACGCAGTCGCGGAGATTGCACCATCTTCCAAGCCAGGGCGTGTTCACGACCACCGCCACCCACGATTAAAACGTTACTACTCACGTTTCACCTCTTTTTATTTAATTTTCAAAGACCCGGCAACACTCTAAACCAAAAAAAGATCTTATCAAAACAATGGTTCATTGTCAATCTTCGTCTTCGCCCCGAAGCAAGAAGTGAAGACAAACTCTGCAATGATATTCATTAGCTAAAAATTTGCTATCCTTAACCTCGTCGGCTAAGATGCTATGACGCTCTTTGAAATGGAGGTTTTGGCGATGTCAAAGAAGTGTTGGGGTGTGGTCTTCGACTGCGATGGCACCCTATTCAACAAAAACATCGGTTCGTTGATGAAACTATTTGATGAGCGTGCACTACCTCAACATGGTCGCGACCAAGCAATTGAATTACGCGATTTGTATCTGCCTCAGGCACTGGCCGGTGAATTGAGTGTCCGAGATGAGCTCGACTGGCTCGCGCAGACCCTGGATATCTATGTAGATTGCCGCGTGACCAATAAACAGGTACGGGCTCTAATGGCTGATATCCGCGTTCGAGTGGGGGTAACCGAATGTCTGTCAGAATTACACGCGCGCAATGTCGCCGTAGCCATAGTTTCTTATGGTGTTCGACCGCTCATTGTCGAAGCCATGATTGCCAATGGTCTGCAAGATGCCTTCGATGAAATCTATGCCGCGAATTTAACGGCCAATCGTGTGGGGCGTTTCGTCTCACACTCTCGTCGAACCTACGTGATTCCTGACAATAAAGGTCGTTGGTCACGGCAATTCGCCAAAAAGCATAACGTCTCGCTACATCGACTTCTGGCTGTTGGTGATTCAGCTGGTGATGTAAAGTTGGGTCATTTCAAAAAAAATCGGTTGGGCATTGCCGAATCAGTCGATGAGGCTAATAAAATTAGACGATATATGGGCGATACTGTAGTCAGTCAAGACTTTCATTCGGTGACCGCCTGGCTGCTACAAAAAATAGATCTGCAACAAACCCCCCGAGTTTAAAACTCGGGGGTTTTTAAATTTAAAAATGCTGCTTATTAGGCTGGCTTAACAGCATCCAGACGACCGTCTGGATGCTCTGGTGGAGTATAAATCGTATAAAGCTTCATCACTCCATCACCGGTATTCAAAATATTATGCTCGGTACCAGCCGGAATAACGACCGCGCTTCCATCTTCAAGTTGATGCTCTTCGCCATCCATTACCGCTTTACCCGTCCCGACCTCCACTCGAATAAACTGATCGTGTTCGTCGTGCACCTCTAAACCAATATCTTCGCCTGGCTGTAAAGCCATTACAACCAACTGACTTCGTTCTGTGGTAAATAATACTTCACGAAAATTTTCATTAATCAAGACTTTTTCTTCTAATTTAATGCTGAAACCACTCATGTGTTTGGATTAATTTATTAGGAACTTTAATATAACACTTTAGTGACGAATTGACATATTATGCTTATTCCTGTAAGGTGGTCAGGGTTTATTATTAACGATCAGACTTATGTGTGATTCTTGCCCAGAGGGTGTAGATTGCTCCGCCGGTGCAACTAACGAAGCTGGCACCGAAGAGGTTGCCAATACCGAAGAAGTTACTAACACCGAGGCCAGCACCGAAGAGGTTGCTAGCAATGAGTAATTAAAAAGACAAAAAACACCGCCAAAAGCGGTGTTTTTTAGTTGAGATAACCTGCGATCATTAAAATTTATCTCGGTCTAATCGATTGAATTATTGTTAGGGCGTAGCTGCGGAGGCAAGCCACGTCGCTCGCGAGCGACAGGGTAAACTCTGCAGCTACCCGCCGCCCAACCATATTCATATTTAACACGAGTTAGATGGTGGAGGTGACTCCAAATCTTAATATTTTTTGTCAAACCTATCTGACATTAGATTTAAACTTAAAATAACAGTAATGTACGGCGTGTCTTGACATAATTTGTAGTTCGTGCTAAGATATTAAGTCGATCATAAAGGATGATCGATCAAACTCTCCTTGACCCAACTTGTCGTGGGGTTAAGGAAGAAGGGAGGTCCGACATGTCGGACTGGGGCGGCTGGATCGTGTTCTGCCTCCTGGCCGGAGCTGTGCTGGCGCTGGCCCAGTGGCTGGGCTGCGTGCCGACATTCGGCTAATGCAGCATAAGGAGGGCGCTTACCCAGCCCTGCCCGGCACTCAGCCGAAAAAATAAGGGTATATATGGCGCTCGATCAATGTCGGGCGCCACCTTTTTTATTAAAAAACTTCTCCTGTGTGGTTGCGAAAGGAAAAGATCCTGTTATCATCAACTTGATAACTTCCATTAATTATTTACGACCGCCTTTAGCCAAAATATGACGACCGCCATCAACACAAGGCTAGTAAATCTCGCAATAAAAACCGAAAATTTAAGTCTCTATCGGGACAGAATTGCTACTTTACGTCGTATCAATTTAACCCCGCGGCAACTGTGCGACTTAGAAATGCTAATCGACGGCTCATTTTCTCCCCTGACCGGTTTCTTATCGGTCGATGATTATAACTCGGTGGTGCAAACGATGCGGCTAACGAATGGCTGTTTATGGCCGATGCCGGTCACTTTTGATGTACGGGAGAAAAACTTTTCCCCAGGAGAAGAAATACTGCTGTGCGATAAATATGGCGGACCGCTGGCGATTCTAGCTGTGTCATCTATCTACGAACCGGACAAGTTGCGCGAAGCTAAGGAAGTCTATGGCACGATCGACAAAGCTCATCCGGGAGTACGATATTTACTTGAAGAAACTGGCAATATCTATCTAGGTGGTCAAATTCTTGGTTTGGCCTCGCCGGCCAACCACAGTTTTACGGATTTGCGACAAACGCCACAACAATTACAAGACTGGTTTGTCGCCAATGGCTGGGATAAAATTATTGGTTTCCAAACCAGAAATCCTATTCATCGAGCGCATTATGAATTGATCCGACGCAGTGCTGAAGACTATATGGCTAAAGTATTGATTCATCCGGTAGTAGGTGAAACCAAGCCCGGAGATATTGATTACGTAACCCGTGTACGCTGTTATCGTAAAATCAGTGATCTTTATACGCGAGATTTTGCCAAATTAAGTCTGCTACCGTTGGCGATGCGCATGGCCGGACCTCGCGAAGCTCTCTGGCATGCTCTGATCAGAAAAAATTATAGCTGTACGCATTTTATTGTTGGTCGCAATCACGCTGACCCTGGGCCAGGCTCCGATGGTCAACCGTTATATGGGGCGTACGATGCTCAAGACCTGACCAAACAATATGAATCTGAGATTGGCCTAACCATCATTCCTCAATCAGAAATCGCTTACGTACCAAGCGAGAAAAAATATTTATTTGCCGCTGAACTACAACCCCAGCATCAAACGTTAAGTATTTCTGGCACGGAGTTGCGTCGCCTGATCCGAGCCGGCGAAGAGGTGCCGGATTGGTTATCATTTCCGGAAGTGGTCAGTGAATTGCGCTTGACTGCTCAACGAGAATTAAAACGCGGCATAACAATTTTTATGACTGGTTTGTCTGGATCGGGTAAATCCAGCATCACTAAAATAGTGCAAGATAAATTAACCGCGATTCAGGATCGAGAAATAACCGTTTTAGACGGTGATGTAATCAGACAAAATTTATCCAAGGGGTTGGGCTTTTCCCGCGAGGATCGCGATACAAACATTCTGCGAATAGGTTTTGTGGCCAATGAAATAACCAGACATGGCGGTTTCGCCCTTTGTGCCGCTATTGCCCCCTATAGAGAAGCTCGAAACAAAAATCGAGAACTGATCAGCCAGACTGGAACATACATCGAAGTGCTGGTAAACGCACCGATGGAAGTTTGTCGTCAGCGCGACGTTAAAGGTTTATACCGAAAAGCCGAGCTAGGAAAACTAAAAGGCTTCACCGGCGTTGATGACCCTTACGAACAACCAGAAAATGCAGAGATAGTGCTGGATACGGTTAACTTCACCCCGGAACATTGTGCTCAACAGGTGATTGATTATTTGATGGAAACCGGAGCAATTACTCAAAAATCTTAGTACAAAAATAATAGCTTAAATAATCTATTAGTAATCGCGTGAAAAAAATATTTAGTGCTATTTTGACTGGCCCGCACGATTATCAACACTTCAAAGAAAAGGCGGATAAAGGTATTCAACTATTTTTCTGTTTGTTGGGACAGCTTAAATGTGCATTAATCAAACTTTTTTTATTTAATTTTTTATACGGAAAAATAAATCAAATAACAATGAAAGTAGATAGTCATGATATTAGTTTTTCAACCATCGATAAATATTCAAAACTTTGGTTTTTTCCACGTTACAGCAAGAAAAGACTCCATGAACCAATCCTGACTCGCCTCTTAATTGATTCCTTGAGTCAAGGACAAACTTTTGTCGATGTTGGTGCCAATTTGGGTTACTTCACTTGTTTAATAGGAAAACTTTTTCCTGCTAATCAGATTTTTAGTTTTGAAGTTGATCCACAAGCCTTCACCCTGTTGGAAAAAAATATTAAATTAAATAATTTGGATAATATTAAAGCTTATAACTGCGGAATTTCTAACAAAGAAGGCTTTGTAAAAATTCCTAAAAACTCGACACCCGATCCACGTTTATCAATAATAGTAAACGATGCGGACGCAAATGATGGTTTAGCCGTGAGAAGTGTTGATTTAGATAGTTTTTTTCTTAACGAGGAGTGTCGGCCAGATGTGATTAAAATTGATGTTGAAGGAGCGGAGTTATTAGTCTTACAAGGCATGCGCTCACTATTAGAAAAAGAAAATCTTACAATTTTTTTGGAATTGCATGGTAATATCCTGAGTAATTTTGGTACTAATTCGAAAGAAGTGATCTCATTGTTGCAAAGTTTGAATTACGATATTTATGAAATTAAAGGTTTTAGAAAAAATAATTTCAACGAAAAAATTGAACTAATCGAGCTTGGTAGCAGCAATCTCATTCAGAGAAACATCATGTGTTATGCCATCAAACACGACTCTCAACCTAAATTTGATCACCTAAAAATAGGAGGCTGATAAATCATTGGGGTATTTTATCAAACAAAAAAGCTGCAAAATGCAGTTTTTTATTAATCAATCTATAAACCTGGTGTTAAAAAATTATTCTCATTAAAAGAGAGTCTTTAATCTAGTTTTTCAAGCGCGCATAAACAGATGTTATGAAAAAGTAGCCTTTCGCTCCAAACAAACTGCTCATAAAACAAAATAATACCATTAAGTTAGTTGGGTTAATTTTCCAAGCTGACAAAAACTTTTTTCGTGCTCGTTTCATTAATCCCCAACTGGCATAAATATGACCTAAATATCTCTCTCGTTCACTTTGTAATTTATAATCACTCATATAAAGTCGTTCGTGCTTCCTCAAAACCAAATGTGTATCGCTCTCTCGTTTATTTAATTTTGCTGGATCGGAGCAGGCATTTCCACCATGTTCATAATATTTAAATAAAGGCTCATCAATCAAGGCGAAAGAAAATTTTTCTGCAATTCTAATCCACATATCCCAATCTTCTGAGTAATCAAGGTTGATATCAAATAATCCAACCTTAGTAAAAACTTTTTTTTTAACCACTACTCCAGACGGAACGACAAAACAACGCGATAAGAACATTCGAAGGGTGTTGTCTTGTAATATAAGTCTACTCCGGTGTTCTTGTCCGGTTTTAGTAACTAATATAATACGATTGCAACCAACAAAACCAACCTGTTCGGTTTTATCTTGCTGAAATAGTCTCACTTGTTTGGTTAGTTTATCCGGAAACCACTCGTCGTCTGAATCTAAAAAAGCTATATATTCACCACTAGCTTTTTCAATGCCAATATTACGCGCGTTAGAGACGCCGCGATTTTTTTCCAGACAAATCAAAGAAATTCGTTCATTCTTATTTAAATACGACCTAATCACCTCAACAGTATTGTCGGTTGAACAATCATCAACTATTATTAACTCCCAATTCTTATAAGTTTGGGCGATAACACTGTCAATCGCTCGACGGATAAATATTGGACGATTATAAACAGGAATGACAACTGTCACGATTATTTTTGATTCATTAATCTTCTGTGACTGATTTAATTTTAGTGCTGATTCAATCATTTCTTAAAAATCATGTTATCAAAAGTATTGGGCAGCGAATCAATGTAAGCAATCGGGGAATCAATATCGACGGCTATTGGCTGTCCAAGTTCATTTAATGAAAATGGTTTGTAGCCCCAATCACACAATCGTTCAATAACTCCCGTTGAAAATTTACGACCTCTTTCACCTCCCCAAATCTCAACTGCTAAAGTTAATCCCTCGGTAGTGGTCAAAGTTTTAATACCTCCATTAATTACCGCTAGTTCCGCACCTTCAACATCAATTTTAATGAAGGTTGGTCGACCAAACTTTTCAACATACTGATCTAAAGTGGTGGTAGGAACACGCTGAACTTTTAAAAAATTGGACATGTTTTCCGCGGTTTCAGAAATAATCGTGCCCCGACCGCTAAGTCCAGCGGCAGAAGTATCATAAAAATTAACCTCACCGATTGTATCGGCCAAAGCTATTTGATTAATTTTTACCCCGACAGCGTTTTCTCCGTTAAAGGTCTTCTCAAGCAACTTACATATTTCCGGGTTGGGCTCAAAGGCATGTGCTTCTGCGCTAAAACTTTGGGCTAAAAGAGTATAGAAACCATAATTGGCACCAACATCAAAAAATTTATCGGTTTCGTTTAACTCATTAACTAGGTATCGACATAGCTTGTGTTCCAAACCCAATAATATGCCGTAAAAAAATAAATAAGAAGCATCAAGATCAGGCACTCTAACTCTAATTTTCTTATCCAAAAAAGTTGGAGCAAAAACCTCCCTTTGACCTAACAAGTGCAGCTGGCACAGCACATATATCAAGTACTTGTCGCGCAGCAATAAGGCGCGCAAAATCTTTCTTTTTACTCCTGGACCCCTGAAACTTTCGTAACGTTTCATCCGATTGTGAGCCGATTCTAACCTGATCATTATCTCCTTGCGCCGCTCATCAACTATAGAATTAGTCATCGTAATCATAAATTGATTAATCAAACAGTTCGAGTTATTAACCACCATGATAAATTTATCAGTTTAAATAACTGGTGAAAAGCTATACTCTAAACATATTCATCTTAGTTTAAAGTTGGACTCGAGTAATGTGTTAAATACTAAGCAAAAAATTGCCTTGAATGTAGGTATTAAAGGCGGCGGAAAACTTGCCATTATAATTATCAGTATTATTTCTACTGCTGTTTTAACGCGCTTGCTAGGTCAAAAAGGTTATGGTCAGTACACGATTGCCTTAAACTTCGCCCAAATGATTGGAGTTTTCAGTGAGCTAGGCTTGGCCACAACCCTACTAAGATCAATCTCACAAAAAGACTCCAAAGAATCCACCGCTGCCACAAACATCTTGAGTCTGCGCCTGCTGAGTGGTGTGGCTTTTTTTGTTTTCACACCTTTTTTGGCTTTATTATTTCCTTACGAAAAAATAGTTATTATAGCCATTGCCATTGCCGCTCTATCTACTTTTTGCAGTGTCATACAACAATCACTATCCTCAATTTTTCAAAAAAAATTATCCATTTGGCAGGCGGTGAGCATTGAGACTTCGGGGAGAATCATTACTGTAATTGGAATCGTTATCGCCGCCAACTTCCAGCAAGGATTAATTACGATTATCACCATAATTTCGACGGTCAATCTACTTCAAATGATTGCTCTGGTTATCTTAGCCAATCACTATATACCACTAAAAATTTCATATGATTTAACGATCTGGAAAACAACCATTAAAGATGCTTGGCCATTTGCTGTAATCCAAATACTTCAATTAGTTTACTTAAGAGGAGATATTATAATTCTTTCTTTATTAAGCACCTCGTCTCAAGTCGGTTTATATGGTGCGGCCTATAGGGTGCTTGATGCAGTCAGCTCTATTCCACCATTATTCATTGGGCTGGCCGCACCCTTGGTAACCTTCGATTGGTCGCGTGGCGATATTAATGGATTATCTAGAAAAATGGCACATTCTTTTAGATTCCTCGGATTACTAGCTATCCCACTTGTTTTCGGTGCCTTAGCTCTTTCTAATGAATTAATGATGTTCGTGGCTGGACAAAACTTTGCTAGTGCTGGACTACTCTTAAAAATATTAATGTTCAGTGTTATTGGTATTTATTGGCGCGCTTTATACATGTTGGCCATTGTAGCATTAGGACTACAAAAAAAATTAATTAAAGCCTTTATTACCAATGCATTGCTTTCACTCTTATTTTATTTAATTCTTATACCGCTTTATGGTGGCATAGGAGCCGCTCTAGTAACGATTTTTTCTGAATTTTTTTCCGCAATGGTTTGTACTATAGTCATTTCAAAAAATATCGGTTTCCGACCCAATTTATTGCTCCTTCTAAAAATCGTGTTAGCCAGTCTAATCATGTTAGTAATATTATTAACACTGCCAGATATTAACGTTATTTATAAAATAATTGTTGGCGGTGCTATCTACGCTATCTCAATTTTGGCACTTGGCGGAGTTTCAATTCAAAATTTAAAATCTTTATTCATCGTCAACCAATTTAACAATGAATAATAATCAAATTCAGCCAAAAATTTTCTGCATTGGGCTAAACAAGACTGGCACCACCTCTCTCCACGAAGCTTTTAAAGTTCTGGGGCTAAAAAGCATTCATTGGTGTCTCGAAAAAAAAATCCCAACCTCTTCTACGCAAGAATCTAATATACAAATAATTATTAAAAATAATTATTTGGTCGGAAAAAAATTGTTAGCTGACATCGAAGAATTTAATGCTTATTCAGACTGGAATACTCACGAAACAAATCATTTATTTAAATTATTAGACGTACAATATCCAGGTAGTAAATTCATCCTAAATGTTAGAGATTTTAAAAGTTGGATAAAAAGTCGTGTTGCTCATATTAAACGGTCTTCTGATCGTAAAGAACAACTTAAAAAAAACCCAAATAATCCTTGGTTTGGTATGAATACCCAAGCCTGGCAAGAAGAATATTATCAACATCATGAGGATGTGCTTAGCTATTTTAAAAATCGTCCTCAGGACTTACTGGTTATCAATGTCTGTGCCGGAGATGGCTGGGAGAAATTGTGCTCATTCTTAAAACTACCCGTACCGAATAAACTATTCCCACATGTCAATAAAAAAACTTTTTTCATTTTAATGAAATACCACTTGAGAAAAGTTTTACCCATTCTATTTAAATTTTCTATCGTACGTAAAATGAATAACTGGAGAAAAAAACGTAATTATTTTTAATAGTACAAAGAATAAGAACGCCCCTAACTCTAAATCTATTAAATTGTTAGTTGTTACCATGTGGAAGAAATTTTAAATCTAGAGATACCAAAAACAATCTCTATGCATAATAAAAAAAATTTATTGCCAAAAATTAGCGTCATTATGGGGGTCTATAATGGTAGTCTTTATTTGCGCGAAACCATCGCCAGCGTGCTCAGTCAATCATTTACCGATTTCGAATTTATTATCGTGGATGATTACTCGTCAGATGATTCATTATCGATAATTGAATCATATGATGACCCTAGAATCCGCCTATTAAAAAACAAAACAAACCTTGGTATCGCAAAAACGCACAATATTTGTCTTAAAATTGCTTGCGGTGAATACATAGCAAATATTGACCATGATGACGTTTGGTGTGATCCTGATAAATTAAAAAAACAAATTACCTTTCTCGATACACACCCAAATCATGTTTTGGTCGGAACAGGAATTATTTGTATTGACCAGGATAACAATGAGTTGTTTCGATACCTAAACGCAGAAACTGATAAAGAAATAAGGTCATTGATTCTGCACCGTAATAGATTCGCTCATTCAAGTGTTGTTTACAAAAAAAATGCCGCCATTCTAGCAGGTGGCTATCCTGAAAATTATACTTACGCAGAAGATTATGCTCTCTGGCTAACCATGGGCTTAATTGGGAAAATACATAATTTACCAAGTTATAGTTTAAAATATCGCACTCATTTACAATCAGCTGGCAATAAATCAGCTCGTCGCATGTTACAGCTTTCTGCAAAAATAACTTCTAAATTCATTGGGAAATACCCAGGAAATCGCTTCATTGTTTGGTTAAGAAATTGGATACGTTTAGTCTGGTTTGGTTATATGCGTAAAAGAATTTTTTGACCTAAAATTAATAAATCGCAGCAAATTTATAAAAAAATATACTCATTATTTAAGAATAATAATGACCAACAACCAATTACAATCAAAAATTTTCTGCATTGGACTAAATAAGACTGGCACCACCTCTCTCCATGAAGCTTTTAAAGTTCTGGGGCTAAAAAGTGTGCATTGGCAAACAGATGAGGATGGACCTATTCCACCACCCCAGGAAAAAGATACTCAAATAATTATCTCAAATAATTATTTGGCGGGAAAAAATCTTTTAACCGGAATTGAAAATTTCGATGCATATTCAGATTGGAGTTTTTATGCAACAAATCACTTATTCACCTTATTAGATAAACAATGCCCGGGGAGTAAGTTTATTCTACACACAAGAGACCTTAAAAGCTGGCTCAAAAGCCGATTTGACCATGTAAAACGAGTAAAAATTCGTAAAGAACGGTTAGAAAAAGACCCAAATGATCCTTGGTACAGCATAAATGAACGAGCTTGTCAGGAAGAATATTATCAACATCATAAAAACGTCCTAGCTTATTTCAAAAATCGTCCTCATGATTTATTAATCATGAATATCTGTAAAGGGGATGGTTGGGAGAAGCTGTGTCCCTTTCTCAAGAGAGAAGTACCAAATATTCCTTTTCCTCGAGTTAACAGAAAACCAATTTTTAATTCTAATCTAATGGGAAAAGTGGCACCAGGCTTACTAAAATTTTCTGTGATAAAAAAAATTAATAATTTGAGAAAAAAATTTAAACAACGCTGATAATTTTAGTCTTTAAAAGATTCAAAATTATTAAGTTAATTCGATTAATCTTACTAAAGGTTTAAACAACGAATTGGTGTGGTAGATAGATAATGCCTCAAGTATGTCTCTAAAGAAAAAAATTGCAGCAAACGTTGTATTAAGACTGCTAGGAAAATTTGGATCTCTGGCTATTAGCCTGTTCGTTATCGGTATATTAACTCGACATCTTGGACCGAGTAATTTTGGCTACTACACCGTGGCCATGACTTTCATACAAATATTTTCTACTTTAACCAATCTGGGATTGCCACAAATCTTAACCCGACGCATCTCGCAGGCTGATGCCGATCAAGAAGTTGAAGTCTCAAATATAGTTACTTTACAAGCTGTGGCTGGAGCTATTTTTACTCTTGCGCCGTTGGTCGCACTATTTTTTCCTTATGATCGAGTTATACCGATCGCTATCGCCATAGCAGCTATATCTGGTTGGACTGGCCTGTTGCGCGGGGTTCTTAATGGAATTTTTGAACGGAATGTGGCCACCTGGAAGGTGGGGGTGGTTGAACTCGTCGGACGAGTATTAACACTGATAGGAACATTAATAGTTGCTGTAATTGGCGGTGGATTATTAGCCTTTATCATGGTTCTTTCTATTTCGAGCATCGGTCAATTTATGCTGACCTTGTTCATGGCTAAAAAATACGTGACGATTCGCCCTCGCATCAATTATCAATTATGGCTCTCTACACTGAGAGAATCGTGGCCGCTGGCAGTTATGGCCATAATTGGATTAGCAGCTTCTCGAAGTGACATATTATTACTATCCATCATGCGATCACCGGCTGAGGTTGGTTTATATAGCGCTGCTCAGAAAATACTGAACGTAATTGGATTATTACCACCTATTTTTCTTGGTCTAGTTTTTCCACTATTAGCGCTGGAGTGGTCTCGTCATAATCTATCCGGTCTCCGGCACAAAATGTCCTTATCATTTGATCTTCTCGCAATTATAATCTTGCCTATAGTTTTCGGAACATTGGCCACGGCATCCGATATAATGGCGTTCGTTGGTGGAATCAAATTTATCGCTGCGGGGCCAATTTTAACCCTATTTATGATCAGTGCTTCGACGACTTATTGGCGCTCTTTGTGTTTTTGCGTAATACTCGCCGCGGGTCAACAACAACAACTAATTAAATATCACGTAATTAATGCGGTATTTTCCTTTTTTCTTTTCTTTAAATTTATTCCCCCCTATGGAATCTATGCAGCCGCAATGGTTGTCGTTCTTTCGCAGTTATTCATGACTGTGGTGGTTACAATAATTATGAATTCATTGGCTCATTTTCGACCCAATTTTCAACGCCTCTCAAAAATTTTTATAGCTTCTGGCCTAATGTGTGCTTTGCTCATAAGTTTAAAAGGCATGCCCTTTTTCCCACGTTTCGGCATAGGGGTGGCAACTTATTTTATTTTGTCAGTATTATCGCGCAGCTTCTCACTGACTGAAATTAGAGCTATTTTAAAATAAAAAACTGAAAATAAGGAGATAGATATTCTTTTTGATTTGAACTCATTTCAAAATAATCAGTTAAAAGTTGCTGATTTGTTTTTTTATTCATTGATGATGAAAAAACAAACTTGGGTTTTTTTGTATCTACTACTTCAAAAAGATCTTTTCTATTTGGATCGGGGTCGACGCTAGACATAAAATATAATGGGTCGGCATCAAACATAAATACCGGACTGTATCCTCCTCCACCGCCACCGCCTCGTTCAGTGATATACGTATCCCCCGGCTTGGCTAGGGCCAAAACAGTTTGAAGCGGCTGTAATGAGTAACTAAGTGTTAAGCTTGAAATATTTGTCCCAAATCCAAATAAAATTATTAAACAGATTAATAAAATTCTTTCGTTTAAAAACGCGCTGATTGATTCCGAATTAAAAATCTTCTCTAGCGCCAAACTAGTAAACGCTATAAATACCCACAGCAAGGGATAAAGGTTGTATAAATTTCCGGTCTTAGCCATCAGCATTAAAACAACGCCAGCGATTGCTAATAACCAAATCATTATATGACCGCTACTCTTACGTACATTTTGTATTACTTTAGACAGAGATAAAATGACACCGCTCAAAACAAAAATAATTGGTGTAACCACCCCCCAATGAATAATGACTAACAGAGCCATCAATAAATTATGCCGGGTATTCCAGACAGCAGGACATTGTTTATTGGCTAGCCAAATCGCATTATAGTATTTATCTAAATCATAAAACCAACTCTCATAAAAGAGATTAAAGATGATGGTTGAGCAAACCACCAATCCACTGATCAGCATCAACGGTAAAATAAAATAAAATTGTTGTCGTGATTCAATAATAGAAGTAACTACCCAACCAACAAAAAACGCGGCTAGCCAAAAAATTGCTTTGGGTGTTACCAAGATCGCTACTCCTAAAAGCAGCCCCCCAATTATTGCCTGGCTGTATCTTTTTTTCTTTGAAGACCCCAAATCGTTTAATCTGTATAAAATCAAACTTCCTGAAACCAATAGCAATAACATCAACATGTCTGATCGTATCTGCAACACGCCCGGTTCAATAATAATGAACAGCAACCATAATCCTGTGGCTAGCCAAGCCACGCGCCGGTTAAACAGACGCGCATAAAAGAAAAAAGATACCAATAAGAGCAAATTGACGATAGCAAAAATCAATATGCGTCCAGCAACAATCGCTGCAAAAAGATTATTATCAAAATAATTAACAATCGGTTTTAAAAATAACCAAAGAAGCTTTTGGTGATGCTCAAAAAAATCAACATAGGGCTGGAGTCCTTGTGACCAAAGCCAAGCAGCGTGTAAATGTTCTAACTCATCAAAATTTACCGGACTGCTGACCAATCCTATTCCATTAAAAAATATAAAAGCAGCGATCGTAAGAATAATCAGCGACCACGAAAAAATATGTTTATTTTTTCTAATGGCTAATATAAAATTAGCCAAATTATTTTTTCTCATGATACTCTTCTTCGACGTTAATGTTCCAAATATTGGTTTTGTCTGCTTGCCCAGCCGCAATGTTATCAACCGCCACCATGGCCGTTAGCATGGAGTGATCGGCGTTATTGTAACGATGCATGCCATTGCGACCGATCAAAAATAAATTCTCGATTTGATCAGTGAAATCACGCACCTCATCAAACTGGTCATAAGTGCCAAAATAAGCCGGGTAGGTCTTGGGCATCTTGATTACGGTCGAGTCCAACACATCAGCCTGATCGATTACGCCGATATGAGCCAGCTCGGCCGCGGCAAAACTGGCAAACTCCTCAGCGGACTTATTCCACAACTCGTCACCCTCCTGGCAAAAATACTCTAAGCCTATCCAAACCGTATCCGGATCGTGAACCAAATACGGACTCCAATTATTAAAAATCTGCAGTCGACCCAATTTCACATCTCGCTCCTGAATGTAAATCCAATTGTCCGGAACAATATCATTGATCGATGGGATACCGGTCGAATTTTTGATGCTCATCTTTTTGAGCAATAAACCGACGGTAATAAAATCACGATATACTAGTCCGGCCGCGATCTGTTGCACGGCCTCAGGCGCAGCTGGCTTAAAACCGGCAATCAATTCACTGACCGGCATAGTCGAAAAAACATAATCAGCTTCAACCACTCTTTCCCCGGCCGCGTCCGCCACCACCACGGCAGTCACTCGATTACCAGACCACTCAAGGCCAGTTACTCGACAGTTCATATTGATCTCGCCATCAGCCGCAACCACCTTCTTGGCCACCTCCTCCCAAAGCTGACCCGGACCCAATTTCGGATACATAAATTGCTCAATCAATGACGTCTCAACCTGCTTTTGTTCCAAAGATTTATTTTTTTTGAAAATACCACTTAGGGCGTGCCAGACAGCTTTGGTGATACTTAAACCTTTAACCCGCTGGGCGCCCCAATCGGGTTTAATTTGATCGCAGGGCACACCCCAAACTTTCTCGGTGTAATCTTTAAAAAACGTCAGGTACAATTCGCGCCCAAACCGATTAACGAAAAAATCTTCCAGGGATTTTTCTGTTCTGATCGGCAACAAACGCGCTTTCACATAACTAAAGCCAATCTTAATAATCCGCCATAATCCCAAATTCTTAAAAGTGCTGTATTTAAGCGAAATCGGGTAATCAAAAAAAGACCGCAAAAAATAAATTCGTGACAATCGATTTCTAACTAACATTACCGCATCGTCCACCTCTGGGTTCGGTGCGCCGACAACTTCAGACAGTTCGATTTTTCGACCCAATATTAAATCGTCCCGAGATGGTTGGCCTTGCATGGGTAAAATCTCTCGCCACCAATTCATCACCCGATCTGATTTGGAAAAAAAACGATGCCCACCGATATCAATTCGATTACCCTTATGTTTAACGGTTTTGGAGATACCGCCAATATCACCGGTTGCCTCAAAAATTACCGGTTTTATGTCGGTTCTTTTTAAAAGCTCAAATGCCGCCGTAAGGCCGGCCGGACCGGCACCAATGATAATTGCTTTTTTGGACATATTATTACGATAACCATTTTAGTAGCTTGATCACCCCCATTTTGGCGGCCTGATTGTGCGCCGAGACTTCACCTTCTTTGCGATTCTTAATCTGATTAAGATTATTGTGATAATACTCATAAGCTCGCCAGAGCATCTCTTCGTTGTTCAGTGTTGGCTGCCAACTGAGTTCACGCTTGATACGATTGGTATCAAAAACGAAGTCTTCAGCGATCATTTTATATTGATATGGTCCCAGTGGCGATATTTTCAGTGCATAAGCAACTTGCATAGCTGGAATTATCAACCAACGCGGCAGAGACGCGACTCGCGCACCGGTGCCAGCTCGCTCTATAACATAATCATAAACCTCGCGAAAAGTTTTAACGTTGTCCGAACCGATATTCATTACCTCGGTCTGTCCATAGTCCAGAGCCCGCAAACAAGCGTCAATCAAATCCGGTGCGTAGATAAATTGATAACGATTATCACCGCCGCCCACAACCCAAACCTTGCGCCCCTCATCAATAAACTCAAATAAAATTCCCAGTAGCCCCAGTCGACCGGCATCCATGATGGTCGGACAACGAAGAATGACGGAATGAACATCGCCAGAGTACTCTTGAAGAATTTTTTCACCTTCCCACTTTGATTTGCCGTAGATCTCTATCGGTCGTGGTTCGTCATCTTCTCTGACCGGTCGCCCCATATTCTCTGCCCATAAACAATTGGAAGAAGTGAATACCAACTTCGGAATATTATAGCGCGCGGCTAACTCCACGATGTTTCTGGTGCCATCAACATTCGACTGCCAAAGAAATTTTTTATCCTTCACGGCGTGAGCTAAAATAGCCGCGCAATGAAAAATCGCTTCAATCTTAGCCGGCTTAAAAATAGTTTCTTCCATAAATGACCGATTGCGAATGTCACCTAAAAAAGAAATTAACCTCTCATGCTGATCCGGACTGCGGACCAAATCGATATTAATCACATTAAAACCACGGGCGAGCAGCTCTTTAATGAGAATGCTACCGAAAAAGCCCGACCCGCCAGTGACTAAAACTTGTTTCATATTACATCATCCTCCTCGACGCCAACCGACGCCTGACGAAGGTTAAATTTATGATTAAAAGCGTAAAATTTAATCAGGGTAAAATTAACAAAAAAGGCACAACCGGTGGCTACAATCTTAACCAAAACTAATCGCTCAAAACCCAACCCCTCAATCATGAGAACCATCACTAACTCATTGGTTATTAACCCACCGATACTTGATAGATAATGACGAAAGCAAGCTTGAGACAAAGAAAGACTTTGGCGATTGAAAACAAAACGATTACTTAAGACAAAATTAGTCAGGGTGCCGGCGGTAAAACTCAAAAAAACCGCCAAGGGATAATATACTGATAATCCGACATTAAATAAGGCAAAAACGGCAATATCCACTACCGCGCAAAAACCTCCAACAAAAAAATATCGCACAAATTGAATCAAGGTATTTTTAGTCTTAAGATCAGAAATATCAATCATAACGAAAATACTTTAAAAACTATCTAATGATATAATTAGCTATATAATTTATTTTACTCGATCCTGATCGAGATACAAAGTGTAGAATCGCTGCTCTCAATACCCTAATAAAAAATAGATGAACCTCAATAAATATAGAAAAAAAGATGTCTTGATATTTATTATTGCTACTCTATTAGCAATGATTGGATTTATAGGTTTGTATGTCAGTCACCACCTACCCACTAGCTGGTTAGACAATTTAAACTCAAATGACATTCCTTTCTTTGAAACATTCATCCGAGGCTGGCTTTTTTCCGAAAAAATCAATCTCATCGATTTTGAAATAACCTTATTGCGTTTTGCTGCATTTGCTTTTTTAGGAACGATAATAATATTAATATTTCATTTAGTTCGACAACGATTAACCAAAAGTGATGAGGCTGGATTATTTAATCGTCCGATCATTACCATCTTACTATTATTAACAATCTTTTCTGCCAGTCTTCTTATCCGATCAGACAGCTTTAATAAACCTCTGGGCTTAAGATACGAGATATTAACTTCGGATACGCTGATTCGTCTAGAAATCTGGAAAGAGCAGGGTGCTTTAAAGCACTTTTTTGTACCCAGCGATACGTATTCTAAGCCCACAGATAAAAATATTAAGACATTCTGTTCCGTACTTACTGACAAGGGCGAGTGTTATTATTTATCATATCCTCCTGGAGCTATCATATTACCCTATCTACCGATTGCATTATTAAATTTCCGGCCATCACTTTTATATTTACAGATTATAAATCTGCTATTACATCTTGTTACCGCAGTTTTTGTCTACCTAATTACTGCCCTACTGACTAAGCAGTCGACTGAAAAAAAAGATCGCGCGGCTGCCGTTCTGGCATTTTCTTTCTACACATTTTCTCCAGTATTACTAACCATGCACTCTGAGTCTTTTTTCGCTGATATGGTAGCAATGCCCTTCTTTGCTGGCGGAATATATTTCTTTTTAGATCTGTTATTTAGAAATCGATATCACCGCCGGGGAGTATTAGCGCTAGGCTTGTTTATTTTTTTAACTTGCTACTCCGAATGGTTGGGTGTGCTGTTTGCAGGAACAGTTGCTGCTTATGCATTGTTACATTGGCGACATCCACACTCACGATCAATATTTTTAGCCTCAGTCTTCGGGGCTGCGGGCGCACTTATATTATCCGCGAGTCAGTTCATCTCGGCTGTTGGTCCAACATTAACTCTTGAACAAATAAAACAGAAAATTTTGTTGCGTGCAGGAATTTCAAATGTTGATCAAAATCCTCTTTTCAGCCGTTACATCATGAATAATCCAAGTGCTTGGCTGAGATTTCCTTTTAACTATTTGCGTGGTTTTGGATTGCTTCCTATTTTAATAATTGTTATCCTGGCCAGATTTTTTAGATTTGATCGACTAATTAAAAAACGACAAATACTTTTAAATTCCTATCTACCTTTTGTTTGGGTAGCTGGATTACCGGTATTATTGCATCATTTATTACTCTTTCAGTGGTCAACATTGCATTATTTTTCTCCAATTAAAGCTGCACCACTATTAACTGTCTTGGGTGGAATATTAGTCAGTAAAATGATCGGTCAAAAAAACCGAACTGCAATATTTTGGCAGATAGCTACCATGACAACAATTATTTTGTTGATTTTTTCCTATCTTTCTACGACCATCAATCAAACCGACTTCTTCGCCGTGCAAGGAGATCGAATATCCAAATTATCCCGTCCAGAAGATGTAATATTTATCCGTCTGGCCAACAAAGATGAAGAAGATACAGTAACCTGGCGACGAAGCATTTTAAGCTACTACGCGCACCGGAACATTGCTCTCTGGGAAGACTTGGCCAGTGCTAAACAATTATTGCAAAAAAATAATGCCCTGAGTGGCGTATTATTTGAAATTAATAATATCGATCAACTATCGCTCAAACACATTCATTTCACACCACAAAGCACCGAAGAAGAAGTGGAGGCTGATTTAAACAAATATAAATATTAAAAAAATAATTACCAAAAATTTTT
>JAHJAU010000037.1 GCA_018813785.1 Patescibacteria group bacterium | reverse complement strand
CCACGTTCATGTAGTATTTTTCCGGTATCTTTGAGTGTTTGCTCTTCCAAAAAGCGGATTTTAAGCACCTCTCGCCAGATTTCTGGTAACCGCGCGAGGGCGGCATTGATCCGAGCTATCTTTTCTCGATGGTGGATCATGTCTGTCAAAAAAGTTTCAGCCTGGGCACCTAACTTAAAATCCTCAACATCAGCCACTGTTCCGTAAACATATAGTGGATCAATCGGAAGCATGATGAACTGCATGGCCCGGACGATATCCGCTTCTGAGCCAATAACCTCATCCAGTTGATCCGCACGACGAAGCTTGCGGTATTTTTCTTGCGCATTAACTGGCACACGAATCGTTCGACCAAAGTCAGAACAATAGTGCGCTAGAGAATTTTGTACCCACCAGGCAGCATAGGTGAGGAAAGCGTATCCTAGATCGGGATCATATTTTTCTACTGCGGTTATGAGTCCGATTCGTGCTTCCTGATACAAATCATCCAGTTCAAGCTTTGTTCGATAATGATAGCGAACTGCCATTTGGTGGGCATAGGTATCATACTTTTTGACTAGCTCAGCAGCCGCCTGTCGATCGCCGGCTCTAATTCGCCGCGCTAATTCCAGATCGATTTCTCGGTTGGCAGAAGTTTTACTACGGTCTCGACGCGGGCTCCGCACGACCACCAACCCCTTTTTAGTGGGATGAGCCATTGAGGTTCTCCAGTTTCGCTTAAGTGTTAATGAACATCATCGAATAATGCCGTGCTGGGTTGTAACTGTCAAATCTCAGCCTAACCAAAAACCCCGCCGAAGCGGGGATTTTTGTATCCGGGACTATAATTAGATTTCGAGATCGACGGCCGAGGTATCAACTTCCTCTTCTTTGCCGCCCTCCTTGGGCTGGCTGTTGTTGAACTTGCGGCCACCCTCTGGTTCGAAAATCTTGAGGTTAACGCGCGCGTTATTTTTTGCGCCGACGATTTTTAGCAGGGTGCGGATAGACCTGGCGGTCTGACCGGCCTTGCCGATGACATAACCCATGTCTTCGGGGTTGACGTGCAGAGTTATGAGTACGCCCCTCTCATCGATGGTGCGCTCAGCCCGCACATCCTCCGGGTGATTTACAATGGCCTTTACGACGTATTCGACAAATTCGCGATCGAATGTCTCATCCATATCTTTTGCACGGCTTAGCTCCATTCCCGGTAGGAACCTCACCTGATTAACGGTTAATCTGATGTCTCTTAAGTGAGATGACACCCGTTCCCTTTAACGTAGGAACTGATTGCAACGTAGCATAAAAGAACAAAGCAGTCAACACAATTGAGCCTCTCATGAGCGCTTTATTTGGTTCTAAAAACGACCGGTTTAAGGTCGCTTTTAAGTTTTTACCAATTTATTCTGCGGCTGGTTTTTCTTCCCCTGTCAGTGTTGGGGATTCTTCTGCTGGGGTTTCTGGAATCGGAGTTTCTTGAACCGGCTCCGCTTCTACCGGAGTTTCTGGTGCTGGCGCTTCTTCTACCGGCGTAACTTTTTCTGTCTCGACTGCTGGTGCTGGCGCTTCTTCTACCGGCGTAACTTTTTCTGTCTCGACTGCTGGTGCTGGAGCCGGGCTGTCTGTAACTGGTGTTGGTTCTGCCTTATCATGACAGGTTGCCCGAACTTTTGGACCTTTAACTAATCCAATATCAACCAATAAATTATGTACTGTTGGGGATGGCTGAGCACCTCTTTCAAGCCAATGTTTAACACGATCTTCTTTTAAATTTAATGTGCTCGGTTCAGTGCGTGGATTGTAATTTCCGATAATTTCAACTGACGTACCCCATGGATCGCGCTGTTTTTCTTGCACAACCACGCGATAGGTCGGTTGTTTCTTTTTGCCGACACGTGAAAGTCTGATGACTAGCATTTGAATATAGTTAGCTAAAACCGGACAAGCTTTTTGTCACCGGTTTTTTAAAATCTTCGATGAATCAAGGATTGAGCTGGCCTCAATTCATCTCAGCAGCCTGACTTGTCGTCGAGGAGCATTTTGTCATTTTAATTATAGAAAGTCAAGGGAGTCAGCGCTGACTTTAGAGTGGTTAGTTATTTTTACTGAAAGTTGGTGTGTTGTTTTTTGAGCTTGGGGGATATAGAGCTAAAGATAAAAAAACGCCCCAGAAGAGGACGTTGTGTTGTTTAACTGTCATTTTAAGTCCAGCCATGAGGTGGAGCATGTTCGGTCACTGGGAGTTCCCCAGTGAAACATGAATAACAGTATTTAGTTCTGTTGGGGTCATCAAAGGCCAGACAAAAATCCTCTAGTGGCAGATAAGCCAGTGAATCTAGGCCCAGCTGTTGACGTATTTCTTCGCTGGTCAGACGATGAGCGATTAATTCTTCTCTGGTCGGTGTGTCGATACCCCAGTGACAACTGGAGATGACCGGCGGAGAAGCTACTCGTTCATGAACGCTTTTGGCTCCAGTACGACGCAGTAAACGCACTATATGTTTTGAGGTGGTGCCACGCACCTTGGAATCTTCGACAAATAGTACATGACGTCCACGAATCACCGGTTGAACTGCGTTGAGTTTTAGGCGTACCCGAAAAACTCGCTGATCGTTTCCGGGGATAATGAAAGTTCGTTGTTCGTAGCGGCTTTTGATCAGACCGTATTCGTAGGGCAGACCCAGGGTAGCCGCATAACTTTTCGCCATGACCAGAGAAGAGTCCGGCACTGGGATTACAATGTCCGCCATGCCAGGACAGGTTTGTGCCAGTGCTACACCCAAGGTGTTGCGGCGACAATATGGTGAGCTGCCAAAAACGAACGAGTCCGGCCGGGCAAAGTAGGTTTCACAGAATGAGCAATGGCGGGTGTAAAGACGCCGGGCGTATTGATGGGCGATTAGGTTTCCGGCGCTGAAATCAATAATTGCACCTGGCATAACCTGCTGCGGCTCACCGTCGCAGTCGAAAATATCAAACGCGCAGGTTTCTGATGCTACCAGCCAACCATCACCGAATTTAACATATGATAACGGTCGAAATCCATACGGATCCATGGCCGCTAGGCACGTACCATCTTCGGCGACTGACACCAGGGCAAACGCACCTTCAATTACACCGAACGCACGCTTAAACCTAGCCACCCAATCACCCCCGGCGCTGCAAGCCAGCAAGCGGAGCAGTAATCGAGTATCGCTTTCGTCGCGTTCATCGCAGGTATGCAGACCCAAATCCTGGATAATGGTTGGACAGTTGGTCAAATTCCCATTGTGAGCCACGGCCACACAGCCATAAGGAGTGAGCGCTGAGAATGGTTGAACATTCCCAATGCCATAAGCATCACCCGAAGTTGGGTAGCGGACATGTCCGATGGCGTTGAGACCTGGCAATTCACGATCGAAGTCGGTTTGTCGAAATACTTCGCCGACCAAACCAACCCCTCTTTTTTCGAAGAATCTTTGCCGATCAGTCGATAATATTCCAGCAGCTTCTTGGCCGCGATCCTGCAGAGTTCGAAGCATGAGCGAAACGATTTGGGTCGCATTCGGGACATTAAAGGCGGCAGCGATTCCGCACATTCCAGCCCCCTTTCAAAAGAACCTGCCTGATTTATAGCATAATTTGCGTGAGCTGCAACTCTAATCATCAAGCGTTAGGCAGTTTTTATATCAAAACGATTTGATGTTTTATGATTGACCCGTCTGCCAGCACTGTTCGGCTTTTGGTT
>JAHJAU010000036.1 GCA_018813785.1 Patescibacteria group bacterium | reverse complement strand
GTGATATAATTTATTTCAGCATTGTACTGAAGACTGTCTGCATGGCTGCGGGTGTGGTTAAGCAACCGATCTAACGCAGATCTTTAGGACGATAGGGAACGGTTTTTCCGTTATAATTTTCGTCCAATTTCCCGCCTTGGGAACTCTTAAAACTATCTGCATCTTTTGATCACTTGCTTTTTCTGCACTTGCAGCTCTGCCGGCGGTTTTTATAATCAATCAAAGAACAATACTCAGTTAAATTTTCAGACCTGTAATTAGCGTGATTTAATTGATATAATCCCGGCGAAGAACCACTCGACTTGTAAGTTATTTTATGGCTAGAGCTAACGAAAAAAACTCAAGAAAAGCACAGCGGGCTAAAAAACATAATGAGGCACCAGAACTCAAAATGTCACCCAAAGCTAAACGTGAATTAGCAGCCATTCTTTTACTGGTTGCTGCACTTATTGTTTCACTGGGATTTTTTGACGTAGCAGGACCGGTCGGTCGCGCCTTTAATACGGCTTTATCAGCCCTATTTGGAGTGTTGAAGTTCGCCCTACCTTTAATTTTATTAATCATCGCTGGCTGGCTGGCTTTCCCTGAAAAAATACCGCTACATCGCCGAACTGTTGGTGGTAGTATTTTATTAGCGCTTGGCTTAGCAGCTCTAATCAATACAGCAAAATTTTCCGGTCAAGATGGTGAGCTTTATATCGAGGCTTTGAGCTCGGCTGGCGGATATGTCGGTTTGGCCTTCGCTTACCCCCTGGTGGCGCTTCTCGGCTTATGGGGTGCATTGATTATGGAGGTGGCTATTTTGGGTATTAGCATAGTTGTAATTTCAAATTTATCTTGGCAAGAAATTGTAACTAGAGCCCGTTATTCATTTATATTAACGAATCGAAATAATTATAAAGATGAAAATTTTACGGAAGAGGAAGAAGGATCTGATGACGAAGACGAAACGGAAAGTGATGAATCAGAGCAGATAGATGAAGGTTTTGGGCTGGGTGAAAATAATGAAGAATATCAAACCTCTGCTTTGGCAACTGCTCGACCACGTCAACACCACAAAAAAGTAGATATCCCTATAAATTTGCTCGAGGGGCGGCAAAGCAAACCGACCTCTGGTGACATACATGGTCGCCGCCTGATTATCCAAAAAACACTCGAAAACTTTGGTATTCTAGTAGAGATGGGAGAAATTAGTATCGGCCCAACAGTAACTCAATTCACACTCAAGCCAGCAGCCGGTATTAAATTATCCCGAATTACCGCTCTATCAAATGACTTGGCTTTATCCCTAGCTGCACACCCAATTCGCATTGAAGCCCCAATTCCCGGAAAATCATTGGTCGGTATTGAAGTACCAAACCAAACCGTAGCTATAGTTACTCTGCGCGAAATTTTAGAGTCAGATGAATTCATTCATCGCAAATCCAATCTAACCATCTGTCTGGGTAAAGATGTAAGCGGTAAAGCTTGGATTGCCGACCTTGGTAAAATGCCGCACTTGCTAGTAGCTGGCGCGACCGGCTCAGGTAAAACTGTATGCCTAAACAGCATCGTCCTATCATTAATTTTCCAAAATAGTCCGGATGATCTGAAATTCATGCTGATAGATCCAAAGCGCGTTGAGCTACCAATCTATAATGGTATTCCCCATTTATTGACACCGGCCATCGTCGAACTGCCCAAAATTATCAATGCTTTTAAGTGGGCTATTGGAGAGATGGAGCGACGATTCGAGATTCTGTCCAAATCTGGCTGTCGTGATATCGCTAGTTACAACGAACGAAACGAGGAAAAGTTACCTTTTATTGTGGTCGTGGTGGATGAGCTAGCTGATTTAATGGTGGCCGCAGCCGCTGAAATTGAAGCGGCTGTTATTAGGTTGGCACAAATGGCTCGGGCTGTTGGTATTCATTTAATCATCGCTACTCAGCGCCCATCAGTGGATGTTATTACCGGTCTCATTAAAGCCAATATCACCACGCGTATCGCCTTTTCTGTGGCCTCCTCAATGGATTCACGTACAATCCTGGATGGTCCAGGAGCAGAAACATTGGTTGGCCGAGGTGATTCGTTGTTTATGACCGCTGATCTATCTAAGCCAAAACGCATCCAGTGCTGTTATGTTAATGACCGTGACATCAAACACGTCGTCACCTATCTCAAAGAACGAACGGAAGAACCGGTAGAATACGATGAGGATATAACGGAAAAGAAAACAAACACTGCATTTGGTATCTCGGCCGTAGATGATAACGATGATGAGTTGTACGACGAAGCTCGAGCCACGGTTATCAAGGCTGGCAAGGCTTCAGCTTCCTATTTACAACGTCGCCTAAAAGTTGGTTATGCTCGGGCTGCTCGCTTGCTGGACTTACTGGAAGAGCGCGGTATTATTGGCCCGGGCGAAGGTGCCAAACCCCGTGAAATTCTGGTCAGTGCTATTGAAGATGAAGATGGGGTGCATGTTTATGAAGAAGAATAAAAAACAAAAATTTAATAATCGCTAATAATTTGTCGACTTATATCCGTATTCACCTGTCAGTAATCTGATGTCCCAAACCAAAGAAACAATCGAACATGAATCAACCGTAGCCGAGGCATTAATCGAGGTTCGAACTGCTTTGGGTTTGTCTCAAGCTGAGGCCGCAAGAAATTCTGGGGTGCCCAAACGATACATCGAATTTTTTGAGGATTGCAATACGGATAGCATTACTCTCGATGTCTATGCCTGTCACAAATTGCGCACTTATAGTAACTATTTGAATTTGGATGGAGAAAAGGTAGTTGCGGCTTTTAAACAAGAAAAGGCTTGCCCACAACGCCAATTAGAAACTCGGCATGCTTCGCGCTGGCGCAAACATCCACTAAAAAATATTCCAGCTAGCAGAATGATTGTTACCCCAAAAATTATCCGCACTGCTTTAATCGCAGCGATCGCTCTGGGTATTGGAGTTTTCTTTGTTATCAGAGCACAGAACATGACGGCTCCGCCAATGATCGTTCTAACTTCGCCAATCGATGGTTTTGTCACCCAAGAAAAAACATCAATCGTCGCTGGTCAAACCGAGCGTGAAGTATCTTTATTAGTGAATGGTGAGGCCATCTATATTGACGGAGAAGGAAATTTCAGCGACAAACTGGATCTACGTGAAGGCCTAAATATTATTCGTATTGTCGCCATCAGGAAGCATGGACAAAAAACAGAGCTGATTAGGCATATTATTGTAAAATCGAATGAGCGCCCAACCGCATCGTTAGAATCATATGGGCCGGCTAAGTGACTGACTCTGAGATCATCCTAATAGGGCTTGATTTAATCACTTGCCAATTTCTGACGGAAGCTATAAGTAAATAACGATTATTAATCGCCATGGGAACTTGTTCAAAAAAATAATTACGAACTGTTCCAAATTAACCACGCACACTATGGCCACACACAAATCAATTAAGCCGACGGAGAATAAAGTTGCCGCGGCCGATCCTAATAAAAATGCCCGATTGCAGGCTGTGGGAGCAGCTATCGAGCAAATTAAGCAGCGCTTTGGCGATGGCTCAATTATGAAATTTGGCGAAGCCAAGCGTACCGAGGTAGATTCGATTCCAACTGGCTGCCTATCACTTGATTTAGCGCTTGGGGTCGGTGGAATGCCCCGTGGTCGAGTCATTGAAATTTTCGGACCTGAATCATCCGGTAAGACCACATTGGCCCAACATGTTATTGCTGAGGCTCAGCGTCTGGGCGGTACAGCAGCCTTTGTTGATGCCGAACATGCCCTAGATCCAGAATACGCAGCCCGAATCGGCGTAAAAATTGACGATCTATTAATTTCGCAGCCTGATAATGGCGAGCAAGCTCTTGAAATTACTGAAACCTTAGTGCGCTCTGGTGCGGTAGATATAGTCGTAGTTGACTCGGTAGCCGCGCTGGTACCCAGAGCAGAAATCGAAGGGGAAATGGGTGATTCACATATGGGTCTGCAGGCTCGACTAATGAGTCAGGCTCTGCGCAAACTAACTGGCATTGTTTCAAAAACTGGAACTGTAGTTATTTTTATCAATCAAATTCGTCATAAGATTGGTATTGTTTTCGGCAATCCGGAAACTACGACCGGTGGCAACGCCCTAAAATTTTATTCATCGTTGCGTGTAGAAGTTCGTCGTTCCGCACAAATTAAGCAAGGCGAAAAAATTATTGGTAATCAGGTAAAGTGCAAGGTGGTTAAAAATAAAGTTGCACCACCCTTTCGAGCCTGTACTTTTGACATCATGTATAACGAGGGTATTTCGATTGCTGGTGATCTACTCGAGGTTGGAACTCAATATGGAGTTATACAAAAGGCGGGCAATAGTTACTCATATGGTGATATCAAATTAGGGGTGGGACGAGAAAACGCCAAGGCTTTTCTGAAAGCCGACCCCAAACTGATATCTAAGTTGAAAAAAGAAATTGCTGTAGCTGCCAAAGTATCGGAAGAGGCGGTTAGTCAGGTAAAAGTTGCTGCTTAATAAAATCATATTAAATAAAAAGGCGACCTGTAGGTCGTCTTTTTGGTTGACGTCCAGCTGAGGCCATGTTAATTTGCAGCCTTGTCTTATCTCCCCTGGAGGGAAGTATGGCAAGATGAGAAGGAGGTCAAAATTATGTACATCGATCTGTCTAAGGCTCCGGACTTTCTAAAGCTGGAACCGGGCGATCTGTTTCGTCTGGAGAGAGAAAAGGTCGAAGATCTGCGGATTTTTTTCGATAACTCTAGCTTCCCGACCGCGGTTATCGGCTTATCCGGTGGCCTGGATTCGGCTGTATCACTAGCCCTAATTGTTAGGGCTCTTGGTCCGGAGCGAGTTATCGCAGTGCGACTACCCTGCTGGGATTTACACACGAACAGCCTGCAACGCGCCGAAGAAATTGCTCAGTCGGTTCAACTGCCGCCTGAAAATCTACTGACCGTAAATATCACCGAACCGGTCGAGAGTCTATGTCGGCTACGCGGAATCGATCTTACCAACCGGCGGATCGAGAATAAAAAACGAATTGGCAACATCGCGGCTCGCATGCGCATGCAAGTACTGATGGACGAATGCACAATTCATGACGCTTTGCTCATTGGCACGGAAAATCAAACCGAAAAACTGATGGCTTATTACACCATCGGTGGTGACGAGGTCAGCAACTATGAGCCGATCCAAAACTTATGGAAGACTCAGGTGTTCCAGCTGGCCAAACACTTGAGACTGCCGAATTGCGTACTTGATGCCGCTCCTTCAGCCGAACTCTGGGTCGGACAAACAGATGAGGATGAAATGGGCATCAATTACCTAACCATTGATACTGTCCTCTTGGGACACCGTCTGGGTCTTGGTCGAAATATTCTAAATCAACGTCATCATGTCAGTTTTGATGATCATATTCGGGTCATGCAGCATTTCGAGCGCCTGGCTGGAAAACGCGGATCACCCCACATCGCACCAAGATAAACTAACTTGAACTAAAAAAGGCTCACCTCGTGAGCCATTTTTATTTAGAAATCTGTCTGGTTACTCAAACGAATAAAAGCCCAGATTAAAGTGCTGAGTAAGGTACAAAATGCTCCGACAACGAAACCAAACAGCAATCCTCCGGGTGAACCGAAGATAACGGCGGCAATGAAACCCCAGCTCAGCGTGATACACCAAACAACGCGCAAACCACTGCCCAACTTCTTCTCTGAGGAAGTGATAATGATGGAACAAATCAGAGCGGCTACAGACGGAACAATAAATGCAGCGGCTAATGCCCCCTGCCAGGTGGTTCGGGCAAATTCCATGTCGGGACTTTTACACCCGACACAGGCAGCAGCGAGCCCACCAATGAGTATCGGGATAAGTGCTCCAAATAACGATGCGGTGGTTTCATTTTCATTGAAGTCACTGTTTCGAAAAGACGAAATCAATAAAGACAATGCAGCTGCCCAGAGAGCAGCAAAGGCTACATCCCACCAACGCGATACAACAAACGGCAGCGATATAATCCAGGAATTTTGTTCGACACCCTGCGGTGTATGGTCTGGTGTTAGCTGATAGGAAATGATACTTGGTACATCCTGCGCAAAAAGATACCAAATTCCCCAGACTGAAGCGACAACAGCCGCCGCTGCAGTAGCAGCCAAAATAGTCAGCGGAAACTCTCGACTCTTGAAGAAACTTGGTGTAACTGAGCGAAGCCAATTAAACACCCGCTTCTTCAAACTGGATTTGGGTTTACTCGGTGGGGTCTCGATCGGTGGTGGGTCAGCTGTACGAAATGGTCCACATTGATATTCATCTGCCGGGTTGTCGACCCCGGCGATCAGCCTCATACCGAATAATCGAAGCACTAGTCCGGCAAGTGCCATGCCCAGGCGTTTCAACCAAGACTCAGGTTTCATTCATCCATCTCCTTGTAAAAGACCGCTGAAAAGCAATTTACCAATTCAATACTTATAAAGTCAATTTTAGAAGATTGCTGCCTTATAAAGATTCATCAACTATCATTCTTATCTCCATACTCAATAATAAAATAAGCTTCTTTAGGCTCATACTCAAACTAAAGTTAACACAATAAAACAACCCATCTCGAGTTGTTTTATTTTTTAGCCTGACAATAGTTCTAATTCTGAGCTCGCTCC
>JAHJAU010000035.1 GCA_018813785.1 Patescibacteria group bacterium | reverse complement strand
CCAGAGGTTGCGGCGTATGAGTTGCCAATAGTCTTCTAAATTGGGCGACATATACGCCGCTTTTCATTTTGCCAAATTCAGCGCAACTTTTTTAAAAAATAAAAGTTTGTCAGTCTCTAATGACATTATTTAACCCAGTAGCATTGCCAAATTAGACTTTTTGATATAGCATTTTCGATAGAAAGTATTGATCCCTGTACACATGAATAAAGATTTTTTAAATGAGATGAAACAGCTCCTAACTGAAGAGAGGGAGCGGCTGGAAAGTGAGCTAGCTCAAATATCAACCAAGAACCCCAGTGCTGAGGGTGATTTTAAAGCTGACTTTCCGAATATTGGTGATAAAGAAGATGAGAATGCCGAAGAAGTGGCAACTTATAGCACCAATCTAACGCTGGAAAGAACACTCGAATCCTCACTCCGCGATGTCGAGTCAGCTTTACAGCGGTTTGAGGGCGGCACATACGGTACCTGCAAGTACTGTGGTCAAGAAATTGTTGAAAAGCGTTTGCGAGCCCGTCCTGCGTCCAGTTCATGTATCGAATGCAAGAAAAATTTCAAAATGGAAGCATAGTCTTGGCTGATCAAGCTGCTCATAAACAAAAACCACGGGCGCGAGTCCGTGGTTTAGGCGTTGTATTAACATTATTTATTGTAGATTTAATTGCTAAACAATATTTTGTCATAACTAATTCGAATTACGGCAATTGGTGGTTCAAATTTAAATTATTTTATAATGAAGGAATTGTTTTTAGTTTGCCAGTACCAAATTGGATTTACCTACCGATTGCGCTAGCAATTTTTTTAATATTTATAATTCTGCTGAGGTGGGCAACAAAGCACGATCCCGCTTCTATTCTGGGACTATTGTTCATAATTTTAGGTGCTTTCTCAAATCTATTAGATCGTTTCATTCACGAAGCAACAATTGATTACTTATTATTTTTCGATCGTTCAGCAATAAATATCGCGGACATAATGATTATTATCGGGGTAATTTTATTTGTACGATCTAAAAATACAGATCGAAAGCTCGTCTATCTAGCAAATTAAAGCTGGGCAAAAAACACATTCAACCAAATTTTAAGTTGACTGGCCAACTTAAAATTTGACAGACGGAAAAAATTTCACCAACCTCTTATCAGAACCTTGAAAGTACGGAGTTTGAAACAATGTCCAGCGAAATTGACGATCGCAAACAACTCTCGGATTGTTTGAGCGAGGTTCATGCAGCTGCACTGGCGGAACAAGAAGCCCGCCGCCGATTGTATGAACGCAGAGCCCTGGCAGCAGAACCTTTGCATAAAGTCAGAAAAACTTGTCGACATGAACGATGTCTACAGATCGAAAGTCGAGCCTATGTAACAGAGGCGAACAGTTTCCAGGCAGTAAACATTGTGGTCTGTGATGAGCCTAGGCGAATCTGTCTAGATTATGGTCTGGTAGAAAAAGGATGTCTCGACGCCAGATTTAAAGATGATGGCCCAATGAACTCATGGGTCAGAATTGAAAAAAACAGTAGTAGAAAAAAGACAGAACAGCTACTAGCCGGACAAAAAAAGCTCGCTGAACAATTGGCACAATTCAGTACAATGAAAGATCAGCCGGTAGCAACAATTACGGCTGAGGTCATAAAAAAATCGCTCTTCGCTGGAATTCGTCTTTCCAATGCCTACAGTGGTTACCTTGAACCAGAAGATATTTACGCACTGTGGCTAAAATATGGCGCGCCGATCACGCTTGATTAAAGCTGAATACTGATTATTTCATCGTTATCAGTAACGACTCAAAAAAGATAAGCTGTCTTTTCAGACAGCTTTTTTATTACCAACAGGGCTTTAGATTTTAATTTCAAATTTCTAGTTGTTCGCTAGAAAGAATCGAAAATTTTAAAAAACTCTCCGGTGCTTTTTATTATTACTTTAATACTTCCTGATCACAGCCGTCACCACCCCAGCTATCTTTAGTTCTTTTGAAGATCTAATCGATTTAAAACGTGCGTTGGCTGGTTTTAATATAATCTGGGTCTTTTGCTGTTCGTAATATCTCAAGGTCCACCGCTGCTCAATTTCCACCATAACAATATCACCACTCTTTGGTGTGCGTTGTCGCGCCAAAATAATCCTGTCGCCTGGACAAATACCGGCTTGAATCATGGAGTTGTCGGCTGCGTGCAACATGAGACTGACTTCTTTTTTTCCAATAAGCCATTCATCCAAAGAAGCTGTGTTTGCCTGTTCTTCTTCGGTTGCTGAAGGCGGACCGGTCTCAACCGAGCCCAAGACCCGCAGTGGATGAAATGACTCACCGGGCAAAATTTTACCAACTGAATCTTTAATCAAAACACCAGCCTCGACCCATTTATCTACGCGATATTTGGCAGCATTTTTAGAGGCGAAACCAAACAGCCCAGCTAATTCGGCATAGCTGGGCATGCGCTTACTGTTTTGATAAAACTTTTGCAACTTTCTCAGGTGATCCAGCCGAGCGGTCATAATGAAGCGCGATACCTTAAATTATTTTGAGGTTAAATAAGAGTGATATGAGATAGCAAAAACGGTAGTCTGCCGGTGAGCCTCCTGGGCATGGTTGATGGGTTGAACCTATCCATAGCCAGTGCCGAGCTCGACCATTAATGGAGAGGGTCGGTCGGTACGACATTGGCGAAGACAGGCACATCCGCCTGCCGTCTGACAGATCCCGCCGTTTCCAGCGGTTATAATATGGACCGCCATGCCCAGGAGTCGCAAGATTTAGTTTATTGTACGTTCGTACAATAGTCAATGTGGATAACAGGGTCTGGGTTGCCAATCAAATTGATTGAAGAAAAACAAAAAATCCGCCGTATCACAGATCACAGAGGAAGGACGGATTGAGTTTCATTGATTATGAAAATGACAGCGACCCGATTACGAACGACAATATAATGATCGCCGCGCCAGCTATGACCAGAATGATCAGGCAAATTATTTCAGATGGTATCTCCCAACCAAAATTCTTAGCGCAAAAAGAACTGATAAAAGATCTGGTTGATACAAAATTTGAATCGTGGCGACTGCGTAAGATATTTTCCAGCATGGTAAGTGGACAGCCTTTGCAAGCCAGATTAAGAATGCCCTGAAAAATAAAACAGCCGAGCATGGCTACAAATAGAGCTATTCCCCAGATCTTAAGGCCAGGATAAATCTGGATGAAAACGCAAAATGGAATAGCAACAAAAGATACCAACCACATAAGAATACACCACGCCAAATGCACGCCCTGCACTAAGCGAATTGAGGTGCGGTAAATATTATTCATGACGACATCCTCCTCCCGAAAACAGCCTTCATTCTTCAATGAACAAAAAAGATTAGCTCACTCTAAGCTTTCTATCAAGAAAGACCCAGTAAAAATCTTGCGTAATTTAATCGATCCTGCTAAGCAATTGGCGCTGTCGAAATCAACAGCCCCAGCGCTTCAAAAGATGACCAATTTAACACCTCTTCTCTGAAGAGATTTGCAACCAAACTCTCCTTAAAATAAGCAAAGTTTATGTCGGAAAAATTTTTTTCTATAGCCTTAATTGGTTTGGATGCGGTGCTAATTGAGGTCGAAGCCGATATTTCACGGGCTACACTACCTGTTTTCAAGGTGGTGGGTTTGCCAGACACTTCTGTTCGCGAAGCCCAAGAACGAATACGCGCGGCAATTAAAAATAGTGGTCTTCCCTTTCCTCAGGCACGAATAACGGTGAACTTGGCACCGGCGCATATAAAAAAAGAAGGGTCAATGCATGACCTGGCTATGACGCTGGCTATTATCAGTGCAACCGGCGGCCTGACTCTGCCAAATCAAAAACGTCGCGTATTTTTGGGCGAGTTAGCTTTAGATGGCTCTCTCCGACCATTCATCGGCGCCTTGCCGGCTGTCTTGGCTGCCTTGGAAAACCAAGCTACGGAAGTTTATTTTCCAGCCGCCAACAGGGAGGAGGTGGCTTTAGCTCTCGATGAGATGGTCAGCAGCAAAATCAACGCCTTGCCGGCGAAAAGTGTAACCGATGTGCTGCTACATTTAACTGGGGTGCAAACTATAAAGCCAATGACCCCCGATCAACAAACGATTGTCGTAAGCAATAATAAATACCCGGTCGATTTTGCGCATGTTCACGGGCAAGCTCTGGCTAAACGAGCACTGGAAATAGCGGCTGCTGGTAGTCATAACGTATTAATGACTGGTCCACCAGGTTCGGGAAAAACCATGTTGGCTCGAGCGCTGCCCTCAATCTTTCCGCCAATGACCCGAGAAGAGGCGCTGGAAGTAATTAAAATCAGAAGTGTAACAGGCAAACTAAACCTGAGTGGTCCTAATATAGAACGCCCCTTCCGTTCGCCACATCACACTTCTTCCTGTGTGGCTTTGATTGGTGGTGGTAGTTGGCCGGCACCGGGCGAAGTTAGCTTGGCTCATCGCGGTGTATTATTTTTGGATGAATTTCCCGAATTCCCGCGGCATGTTTTAGAAGCATTACGTCAACCGCTCGAAGATGGTTTTGTAACCATTTCTCGGGCTCAATGCACGCTACGTTTTCAGGCTCGTTTTTCGCTCGTGGCGGCTCGCAATCCTTGTCCGTGTGGTTATGCCTCTGATCCTTCACATGACTGCACTTGCCAACCCACGGAGTTGCTACGCTATCAACGTAAAATTTCTGGACCTCTGCTAGAACGAATTGACCTACACTTAAAAGTGCCGCGGGTTGATCCAAACGAACTTCTTAAGTGTAGGCCAAGTGAAACCTCAGACATGATTCGTCAACGAGTTATTGCTGCTCGGAATAGAATGTCGATTAGATTATCTGACGAAAATGCTTTTACCAATGCTGATATGGATCATCGACTCATAACCGAACACTGCTCTCTAAATAATGAAACCGAAAATTTTCTGTGTGCGGCCACAGATCGATTGAAACTTTCTGCCCGATCCGTCAAACGCACTCTCAAAGTTGCCCGCACTATTGCTGATCTCTCTGGCTCGGATCAGATTACCCAAGAACATTTAGCTGAAGCACTTCAATTTAGATCTCACGTTTAATTAAAAACGTCTAACTCAAAAAAAATCCACCGATCATCAAATCCGCGATGAATAATTGACGACTTGGACTCTAATAGTTATATTGTGAAGTTATAGATGAAAGAGTAGGTAGTAAGTGATGAAAGTACTTGATAAGCAGCTGCGAGTGTTCTTTTTAGCGTTAGCCTGTGTGACCATATCAAGCTTTATTGATTGCAATCTGCCCGAACTGGAGTTGCTGAATATAGCAACCACAGTTAGTCACGGACCTAATCTAGCCTTTACCTCTAGCCTTGTTTTCCTGGCTGTAACCTTCATTGTCTTACTGGTTTTTGGTGGACGTGGTCTCTGGTGGTCATTAGTAGACGCGATTAGTGTCACTGGTTTGTTGTCTTTGATCGTTAGTCCAATTTATTGGATTACTGTCGGAGAATGGAAAACAGCTCTTGGTCTTGGATTGTCTGGACTATTGGCTTTCGGTGGAACGATGGCTCTTTATTGGCTGGCTAAAAAAATGCCAGAAAAAAGACCACTTTTCCCAGAAGATCAGACTGAGATAGCCGAACAAGGAAGGAAAAAGAAATGATCTATACCGCGGTCGAGCAACGATGTGCTGTCTCGTTCGGAGAAATGAATTTGCCCATCGACACTGAAAAGGCTCTCTCCATTTTGCTGTCTTTACCAGGATTCAGGCTGGTTCAGTCTGGATTCAATCCTGATTGCCTGAACGTAATTCGCGAACTTATTGGTCAAGCGAAATACAAACGTCGGGCTCGACGAGATGAAGCACCAAACTATTTCGACTGTTCTAGCCTGACACAGTGGTTCTACGGCCAGCTCGGGGTGCAACTACCCAGACGTTCGCTGCAACAGTTCGAACAAATCGGACACCATGTCTCTCCCTTTGCTCCGTTTCGCTATGGAGACTTGCTTTTCTCCCAAAGCAGTGGGCATAACTATTTTCGTAATGATCCGAGTTTTGGTGTTGGTCATGTAGCCGTTGTTTCTGGAACCAACAAAGTTTTGCAAGCAACCAAAGAAGGTGTTGTCGAGCGAGATATTCTGAGTCTTTTTAACCCCAACTTCCGTGGGGCGCGACGAGTTGTAAAAGATCCGGAAGACTTCTACGTATTCGATTTCAGCCCAGACCGAGAAATCATGTCCTCAGACGACATCTACTTCTTATTGCTCGACCAGCTTAAAAAGGCTGGATGGGGCTGATAAAAATCTAATCTGCGGTTTTGACCGCAGAATTTTTTTAAATTTCGTCTATGGACAAGAAATTGTTAGGATTGCAGCAATTAGGGTTACCTTTTCTCGTCAGGCGGTGTAAGGTGGAGGGTTTCAAACAAACCCACACCATATGTCGCAAAGACGAGCTGACTCACAACT
>JAHJAU010000034.1 GCA_018813785.1 Patescibacteria group bacterium | reverse complement strand
TGAATATATTTTGGGTGGTGGGAAGGCGAGTCTAGTGTTGGTTGGCAAAAGGGGATTAGGAGCCGATCAGGCGCTGGTTGAGATGAATGAGAGTGTGCGACGACGAGTGATTGAAGTCGGATATGTTGATCCTGGTGATTTGCCCAAACTTTATGTCGGAGCGAAGGCGTTTCTTTTTCCTTCTCGTTACGAAGGTTTCGGTCTGCCGTTGTTGGAAGCCTTTGCTTGCGGTGTTCCGGTGATCGCTTCCGATATCGCGTCCATTCCCGAGGTGGCTGGCGAGGCGGCAATTTTGCTGAATGTTGATGATGTGGCAGTTTGGTCCGAGGCTATGAAGCGAATAGCTGATGATTCTGAATTACGCGAAAAATTAATTAAAGCGGGACTGGAGCGAGTGGACGATTATTCCTGGGTTCGCCTGGCCGCCACAACTTGGGAGGTTTTAGCGCTCGGACTTGACTAATTTTGGCTAACATGGTGGGATAAGTTGATTGAGAAAGTGTTGGACTGCTGACACTTTTATCTTATTTATCCTTTATGGAAGAGAATTTAGTCAAAGAATTAGAAGAAATTGGGCTATCTGAGAAAGAGGCTCGGGTTTATTTAGCTGCTTTGGAATTGGGTCCAGCCACCGCTCAGCAAATTGCCACCAAAGCTCTAATCAATCGCCCCACGACCTATATCATGATCGAATCTTTGACTAAGAGGGGATTGATGAGTTCTTTTATTGAAGGCAAGAAAAAGAAATTTTCAGCCGCAATGCCCTACAAATTAGCATACATTATTCAGAATCAAAAAAAGGATATAGAGAAAAGGGAAATTGGGATTAATAATTTGATAAAAAAAATGCAGGAACATACTGCAAATAATGATAACTTGGCGAGAGTGGAGGTTTTTTCCGGGGTAGATAGTTTTACAACATGCCAAGGGTTTGTTTTACAATCCGAAGCAGGTAATGTTTACGAGTTAACGGATTTGGAAAAAACTAAAGAATTAATGCCAAATGATGAATTTAAGGAAGATGTAAGAAATCAGATTTGTGAGAAGCATCGCGTTAGCTCCATTTATTCTGCTAATAGTAGTAAGAGTAGTTGTCCCCGACGTTTATTTCAGCAGGCTATGATAAACAACTTAGAAGATCCGATCGGTGCGGAGGTAGTAATTTGCAAAGATACAATTTTCTTTAATACTTATAATAAACAACTTCAAACAGTGATGATTACTGATTCAGGCATTGCTTTAACATTGAAAACTTTATATAAGGCATTGTTGGAAAAAGCAAAGAAATATGATTAAGAATCCTCATAATATACAGCTAATGAATATTGGCCTATCTGATAAAGAGGCAAGAGTTTATCTTTCCGCATTAGAATTGGGCCCGTCTTCAGTACAAGATATTGCCAAGAAATCAATGGTAAAAAGGGCCACTACTTATGTTGCCATTGAAAGCTTGATTGATCGAGGACTCATTTCTTCTTTTCAAAGAGGGAAGAAAAGATTTTTTTCTGCAACTAATCCCGAACAACTTCTATCAGTTTTAGGTGAACAAAAGAAGGATATAGAAAAAAAAGAGGACACAGTTAAATCCATGATGAAAGATTTACAAGCCTTAGCTGCTTTTTCGTACATCGTCCCTCGTGTAAGTCACTACGAGGGGTGGGAAGGTATTAATTCATTGCGTGAGGATATTTTAAGATCAAACGCTTTGATTGCGCGCGAACTTGTATCTTTGGATGATGCAAAAAGGGTTACTAAAAATTATCAAAATAGTGATGATGTCAAGAATATTTTAAAGAAAAAAATTACTTTTAAGACATTATATACCTCGACAGAGGGTAGGTCTTTACCTAGAAAGAGTGGTGAGAATGAGGCGCGGTATTTACCAAAAGATAAGTTTCCCGTTTTATGCGAAGTTGTTATTTATGGAATTAAAGTTGCTTTTCTTAATTATTCTGGCAAGCCTTCCGGAATATTAATTGAAGATGAAAAAGTTGCTGCAACCTTGATGGCCATGTTTGATTATTTATGGCTTGAGGCAAAATAATAAAAAAAGAAGCTGGCAGGCTTCCGTGTCTTTAAGAGATTAATAACAGCTACATTCCTTCGTTGCAATTTGCAACCGGTCGTAGCATCCATCGACGATAAGTTGGAACATAACCCGTTTTTTTTGGGTACATGTTGTCGCGGACGTTGGATTCATTGTTCATGACTACAACCTTCCTTTAGATTGTGTATTCATTATTTGTAGATGTGCAGGAAAGAACCTTTGATATTACATTCTAAAACAAAATCTGTCAAGCATCAAGAGGAAACTCGCCGAATGGGCGAGTTTTGGCTTATTATAGCCAATTTATTTTTATTCACGCTCTGCCCCATTGCCACCCATCAACTATTTTTTCGACAACAAGCTACAGAGACCTCTGCAAAAGTCCATTTCTGCTGCAATTTCAGGATTTCGGCTGCAAAATTGCAGTTGCTCCTCCGCTTATACTCCGTATAAACATCGTCGCATCTGCGATTTTTCGCTCGAAATCCTGAAATTTCGCGACGAAAGCGACTTTTGCAGAGATCTCTACAGTCAAACCAATCAAATAAAAAGCCCGATGTTACTCGGGCCAAAGGAGCGTCAGTAGGTCACTCATCTAAGTTGTGGAGCCGAAGCAGGCTCTCGATGGTAGCCGCCGGCACCATCACTGATCGGTTTAACCCGATCTGATTAAGAATCATCATTCCAACGACAGAACCATCATTGGCAAAAACTGGACCACCAGAATTGCCGCTTTGCGCTAGACCGGTAATGAAGGCTGTCTGTCGAGGAGTATCTTCGCCTCGAAGCACTACTCGGGGAATGATCGACGATGGACGGTGAACACCCACTGCCTCCAAACGATCGGTTCCACATCTGAATTGAAAACCAAACATATGCAGCTGATCGTTGATGCCGGGCAGTTCCGACTGTAGTGGCAACACCGGAGTTTCGAGCGTCCAGTCGGTTGGCAAAGAGACGAAGGCTACATCGAATTCGCGTTCGATCGCCGTGATCTGTCCCTCGACCTCGAAAATGACACCATTGCCACTCGGCTCACAATAGATCACTACTGGCTCTCCGATATCTCTGGTGATGACGTGAGCGGCGGTAACTAGCAGATTAGCTCTAAGCACAAAGCCGCTACCGAACTTGTTGCCACTGTCGACCAGACAAGTGTGCCTGATGATTTCTCGTCCATTTTGATTCAAGCCAGCAAACTGGCTTTCGGATTCAAGATCACCAATGATGACCTGGCGAGTGCGCTTAAAATCAAATTCATCCGGTGTCGATTCGACAATTTCCGGTTCACTGACGATTAGCAATCCACACACCGGCCATCGCCAGTGACCGGTGAGGATCACTCCCAACAGCACACAGAACCCCACCATGATCAATGAGACGAATACACCAACCGCGTAAGTTCGCGCCCTACCAGGCAGTCGTTCATGTTCCATCCACCCCTCTCCTGTTTGAAAAGAACTAGAATTTAGCTAAACATAGCTTGGTAATATGTACAAGCGTTCAATTATCGAGTCATCTAATTTAAGCTGATAATTCGAAAGAGTCTTTTTGTCCCGAAACTCAAGTTCGTGCTACGCTTCAGCTATGAAATCTCTATTAAAAAAATTGATTCCCTTGATCGTATTGTCGGCTTATCATCGCTGTCTGGCCTGGGCGGCGGCCGCGTATTTTAGGTACCCTTCAAGACAGCTGATCGTTATTGGTGTAACCGGTACCAATGGCAAGTCCACAGTGTCGAACATGATTGCCCACATGTTGGAGGGGGCGGGTTATAGAGTCGGATTAAGCACCACCGCTAATTTTAAAATTGCTGAGCGTGAATGGTTGAACGATCAAAAAATGACCATGCTCGGTCGTTTTAAATTACAAAAATTATTACGCGAAATGATTAAAGCTGGTTGTCAGTACGCTGTCATCGAAACTTCATCTGAGGGCATCCGGCAATATCGTCACCGTCAAATTAATTATGATTTGGCAGTGTTCACCAATCTGACACCAGAACATATTGAGTCACATGGCGGGTTCGAGAATTACAAACGAGCCAAAGGTGAGTTATTTGCCAAACTGTCGCGTGATCCAGTAAAAGTGATCAATGGTCAATCAGTACCAAAAGTTATCGTCGCCAATTTAATGGATGGTTACGCCGATTATTTTTTGAGTTTTTCAGCTGATCAAAAATTGGGGTTCGTGGTGCCGCGCCAGAACAGTAACCAGCCGATTATTTCGGCAGATATCGAAACAATTCGAGCGGAAAATATTATTTATCAGTCTAATGGGTCGTCATTTGAAGTAGATGGCACAGGTTTCAGGTTGCAACTTCTGGGTCAGTTTAATATTGAAAATGCTTTAGCGGCAGTCTGTGTTGGTCGAGTTCTTGGCTTAGATTATGAAAACATAGCAGCTTCACTTGGTACTTTGTCCGGTGTGCCCGGACGCCTTGAGGACATAGTTGAGGGTCAAAATTTTCGGGTTATTGTTGATTATGCACCGGAGCCGGAATCCTTTCGTAAACTTTACGAGGTGGTTGCCGGACTAAAAAAGAATCGAATTATTCACGTATTGGGTTCTTGTGGCGGTGGACGAGATACCGGTCGTCGTCCAGTTTTGGGTCGCTTGGCAGCTGAACAGGCGCAAGTGATTATCGTCACCAATGAAGATCCGTATGACGATGATCCATTGGAGATTATCGAAGCGGTGGCCGCTGGAGCACGTGAACAAGGCTTTCGTGACGGCGAAAATCTTTTTACGATTCTCGATCGTGGAGCGGCCATCAAACAAGCAATAACCCTGGCTCAGGAAGGAGATCTGGTATTGGTAACTGGCAAGGGTTGCGAGCAGGCCATAGTTATAGCCGGCGGAAAGAAGCTGCCTTGGGATGATCGTGTAGCTTTGCGCCAAGCTATTAAGGCCCGTTTAGAATTAGAAAATTAAAAACCAGACAAGTACTAACCATAACTAACATGAATGTTAAACGAGTCATTACTTTGAAAGAGGGTGAGGCAGTGTTGCGAATTGTGCGGCGATTTGGTTTAACTTACGGGTTACATTTATTGTTGGGGATTGTACTGATTTGTGCACCGTTTTTTTTCATGATCCCACTGTTTTCGTTGCGAATTTGGGGATTAATCGCCTTCTTGTTATCCCTGTTGACAGGATTGATATACACGACACGATTATACATGGAGTATTTTTGGAACGTTTTTGTCATCACGACCAGACGAGTAATTGATATCGACCAGCATGGGTTTTTTCATCGAACTGTATCCGAAGCACCGTACGAAAAAGTGCAAGATGTTTCGTTTACGATTACCGGTGTTTTGGGCACGATTTTCAAATACGGAACGATTACCATACAGACCGCCGGTACGCACGTTAATCTGGAACTGACTCATGTGCGGCGACCGCAGGACATTCATCATTTAATTACTGAAACCGCGTCCGCGCTTCAGGTTGAATCAAGTGGTGGAGTGAGGAGTCAGAAGGTTGCACATTTGCTGGATACAGCAGCTGATTTGTCTGATGCCGAAGCCCGGGCTTTTTTAGTTGCTCTGCAAGAGGCGGTTAGTCATGGCGGTCCAGAACAAGAACATCGTTTGCAGATGAAATCGCTTGAAGCTATTATGGAGGATCAGACCGAGGAGTCAGCTGCCAGCGAGGAGCAAAATATCAAAGAAGGTTGATTAATTGTGTTTGACGTTTTATCTTACTTTTATATTTTTAAATGTTTAGACGAGCATGATGAGGAAACGGAGTGGTATCGTCAAAATAATGAGTAAGCGCAGTTTTTTGATTGTGAACTTAGGGTTGGTTTTGCTGGTGGGTTGGGGTTTTGCTGGTGAATTTGTCAGGAACCGTAATGTACAGGAAGAGATTGAAAAGCTAGAACAACAGACCGACAATTTGATTGTTCGAAATCAGGGATTAGCCGAGCAGATGGAACGTTATTCTGGTTCGGCCATTCTTGAAAGGGAGGCGCGACTTAAACTAAACTTAAAGAAACCCGGCGAGTCAGTGGTAATTGTACACGAGATGGATCGGGGCGCGGCAACTGTATCAGTCGAAAGTGGGGGAGAAGTGAGCGTAACTAATACGATTCCTGGTACCCAGGATGAATTAGAATCAAATTTAATAAAATGGTTTAATTATTTTTTCCCAACGACTTTGGAAAATTAAAGAAATTAAATATGGAAGAACGAGACGAAATTATGAAAAATTCAGTGAGCGGCCAGGTTGGCAAGCGGCGTCTGGTTAAGATGCTTGTTTTGGGCATGGTTACTGCGGCGGTGATTATCCTGGCCGGAACCGTGATTTTTTTAACACTGGGTATTTATTGGTGGGGGTGGCAAGGTCCGGTTACACGCTCCGTTCTTAACACGCTTCCGTATCCGATTGCAGTGGTCAACAATCAAAGTATTAAGTATGCCGATTATCTTGAGGATGTGGAGACCCTGCAAAGATTTTTTGCGAGTCAAATCGCTGAGGGCGTGCCGGCTGAAAGTGTCCCCGATGACCAGGAGATACATGAAAATGCGATGGAACGTTTAATCTTTAGCGCAGTTTTAGAGCAGGAATCAGCCAAACGAGATCTGGAAGTAACCACCGAGGAAATTGATCAAGAGTATTCAACCTTACTCGAACAATCTGGCGGCGAAGAAGCGCTAGTAGCTGAGCTAGAAACTCTGTATGGCTGGAATTCGGATAAATTTAAACAAAAAGTGTTATCTTTGTATTTACTTCAGAATAAATTAGCCGACGCTTTATCGAAGGATGAAAGCCTGAATGCAGAAGCGAGAAAAAGAGCCGATGATTTGTTAGCTTCACTAAAAGAGGGGGCGGATTTTGAGCAGTTAGCGCAAGAGAATAGTGATGATCCGAGTTCCGGAGCGAATGGTGGTGATTTGGGTTGGTTTGGTCGGGGCGTCATGGTAGAGGAATTTGAGAACGCAGCCTTTTCTTTAGCTGCCGGAGAATTGAGTGATGTAGTGCAGACCCAGTTCGGTTTTCATATCATTCGAGTGGATGAGGTTGAGACAGAGGATGATGAAGTGACGCGAGTTAAGGCCAGACATATTCTCATATCTTCGACCAGTGTTGAGGAATACATTGATACTCTGATGCAAGAGGCCAAGGTAACGAAATATATTGAGATTTGATTTGCTCGGTCAATTAGCTATTAGCAAATAGAAACAAACCCGGTCCACCGACCGGGTTTTACCTTAGTGTTTACCTTAGTGCCTGTCACCCTCGACAGGTAGAAGGGACAGGCAAACTGATCAACAGACCATCTTTTTTGACAAAAGGATTTGGTGATCTTTCGATCTAAGTCGTCATAACTAAAACGATTGGAGAACTAGCAGGCTAAGAGAGTGCCTCTTGAAATTGAAAAAGCAGCTCTTGCAGTTTAGTCCCCACAACAAATTTATAGCTAAATCATGTATAATTTGAATGGAATCACTTATAAACCCAAGCTAGATGATCAACTGGGCAATTTATATGCAGATCAGCGTTGCCATACCGACTTATAAAAGACCAGACGACATTAATAAATGCGTTGTTTCTGTGGTTGGTCAAACTTTACCGCCGGCTGAGGTGTTGGTAATTGATGATGATATTTTGCCGGCCGAGTTGATAGATGATTTGCGGCAAAAGGTGGAGGCCATTGGTGCGCGATTTGTTTATTATCGCAAAAATCATTCTCATGATCCGCGCGGCTTATCGTTCTCTCGGCACATAGCGCTTAAACAGGCGACGCATGATGTTCTGATTATCGATGATGACATTGTTTTAGCTGAAGATTGTCTGGCTTGGCTGGCTCAGGCCAAACAAGAAGAAAGCGAATCTGGCCTGATTGGCATCGGTGGATTGATCAGAAATAATCGCCGCCAGAATTTATTGGAACGATTTTTTAATTATATTTTTGGTCTGACTTCATTTTTAGCTTGGGATGTTAACGCCAGTGGTTTTCAGGTTTGGAATGATTTTATATCCGCCAGACAACGCGGCTATTATGCTCATGGTGGTTTTTGTCTTTACAACCGCACAGCTGCTTTAAGTGTTGGTTTTCCACCTTTTCAGGGAGGTCGCCCGGGACTCGAAGATGTTTATTTTTCTTTGCGAGCCAAGCAACTGGGCTTCCATTACATTCTTGAGCCGCGAGCTGGTTGTTGGCATTACCACAGTTCGGGTGGGCGGGACAGCCAATAT
>JAHJAU010000033.1 GCA_018813785.1 Patescibacteria group bacterium | reverse complement strand
TTAAGCTGTTTTACCAACACGAAATCATGCATAGCTCATAAAAAGAAAAAAGCCCCCAATCGAGAGCTAAAACTTATCGCAGTTGTTCAGTCACGGCTTCAACCACGAGAGCCGCTACAACCCGCAAAAAATCGTAATCCAACGTGTCACAGGTATCCTGAGGACGATGATAATATGGTGTTACGTCATTACCCGAGAACTCCTCGCCTAGTTGGGCTGCAGGAATTCCGTTCTCGGAAAAATAAACGTGATCTGAACGACAAGATTCAGTGCGGACGATACCATTGGCTGTCAAACCATTCGGATTATCCCGACTCAGTCGGATGGCCGCCTGCTCGTAAAGCCTCATCATAACGTCATTTGCAGCCGCTGGCATATTGCAATGTGCTAACTCCACCACACGATCATCATCCGTATCCCAACCCACCATATCAATGATATGTGCTGTGATCACCTGACGTTGATCGGCAACAATCTGTCGAACCAAGGCATGACTGCCGATCAGACCCTCTTCCTCCTGATCGAAAAAGGCAAACAACACATTGACGCGACGCGTTTCCAGCGTCACCAGTTGTTCAGCTGCCAGCAATACCGCGGTGACGCCTGAAGCGTTATCATCCGCTCCAGGCGAAGTGTCTACAGTATCGTAATGTGCACCCATCACCACCCATTGATTGCTGGGGATGGTTGCTGGCAATTCAGCCAAAAGGTTGATCCCGGAATTACCGTAACCGGATTGCAGATATTCCCAACTCAACCATTGCCGATCAGCTGCTGTCCAAATGTAATGATGCTCGCTGGCCACCAAACCCAAACACTGCAATTCGCTGGCGATCAACGCCCGAGCCTGCGTTCTCTCTTCGGGCGTGTAGCGTCGACCGCTGGTCGGACTGACCCGTTCTGGATTAGCTGGTCCACCGGTCAGCGTACACAGAAACTCCTGTGGATCGAGTCGTGGAACCGGTGTGGGCGCTGTGTTTGCCTCAGCCTGATCAGCTGAAGCTGATGCCGCACCAACTCCTCGACGGGCACTGCAACTCGTTGCTGGCAATACGAAAACTACGACCAGCGGCAGAATGAAACGACTGTTTGATGAATGCAATGTTCCCTCCTATGTAAAGAACCTTACTACCTTCTCTTAAAAATGAAACTGGGTCAAATCTTGATTTCTAAGCCCTAAAGGAAAGACTAAAAAATCAAAATTTGACCCCGAGGATCAGTAAAAATATTCCTGCTCTAATCAACTACCACTCGCCACGCGATGATCGCCGATCTTTTTTCTTCTGACCCTGTCGACGCTTTTCGTCTAATCGGCGTTGTTTGTCGGCTCGACTTGGTTTAGTTGCCTTGCGCTCCTTCCGTGGAGAAAGTGCAGCTGCGACAAGTTTTTGCAACTGTTGAATCACCTCTTCACGATTGCGAATCTGCGAACGCTCACTTTGGGCAGTGAGCACAATTTCATCATCGGTATTCAGACGATTATTCAGGGCGGTGCGAATGAACTCTTTTTGTGTATCAGAAAAAGCAGCTGATGCGCCAACCGACCAAACTAACACCGCCTTGGTATCGCGCTTATTCACGTTCTGACCGCCTGGACCAGAAGAACGAACAAAAGAAATTTTGATTTCATCTTCGGGTACATCCGGTGTCGAATTTTCTCTTTTTTCTCCACCGCTCAATCCCTCATCCGGCGACATAGGCCAAGCTTCTCTAAATTCCATATTGATAAAATTTTTAATTAAATTTTAATCTTTTAAAGTCGTAATCGGCCGTGATTGTGTTAAATAAAATTTAACACCTTTGAGCGCCCATTCTATATCACATGGAAAACCGTAATGATCTTCCACTTTTTTCGCCAATTGAGCCAATTCAATTATTTGTTGGTTGGTTAATTTTTGTTTAGTCTGATCAATTTTAGGCACTGCCACCGACTCTACACCGGTTTGTCTGCGAACAAGTTTCTCGCTTTGTTTGGTAATATTCACATCCAGTATCGACCAATCATTTTTATTAACCACATAACTATCCGGGGTTATACTGCCAGAGACGACTGCCTCTCCCAATCCATAACCAGCCTCAATGATCAACTGATTTTCAGCTTGAGTTACCGGGTGAACCGTGAAACAGATCCCCGCCACCTCAGCTTGAACCATCTTTTGAACAACCACCGCTACAGATATTTTTTTTTCGACCAATTTTTTTTCGAATCGATAAAAAATTGCCCGGGGTGTAAATAATGAAGACCAACATTTCTTAATGGCCTCAAGCAGATTATCTTCAGTCGTGTTCAAAAAAGTTTCCAGCTCTCCGGCCCAAGAAGCGGTCGAGGAATCTTCTGCAGTCGCGGAACTTCTGACAGCAACATACTGGGCGGCCAAATCTCTAAACTCCGACCAAACAACCTCAACCAGCCCTTCTGGAAACTCAACATTGGCAATCAAGGCACGCAACTTCTTTGAAGCTCTTTCGACGGAATAAATATCTTCATGATTAACTCGCTTCAATATCGCCTCGACCTCGACTCTTAAATCAGTCTCAGCCATAAAATGATCAAAAGCACTGGCCAAAACGACAAATCCAGGTGGAACTGGCAAGCCGATACTAATCATCTCGCCCAATGATGCTCCCTTACCACCAGCTGTGGCGACATCATTTTGAGAAATTTCCGTAAAATTTTTACTAAATAACGTCATGCTGCTTTTTTTAAAATATTAACTTGGCCATTATCAGCATCTACTCTAACCCAATCACCGTCCCGCAAAACCTGGGTCGCTACTTTAGTACCGACAATGCAGGGTTTGCTAAACTCTCGCGAAACAATCGCGGCGTGACAAGTTATACCACCTTCATCGGTAACAAAAGCAGCGGCCAACTTCATGGCTGACAAAAAATCCGGGCGAGTCATCGGACTAACTAAAATGTCCCCGACTGTCACCTTGGGTAAATCATTATTTGTGTAAATAATTTTAACCGATCCTTCAACTATTCCCGGTGACGCAGCCTGACCAGAAAAGGCGTCTATTTTTTCGGATGTTAAACTATTTTCTAGTTCGATATTTAATTTCGATAAAATTTCATTCTGAGATCCAATAAAAATACGATCGCCAAAATAAATAAAGCCAGATTGGTGTTTATTCGCCTCGGCAATGAGTTCTTGATTGCTTCGACCAGAAAAAACACTCGAAGGTGTAATAAAATGGGTCAGCTCTTTTAGCTTCGGAAATAATTTAGATAAATTAAAATCAAAAAGCTCATCACGCAAAGAGGTTAAATGTTGTGTTTCCTCACGAATAATCAGTGCCTTAGCTTTAGTCTCAGGCGGTAAATTATCGATCAATGGTGCAACCCAAACCACCGACTCGCCATACAAATAATCCAAATATAATTCGTAAAGATGTTTTAACTCATCAATATTCTTAACTGATTTGATTCTTTCAAAAAATGGTTTTATTTCATCGACTACGGCCAAAAACCTCGATACGACACCGTTAAAATAGTCTACATTAGCAGCCACCGCCCCAAATTGAGCAAAAATTTTTCCCAATCCCCCCTCAGGATAATAAATTTGAGTGAGCCCTTCACCGGAATAAATTAAAAGCGGCTGCCCTACATCAACTACGACATTAAACTCCGGTGTCGATCGTTGATTAAATTCAGTAAAGGCAACAATCTGAAACATCGAATAATTTCGGGCAAATTCTTTAATGTATTTAATTGACATCAAAAAAATTATTTTTTATTTAACGGCAAGCTAAACCATTAAACTAATTTCTTTAAAATTTTAACCACACCTTCGGTGGCATTAACCTCGATAAAATCACCAGTACGAATAACTTGCGTAGCCTGACTAACACCAACAATGCACGGAATTTTAAATTCTCTGGCAATAACCGCCGCGTGACTGGTAATGCCCCCCTCATCAGTAATTATAGCGGCTGATTTGCGACAAGCGGCGATGGTGTCCGGTCGGGTCATTTCAGTTATCAATATCTCTCCCTTTTTGAAGGCGGCCACCTGACGAGTGATGCGACGTCGATTGTGCAAAATCAATCTGGCTCGACCTCTAACTAGGCCGGGCACGGCTGTCCGACCCGATAAGGTTCCTTTTTTCTCCACTGCTGTTATTTTAGCGTATAGCTTTTTAAATTTGTTTCCGGTCACCAGCATTTGTTGACCACGAATTGTGATCAAAGCAAATCCCCGGCGTCTTTTTTCTAAGGTTGCCAATCTAACTTTTTTCTCGGCAAAAAGATTCAACAATTCATCGTGAGTGTAGAAAAAAAGATCGCTCGACCTGATGCTGAACCGTTTGGAGATCTGCTTCAACAACTGTCCAAGTAAAATATAAAACACCGGCTCACCTGCCTGGCGTAGAGTCAGTCGAATTTTACCCAGTCGATCAACTGTTTTCTTCAGCGCTGGCTTGTTTCCCAACTGCTCAACATAAATCGCCTCGGTCTGCGTATAAAGATTGCTGTATCGATCTAACAATCTCAATAACGCCAAAAATCGTCTTTTGAGTTCTGCATTGCCAAAACTTGGGTGTTTAACGGCCTGATATTGATCGACCACTTTCTTAAATTCTTCGATAATCAACTTGGCTTGTTGTGCGTATCGGACAGCGCTGTTCTTTTGACTAAAAAGTCTAAAACCACGCCTGGCCGCTCGCGCCTGAGCATCGTTTAGGTGATAACAATGAAACACGGTGCCCTTAAAAAATACCAAGTTGTCTAGTGAGCTGATGATCTTGTGATTTTTATCGGTCAGCCAAAAAAGAGGGATGCCGAACTCACGAGCCCAAAAAGTGATGTTTTTTATGTCTTTAGTTAAGGAGGGCATACGTTTAAACTTAAACTCGCCTGAACCTGGAAGGAAAAATTTATACCCCTAATTTATCTCATTTATGGCTAAAAAAGTCTAAAAGACGGGATGTGACCCCGCGTTGACAAACTAAGAAAGACGTGCTACTTTTCTAAGTCAGAGTCAGTCATTGATTGCTGACAAATTATATAAAAGGGAGGCTAAATTGTCGGCTCAAGTTGTAGATCTGCGCCAGTTCGCTGCTGACCGCAGGTATCTAAGGCTCATTCACGAAATAGACCTCGCGAAAATCAGCGGAGCCCACCTGTTTGTCAGTCTGGTGATGGATCCAGGCATTCCGCTCGAGTGGTTGTCGACTCTTCACTGGAAAGTAACTCACTTGCAAAGCGGTCGATGGGCCAGGGTCGGAGGAAATGATTGTCGGCCACAGGTGTCTCTCCTCCCCGCCGAAGCGGGCGATGTATTCGTGGAGATTAAGCCGATCTTTCCGGCACTAGGTGAAATTTCGATACATGAACACTTTCGTATCGATCTCTGGACCCCTACCGCCGGGCATCGTTTCTTTCTCATCTCTCCCTGTCCGCATGACAATTGTTGCGATAGTCCACCGAAACAATCAGCGCAACAACTCCGCCGTTTCGGGAGGCCAGCTCGCAAATCGCTGGCTCCGGTAAAATACCTTAGCGTCGTCCATTGACGCACCACCCACGCTCTTGACTGAGCGTTTTTTTGCACCTTTACTCAAAAAATATATACTTAGTTCAGTCTAATAAAGTTACTCACACACAGTACTAACCATCTTAATAACTATGTCCGCAGACAGACTTACACCGGTTGAAGCCCTACCACCGGAAGAAAGAGCCAAGGCTGAACGTTTTGAAGCAGCTACAGATGAGGCTGAAGTTTCAGACGATATGATCGTCGAAGAAACAGCAGCTGTTAGCGATGTCTTTCCTAATCACAACATCGAAATCAAGCTTATTGGTGAAGATAGTTTCGAAATTATTAAAACCCGTAAAGCAGATGCTGATCAGGCCGTGACTGAAATGGCCGGTCGATTAGCCGAGCTTGGCTTAAGTGAAGCGGAAGTCAGCAATGCGATAAAAGGTTTTGAGCAGGGTCGAAAAACTGCTTTAGCTAATGAAACTTATCAACAGCATCTGGAACAAGAAGTGGCTCGATTAGAAAAGTCAGTCGAACTATTACAAGATCGAGTTGATGTCGTCAGCCGAATCTTGGTAGATAAATTTGGCATCCAAGATCCTGAAGCCTATGTCGACAAGCTAGCTCACAGTAAAATTGCCCTGGTTAAACACGAAGTCAAAGCAATGATAGATCCAGAACTCGGTTCTGTGGTTGAAGACTACCAGCGTTGGTCAGAAGAACTAACAGTCAAGCAAGGACGCTTAGAACAGACAAAAAATGTAGCTAATCTGGATCCGGAAAAAGTCATGGCACAACGCATTGCTGATCAACACCTTTATAACGTCCTGCGTGATGCGCGACGAAAAGGGATCGGCGAGCAGACCGGGGCGTCTATAAAAATTTCCCCACAGCGTTAATCTCAGACTAAAATATAAAAAGTGTCAGACAGTTTCGGTAAAAAAACTGCCTGACGCTTTTTAAGATTATTTTGCTAATTACAGCCAAAAATGGTATACTTTAATTAGTAAAAATTCCAATTTATCAAATATGGGTCCAGCTGGTCGTGAATCTAGTCAACCACCGCCAGAAATTACCGACGATGGTTCTCAACCGAATAACAATCCGGCTGAGTTTAGAGCACCAAAAAATGGTCCCTATCGAGAGCCAGAATTTCCATCTGATTTTCCGGAAACACCAGAAGAAAGTAATCAACAACTAGCTGAAAGAGAAGTTCGGGAAGTCGTCGAGCGTTGGGGTGAGCGTATTCATGATGTAGTTGATAATTGGATTCTGGAGGACTGGCTCAGAGAAAAACCAGCTGAACATCTTAAAGTTTTAGAAAAACTCAATCGTGATCAACTAGTTGAACTGCTACAAGCTATGGCTGATTACCAACGCTTCCATCACGCCGAACCAGAATCTAAAGATCTGCGTTATCATAACCCAACATCTATATCTGGAAACAAGATGCGATCTGATCCAGCCAGAAAAATACAAGATTATCTTAAAAAAACTGAACAACGTGCCGGAGATTACCCCCCTGAAAATTTTTATAAAAATCAAATAATTCATCTAATAATTAATCAAAAACAAATTGAGAGAGCCTTTGCTGTTATAGACCGGCTAGATTATTTTTCAGATGTGTGCGATAAATTCTATCCTATTGGAGATATAACGCTCGGAGAGAAACCTTATTATGACCATAATTGGCATTCCTTTCGACGGCTGGGAAAAAATTTAGATAGAAGACGTTACAACTTTTTGTCGACGACAGAAACTATCGAGCAAGAGCTTAAAAAAAATGAAACAATCCCTGTAAATATCAAGGATGGCCTGATAGAAAAGGCAGTTCAGTTAGTTGAACGAAGAGCGTCTGTTAAAAAAGAATTAAGGGAGCTTGATGAGGCTAGTAACGATGATATCAGTTTAAAAGCTGCGCAACGCTCTTATCAACTATTTCTCGATGCTGAACTTGATATTTTGGCAGAACGTTATGGAATTGGAGATTTAGATGATATATATATAAGTTTTGGCAAGTCACTGGCAGGGTTACCTGCCAACCTAATACGATCCGAGCATATTAATATGGCTTTGGAACTGCGACAAAAAATAGCCGACAATGAAAAACTTCAAACACATCGACAGCAACTGGAGGCAGATAAGAAAAAAATTGAAGCAAAATTAACCGCGATCTGGCTGCTGATTAAAGATGAACAAGATAATCTTCCGGACAATCAATCAAACTAAACGAAACTCTCTAGCCCAACGCCTGAGATTTCGTCAGCAATAAAAATCGCCCCACTTAGACAAGCTGGGCGATTTTTGTTTGCTGATTTCTAAAATTATGGTTTGGCTTTGCGTTTGGCAACATTCTCTTTCACCTGATCAATAAACTTCTTCAATGTCATTTTTTCTTCTTTCTTCTTGCCTCGCAGGCGGACATTTAAAGTCTTCAAAGATTTCTCATTGTCGCCAATCACTAACATGTATGGTACTTTTTGTTTTTCAGCTTTACGAATCTGATAACCGACGGTTTCACGCAGCTCATCATAACCGACTCGAATCCCCTCACTTACCAACTGCTTTTGTAATTTACGACAAACAGCAAAATGCATTTTACTAACTGGAATGACTTGCACCTGCACTGGAGCCAACCAAGTCGGAAAAGCACCAGCATAATGTTCAATCAAAATACCTATAAAACGCTCCTTGGAACCAAGAACTGCACGATGAATCATTACTGGTCGATGCTTTACACCATCCTCACCCATATATTCCAGCTGAAACCGCTCGGGCAAATTGAAATCCAACTGACAAGTGGCTAATTGCCACTCCCGACCAATGGCATCCTTAGCAATAAAATCCAGCTTAGGGCCATAAAAGGCCGCTTCACCGACACCGATTTCATAATCCTTAATACCTTCCGACTTTAAGGCTTGTCGCAAAATATCTTCGGCTTTTTGCCAAACCTCATCACCACCTAAATAAGCCTCGGGTTTCTTCGGATCGCGCACCGATAATCGCACGCGCAATGGCATGGCAAATGTCTTATAAAACTTACTGATAACTTTTTGAACAACTTTAACTTCAGACTTAACCTGCTCCATGGCGCAAAAAACATGCGCATCATCCTGAGTGATTGATCGCACGCGAGACAAACCCTGTAGTTGACCAGTGTTCTCATCGCGATACACCATCGTAACTTCAGCCATGCGAATTGGCAGATCGCGATAACTCCGCGGTTGTGAAGCGAAGATCTGCGTATGATGCGGGCAATTCATTGGCTTCAACACAAATTCATCGTCGGTCTTCTTGCTTCGCACATGAAATAAATCATCTTCAAACTTATCCCAGTGACCAGAAGTTTTATACAAATCAGATTTAGCAATGTGTGGAATCCGTACCCGTCGGTAACCAAACGGTTCCTGTAGAGATGTTACAAATTCTTCTAGTTTCTCGCGCAAAATAACTCCACGTTCGGTAAACAATGGTAAGCCAGAACCAACCAGAGGTGAAAATACAAACAGGTCCAGTTCCTGGCCAAGCTTGCGATGATCACGTTTCTCGGCTTCTTCAAGCATTTTCAAATGAGCCTCCAGCTCGGCCTCAGTGGCAAAAGCATAACCATAAATTCGTTGAAGCATGGGATTATCGGTCTTGCCCCGCCAATAAGCGCCGGCCACTGATTTGAGTTTGAATGCACCAATCTCGCGCGAAGATTTAACGTGTGGCCCGCGACATAAATCAATAAAATTACCCGTCCAATAAATAGAGGCTGTATCAACATTACCACCCGCATCACGCTGCTCCTCCTCACTCATGCTGGTCGTCCCCTTCTCCTTCAAATCTTTTAATAGTGCCACCTTATAGTCCTGCTTGTGTTGCTTAAAAAATTCGATCGCTTCATCAAGGCTCATCTCTTCTCGTCTAAACTCATCATTGCGCTGAACTATTTTTTTCATCCGCTTTTCTATTTTTTGCAGATCCTGCGCAGTGACCGGCGTGGCGACATCTATATCGTAATAAAAACCATGCTCAACAACCGGACCGACACCGAGCTTGGCCTCCGGATACAACTCCATTACGGCCGCAGCCAAAATATGCGCGGTCGAATGACGCATGGTATCAAGCTGACTGAAATCTGTGGGTTTAATTGCGCCCATATAAGCCAAAATTAAGCTTCTTTAACAGGTTGTAGCGTACCGCTTTAGCTAAAAATGGGCAATGTTCAATTGTTGACGAGTTCGAACCAAACTAATGACATCCTCCCCGGGCTAAAACCCGGGGGGTTCCTTCCAGTTCGCAAGCTTCGCTTGCGTAAAAGCCTCCGCTTCGCTCCGGGTCACATTCATCCCCGCACTCGGTGGCTAACCCCGCCGCCTTCGTGTGGGGTTTCCTGTGAGACAAAAACAACCCATCGATATTCGACGACGGGTCGCGAAATTTATGGTACCAGCACACCAAGGATATAAATCTTGTGTTGATCCAAATTAAAATGTCCAAAACGGCCTGGATTACAGTCAGCGCAAAGCGTGAAGCTAATCAGCTCTCCATTTGGATCGAATCTCAACTGCTCATCGAGTCGACGAGCCAAGTAGTGATATTCGATTGTCGTCAGATCTGATTGGTTTCTGGTTTTAAGGCCAACGATCACGAAATGTGCTTGACCACGCGTGACATCAACCAAATTACCACCAGCACCAACTCGAACTACAGTTATTGGTTGACCTTGGTTTAAATTTATCTTGATCGCCTGACCAGTACTAAAGACAACTGAACACACAACGTGCTTTAGCGCCGGCAATCCATCGATAATCGGCCATTGCGCAAATAAAAAAGTTACTTGTTCTGGCTTGGGAAAACCAAGAAATCTGTGACCAGTTAAATCCTTTGGATTAAATTCGAGCATGATCCAACTCCGATGTGAAAGAGCTACTAAGCAACTTAATATGTGGCCTGCTACTTGTCAAAGATCAAAAAAAGATTTTGCTGATTTAAAAAATGCCCAGCTCAATCGAGCCAGGCGTCTGTCGTCACACGCCGACGAGTTTGTTCCTCTTACTTGACCTTCACCTTACCGCCCTTCTTCAAGGAATCTCGTTTCCAGTTGCTTCGACCGACCCGGCCGTCGAGCTGCAGAACGACGTCCTCTTCCGTCATCTTGAGATCCAAATCCAGCCACTCCGATCCACCGAACCAACGTTCGTAGTACCAGCGCCGCAGGAAAGACTGGCTTTCTTTTCTGGTTCATGTCTCTACCTCTTCTTTCCTGCCCCTTTTACCTGTCGAGGGTGACAGGTACAAATTATCCAGTTTGTGACCAAATTAAATTATCGAACTTCGATCAAGATATGTTTGGTTGTGCCCGGTAAACGCCTGGCCCAAAATGGACGCATTTTAATCGAGGCTGATGATACCCCGTCGAGTGATTCCAGATATTCTGTGGCTGCATCGGTGGTGACATTAACCAGTTTCGCCGGATCCAACCCAGATGCCTCGGCGGATAACACCGATGAACCGCGTGCCTTTACTCGAATATTTGCTCGTTGACCAATTAAATCTATTTTTTCCAGTGACATTTCATCATCACGTAAATCAAATCGTGCTAATAAGCGATCAAACGGTAATCGGTCGGCCAACAACTGTTGCACTCGGTTCTTGAAAGCCTCTTGATCATAAAAAACCACTTGACCATTAACCGTAACACTCACTGTAAATTCAGCTGCCTCTTCGCCGGCAGCCATATCACCAGTCGAACGAGTGATCTCATAAGCAAAAAGTTCACCAGTCATGGACAAATCTTCGGTTCGGGCTTTTTCACGCAAAGTTTCAGCGATCTCTGACTGCAAGCGCTCCTTCAATAGATCCTCGGCTTTAACGATGTCAGATGGTGTCACTAGCCGCATATCCTTTCGACCACCCGACATAACACCCACTGATCGAACAGTAAAAAAACGGCGCGTCTCCTCGTTCAGTCCCGGAATGATAAATTTCGTTCCTGCTGACAATTCACCGACTGAACCAGCTTCAATGGAAAAGACATTAACTTCAACTGAGCCAAAGGCCGGAACAACAACTGTCTCTTTGAGACGAAATAAAATACCGTCCTCAGTCAAAAGACGAGTCGAAGCGACTAAGGTTTGGTCACGATAAAGTGTGCTATCGATCTTCACCTTACCCTCAGCATTCATTTCTATCGTCACAATGGATGATGCTTCAAAAGTCTGAGTGGCCGATTTAGAAAGTTGAAACACACCACCGGCTATTTCTTTGTTTGATGGCCGAGTTGAAACATCGACGATTAAATCAGCTTCTACGTCCCGCTGTTTGGATAACACCACCACTTGAGCCCGTGAAAAAACAACGTACACAGTCAACACGACAATCATGGCCGCCAATGCAACAAAACCGATTGCAATAAATCGATATAACCTGGTTGGGTGACGCTGTTGATCTGGTTCGTGAACTTGAATCATATTAATCTGGCTTGCCTTTAATATAGCAGACAAGAAACCGATGCACCTAATTTTAAAGTAGAAAAATCGGACTGTCACAGTCCGATTTTTCTAGTTAATCTCTAAACTTTCATGATTTCTTTTTCTTTCTCTTCACCTAGTAATTTAATCTTATCGTTATATTGTGCGGCCACTTTATCTAATTCCTCAAGCGATCGATATTTTTCGTCTTCAGATATATCTCCGGACTCTTCGGCATTTTTAATTTCACCACGTGCATCATCACGTACCTGCCGTATCTGAATACGTGCTTCTTCTAGTTTCTCTTTCAAGATCTTAACCATCTTCAAACGACCTTCCTCGGTAAGTGGCGGCAAGGGTAAACGAATCACCATTCCAGCCACAACCGGATTAAAGCCCAGATCAGCGGCTATAATCCCCTTTTCGATATTCTTCACAATAGATTTATCCCAGGGTTCAATTTGAATTGTATGTGAGTCCGGTGTGGTAATCGAAGCCAAACCAACCAACGCTTGTCGGCTGTCATAAGCTTCAATTTGAATACCCTCGACTAATTGCGGATTAGCCCGACCGGTTCGAATTGATGACAATTCCCCACTTAGGTGCTCAATGGCTTTCTCAAAATCTTGTCGGTGTAGCTCTATATAATCACTTGGCATAGATATTATTTAATCTTGGTTACACCCATATAGAGCACGTTAGAATTAACAATGTCAACCTGTAACACTGTGGCAGTACGCGAAGTTGGTAATTTCTTCGGGATCCAATTCACGCCGCTGTTTGGCGATCGATAAAACGTCGTGGCTGTTCCGTAGTAAATAGTATTTACATCTTTTGGATCAACGGCAACCGAATAAAGAATAGTGGAGCGTGGTGGGGTTAGTAGATCAACTGTTTCCCAAGAATCACCAAAATCGCGCGAACGAATGAGACCGTAACGACTAGCCATTATGATAGTTGCCGGATCAGAAACTCCCAAAGCCATATCTGAAAATTCGATTGACCCAGAAAAATCTCGATAGTTCGGACTCAAATCTATCCAGTCATCACCACTATTATCAGTTCGCCAAATACCATGGGCTTTAGTGGCCGCATACAACCGACGACTGTCTGATGACACTATGGCCAATTTCATAATCGCACTTTTAAGCGTTTCCGAGTTGGACCAGGATCGTCCGTTATCGGTGCTCTTTAAAATATCACCAGCATCAGTCGCTACCCAGACAATATTCGAACTAAAAAAATCTACGAGAACAGCTGTCGTCTGTCGATCAGTGCGTGCATCGAGATAAACAACACTCCAGGTGCGGGAACAATCTTCAGACTTTAATAAACGATTGGCTAATGTGGCGTAAATAGTGCATTTATCTTTGGGGTGAATAGCAATCGAAGCAACTTTGCCAGACGATAACTGTGCTGGTCGCAACCAAGAATCACCGCCGTCATAGCTATAAAAAAGACCACTGCTAACTGTCCCGATATAAATAGCGTTTGGGTCTTGCGGATCCTGAACGATGGTCGCCACATTAACACCGGCGATTGATTGTTTGTCGCCAGTGGTTGTTGGTACAGCCACTCTTTTATTCCAGGTATCGCCTTTATCGGTTGATTTAAACACTCCACCATCAGCCCCGGATGAAATCCCATTACCTGAGAATGATACACAGCCGACACCAGCTAACAATAAGCTGCCCAGCAAAGATAAAAATAAAATTTTTTTAGACATGGTGATTCAAATAAAAGTTTACGAAACTAGAGTTTATAATAGCAAAAAATTGTGCTGGTTGTTAGGGCTTGGATAATTTAAAAAACCACCCGGCGCATTTTTAGAAAAATAATACGAATTGGCGCAATACATTTCGTGGATTAACATTGGCCTGGATGCGCTGACGCGCCAAATATAATTCATTCGAAACTTGCAATAAATCAACATCTGAATCAGCCAGTCGTCTTAAACCATCAATCACATCCACATGAGCGATGCGTTCCGGTTGGCCGTGACGCAATAATAAAACGTCGCGCAATAATTCAGCCGCTACAGATAAAAATTTTTGGGCTGAAAAGCCAGCTTCTTGAAAAACGAGTTTCTTGGGCAAAATATTTTCCACGACACGCCAGCGAGCAGCATAATCAGTGCCTGATAGACTCAGTACAGCCTCGCGCCAACTGCATAACTCGGAAAAAGCCACCGCATCGTTGGCATAATACCAAGCCTGACTTGGACAACCGTTAGCTAAACGAGCCAAAAGTGAGGCTTGTGTCGCGGCTATTCCCCGATCAACCAGAGCGCGTTCAATTTCCTGCCTGGTCACCCGACCCAACTTCGCCTCCTGACAACGTGAACGGATAGTGGGTAAAACTGATTACTTGTCTGGTGCGGTAAGTAAAATAAGCGTCTGACTATGTGGTTCTTCCAAGGTTTTAAGTAGTGCATTGGCCGCCGCTGTATTCAACAACTGAGCATCGCGTATTACCGCTACCTGCCAACCACCCAAAAATGACTTGCGCGATAGTTTATTGCACAAGGCATGAATTTGATCCAAAGCGATAATCGCCCGCGGCTTACCGGTTTTCGGTTCAAGACCGCGTTCAATCAATAAAAAATCCGGTTGACTCGATAAATCAACCTCACCCCCTAGCACCAACGCCGCCAAATGCAAAGCAAAAATATTTTTACCGGCGCCTTTTGCCCCGGTGATCAAATAGGCATGAGCCAAGCTGTTATTCTTAAAAACTCGTTCAAATAGAGCCAAGCTGGCCTCATGACCAATCAATGGTTGGAATTGATTTTTTTTCAAATTTAATCCTTCTTCCATACGTCAACACTCTATACTAATGGCAAAAAATGCGCCACAAAAACGCTGTAGTTGGCCGTAAATTGTTAAGTGCGAGGCTTGACAGAAACCCATTTTAATGCTAGTATTATTTGTTGTCGCACTGGGGCGGCAAAAAATTTTTAGTAGAAGGGAGAGTGCGGATGGCAAGTTATCTGTGGCTCGCCGAGAGTGGCGAGCACGACACCAGCAGTCCCGAGGTCATGGGGCGGCTGAATGATGTCCGACCCCTCGAGGATCAGCCTGATCCTCGACCCGAGTACCACCCCTGGTTCTCGGCGGTGCGTGGGGCGGACGGGGTGTGGCGGGAGCAGAACGTCGCTCCGCTGTTCTGCCCCGGCGCGGTCAGTGGAAACTGGCAGGTGGAAGAGGTGGAGCCGTCGCCGGCGGACGTGGAAAGCTGCTGGGACGGCTGGGAGACGTTCGGTGTCTCCGAGCCGGAGAACGACGAGGATGACGGCGACGGCAGCGACAACGGCGACGTCGCAGAGCATCCCTTCCCGCTCTTGCCGACCGATGAGGGCCTGACCAGTGCGGCTCACCGCCGCAACGTCTACCGAGAGGAGACGTCAATCGACCTGTCCTGGGGAGCGCAGAGTCGCGCCCGCCGGCAGTTCGCCCGGCACTTCAACCGAGGGCGAGCCAGGATCCGTATCTCGTACCACCGCGAGATCGCGAACGATCTGGCTCACCTCGCCTTCTGCGAGGTACTGCCCAGGTTCGTCCCCTCCACCCACCGCTAGGTCTAGCGGTAAGGCTACAACACCCAGCCTAAATGGGTGATAACATAGATCTATCTTTCAACTCATTGACCCTCGGTCTTCTCCAGACCGAGGGTCAATTTTTTTCATGCAGACTCTGGTTCGGACACCTTGCGCCCGGCTTCCATCGCTCCTGGCTCACCACACCAAGCAAACACACCTCGCGTCGTCGCTCGATTCAATCGGACACACTGCATACCATCCAGAGCCTGCCAAAATCCTCGGGCATCAGCCTGGGGAGTATCGTCCCTCTAACCTTGACAAAACTGCTTATTTGTGGTTAAATGTTAAGTCATGCGTTAAGACGCATGGGATTTCAAACCCAAAAAGGAAAGGAGGCTGAGGATGGCCCAGACACTGTTATCCTGGAGCAATGGCCGCGTGCGACGTGCGGCGTTGCTCGAAGTCCTGCCCTTCGAGGAGCAGGGCGAAGTACTCGACACGGACCATCCGTCGGCCTACATGAGGCTGACGGGTGGCAGCCAACGGCGCGACCATCTGCGTCTGCCCGCCGTCCCGATTCGCTGGGACGACGCTGTCTACGCGGACGGCGTGAACGAGGTCGAGGAGGCGATGATCGCCCTGCTCGACGGCGAGGTGGGCCAGGACGAGCTCGATGACGAGTACGACCTGGTCTGGCTGCCGGGCGCCAAGGACCTCTTCCCCAAGGGGGAGGCACAGAGGTCGTTCGATCCGACCCGGCGACAACCAGAGTCGCATCGGACGTCCGGGCGGCGATCCTCGCAACGGCGACGCCACCCCCGCCGCAGCACCTCCGCCACCACCCCGACGGCGCCCCTCCGTATCGCGGCTGCGGCACCGCCGACCAAGTTGCTGCCGCCCGCTCCTCGGACGCCGCCCACCACGCCGTCCCTCTCCTGGGACGACGTGGTGCTCTAGAGGAGGTTGCCATGTCGATGAACTGGCCGCCCTTCATCGACAACCAGGGTCCAGGACCCTCGCTCACCACCGTGGTGCAAGCCTATTGCACCACCCGCGAGGACGCTGTGGTCCTGGTCGACCGTCAGAATAACGATGATGCCGAGGCACGACATGTGACCGAAGCTGATCTCGTCAGTCTGACGGCAAACCTCCTTTCCTGCGACCCTTTCGCGGCGGCGGCTGCGACAGGCACTGAGGTCACCCCAGAACTCCTCGCCGAACTCGGCGACGAGCCCAACGAGAGCTGGGATGATCTTGACCTCGACTTCTAAAAACCGCCTCACGCCCCGACCGGATAGCTTATCTGGTCGGGGTGTTTCATATTTTATAAGATTTAAACCCCCTTTCATAACCCTCTTCTACTTGACACTTTGAAACTGCTTTGCTATCCTCTGTTCGGAGGCAGTAGAATGATCCGCCAACCAAAAAAGCGGTTGCTCCTTTCTGTGCATGGCCGGTCTTCCAAGACCCCTCTTTCCTCCTAAAAAAGCCAAAAACGGATAAAAAACCGTGAAATTAAACAACCTAGGGCTGGTCAGTCTACTGTCTCCATTAATCAAGACTCTCATCCTCCTCCTTGCTCCCGGACTGTTAATCCGGGGGCATTTTTTAAATGAACTACCACGGGCTAAAGCCCATGGTTTTGCGGTGGATGAATACAATTCTTAAAAATATTTTTACTACCTACTTTATCCACAACAAATAACAAATACGAAAATATTTTTGATAAAATAAGCTTAATTTTAAAAAGTGTCGGCGCATTGACACTTTTTTTATCTACGTCTAAAGTCGGGTTACCCGCGGGAAACAAACTAACTTAACAACTTATGAACCACGTCTCGGAAACGATTGCCGAATTTATTGGTCCGATTGGTTCGGTTATGGCCAACACCGAACTACCCAAACCGACGGTATCACCAGACGAATGGCGTCGCGCTGAGCAAGCGGTAAAAAACCTCACTGAATGGAACGATCTCCAGCTGGAGTTTCGTTGCCGGGAAACCGAACCGCTTGAAAACGGCGAAACATTAACTCTCGACACCTATGTCGACACTAAAGGTCACGAATACCGAATCGAATCGAGTACTGGGACAATCGTGCAAATGGGTCCTGAAT
>JAHJAU010000001.1 GCA_018813785.1 Patescibacteria group bacterium | reverse complement strand
GTTATTCCTCGTCGGCCTTCGTCCAGCCCGACCCGAAACCTGTTGATTTGACCCTGAAAATTATTTTTAAGATAGGCTCTATATATAACGGGGTTGATTATAGTGTTTTTTGGCCTAAATGCAAGTTATAAAACACTGGCATTTGAGACAATTCTCGAAATAGCTTCTACTCACGGTTACCTGTCCCTTTTGTGTGTCGAGGGTGACAGGTACAGAAAAATTGGCTTTTCTTTGGCCTTCTTTACCCAAAGAAAAATGACAATATTCTTTGACAAAAAATTGTGATACTATGCACTGTTGACATATTTTTCTTAAGATGATTAAGATTCCCTCTTCATGAAACGGTTTTATTTTTATGGCCCTACAGACTGAAAGACAGATTGAAGCTTCAATTAGCAACAGCACGCACGCCTTGATTGCGTTCCGCAAGGATTGGACAGTTGATGCGGTGGCCAGTGCGTTGGCTTTGGCGCGCCTGGTGGCGGCTCGCGGTAAAAAAGTTGATATTATCGCCGACGGTTTTAAGCCGTCCAGACAGGTAACTTTTTTGCCAACAGTGGAATCTATCGCGACCGAATTCAATCGGTTGCGTAAATTTGTCATTTCGCTGGATGTTTCTAAGACGCCGATTGATGAGCTGACTTATGATCTGGCGGGAAATCAACTGAACATCCACATCACGCCAAAGACTGGCCAATATAGCTCGTCTGATGTTTTATCACGCGCTGCGAATTATAAATACGATTTAATCTTCACTGTCGGCACACCTGACCTGGGTTCGCTTGGCCGACTTTTCTCTGAACACTCCGAATTGTTTTATCATTGTCCGATCATCAACATTGATCACGACGCGCAAAACGAAAACTACGGCAACATAAATGTGGTTGACATCACTGCGACTTCAACGGCCGAGATTGTGCATCACCTGCTGGCGAAAAATGACCGACCGAATGAAGACATTGCCACCATGCTACTAACCGGGATCATCGCCGCCACTCGCAGTTTTCGAACGACCCAAGTAACGCCACGGACACTCGACGTGGCAGCTGAGCTGGTAGCGGCCGGCGCGCGACGCGATGAAATCGTTCAAAACTTATATAAAACACGCTCTCTGGCCACACTAAAACTTTGGGGTCGCGCGTTGGCTCGATTGAAATATGACCCAGAAACAAAGATGGTCTGGTCTCTCTTGGTGCGACAAGATTTTATCCATACCAGCTCAAATGAAGAGTGCCTGCCAGAAGTCATGGCCGAGCTGATGGTTTCGGCGCCTGAAGCAGAGATCACGGCGCTAGTCTATGAAAGAGATGCTGAAAGCGGTGCGCCGGCCAGTATCTGCGCTTTGATAGCTTCGGAACGACATGCGGATGCCTTGGGCTTGGTGTCGGATTTACAGCCGGAAGGTCATCGCCGATTAGCGCGAATTTGTTTTTTGACCGGCGATATTCAACAGGCTGAACAAGCGGTGTTAACTTCAATTCGTAAATCATTGGGTAAAATTAAACAACCGGAATTTGTTGGCCGAACTAACAAATTGACTGAGACATTAGATGCCAAAATCAAATCAGCCGAGTCAGTAATTGAGCCACTTGTTTCCGCAATAAAAGCTGTGGGGAACGGCTTAGATCAAGCCGAGCAATTTCCCGCAAAGACAATAATTGATACTAAAGAGCCGCTCGTTTCCGCAATAAAAGCTGTGGGGAACGGCTTAGATCAAGCCGAGCAATTTCCCGCAAAGGCAATAATCGATACTGAGGGTGGTTTGAGTCTGAGTGCTCTTACCGGCGATAACGTGATACGAATTAAATCTGATGGACAGCCGGATGTACGCCAATCCAATGCTTCACGCGTGAATAAATAAGACGGCGGGGTTGATTTGTTCAGTCTTGTCAGCATCTGCTTATTAATGTATATTTGGAAACGCAAATCTTAAGGGCGGCTAGCTCAGTTGGTTAGAGCGTCACATTGACATTGTGAAGGTCAGAGGTTCGACCCCTCTGCCGCCCACCACAGAAAAACACCAGCTCGTCTGGTGTTTTTCTGTGTTTGGATGGTGCAGAGGAGTCGAACAGGGATGGGGTGGAAACCGTAGGTTTCCACTTGTGGAGGAGGGCTTGTGCGGGAATCTCCAATTCGCAAGCGCAGACCCGCATGGGCGGGCCGAGCAGTGAGATTGCCTCTGCCGCCCAACACTAAAACTCGATCGGACAAGCCGATCGAGTTTTGGTGTTTTTCTTAAATCACGTTCTACTGATCACAATCGAGCAGTCAGCGTACAAACTCAACAAATTCAAAAATAAGCCAGGCAAAAGCCCGTGGGCTTGACAATTTTGATAATTTTCACTAAATTAAAAGGTCTTTTTAGACCCTCGCGGCTAGGAAAAGCCGAACTTTCAGGAGAAAAAATGGCAAAATGTACCCATGCTTGGGGCGGACACGCCTGTGACTGTAGGCCGGTCGGCCTGCTCTGCTACGCCCATCGCGACGGGCGGGGAGGTGATACGGTTCGCGTCGAAGTGAGCTGCGAAAGATTCATGAACTATCATGATCACCATGGTGGTATCATCGTCCTCATTGCTTGGTCGATGAACACGACTGACAATGCGGCCATGAAGGCTGAATTGGTCGAGAGTCGCGATCTCTTCGAAAGAAGGTTCGCCGAGCAGTGTCGCCCAGACCCTAAAAAAGAGCAGGCCATAAACGATGCGATGGCTGCCTATGATCGACTCCTCGCTGATTTCGATTTGTGGGTTATCGAGTTCAGAAATGGTGGTCTTTTCCAGAATCTCGAAGCGACTAACAGTGGTCCACTAGAAACAGCGCAAAGATTCGAAACGAAAGAAGCTGCCGAACGATTCATGCAGCAAAACGAGTGGATCTATGACAATGGTGGCATGGTCATTCCCGCTGTTAGGTAGAAGCCTGTCTCATTAGAACTGTTTACTTCATCTAGAAATCACTTCTTCAAATCACTCCCGACTGCGTGTCGTGGGGTGTTTTTTCTTTTAGTTACTCCCGCAACCACTGGCTCCGAAACCCATATGCCAAAACTAGTTGCTTAATATCGCGGGGCGTATATACTTCCAGCAGAACTTTGGATTAGAGGAGTGATCATGACATCCCAATGCAGGAAGCGCGATTTCTTAGCCGAAGCGACAGATGGTCGGGAGCATTGGGACGATCCCGGCGCCGACGCCCTCGAGACCGGTTGGGAAATTTTTACCAAAGGCACGCGAGTTGAGGTGAAAACTCGCGACGATATCTGGCGAGCCGGAACCGTAGTCGAGACCTGGGACGACAATGAACGCGCTATCGTCGTCGAGTGCGATGAGCGATGGCACGACAATCTCGACAACTATGACGGGCGCGGTGCCACCATTATGGTCTACATGAACACCTACCGCGGCATTCGTTCTCGCATTCGCTTGCTCAATGACTGAAAAAACTGTCCGTGGCGGACAGTTTTTTATTGCGTAATATTTAGAAGGATTGAAATTTTAATCTATGCTTTTTTAGCATATCACCGAATTTTATAAAAAAATTTTTAGCCATAAAAACTAAACAACAATATATACAAAACACTGAATTAGAAAATCAAACATTTTTTGACATAAAATATTTATTCTGTTAATTTCCTCCCTGGAAAAATCTTTTACCCGGAGGTAGTGGTCGTGACATCCAGAACTCTTCAAAATCACCAACCCATGTGCCAGAAATGTCGAATGTGCTGTTACACTATGGCTCTGCAAGTATTCACTTGTCAGGGGTGTCGAGTTCAAGTAACTGCCCGACACGGCGGAAACTGGCACTACTGTGATCAATGTGCACAAACACTTTCTAAGTGCACCATGTGCGGCGAGCCAATCAGACAAACGTCTTAATCTTCACCTACTCGGTTATCTACCGAGTTTTTATTTAGTTTACTGCCACAACGGATGTAACATTTCGGGGTCCATTTTGGGGTCAGGTCTTGCTTAGTAACATTTTCCATTCGCCTCCGCTAATTTTTTACGCGATGTTAAAATACAAGACCTGACCCCGAAACCACACCAGCAAAAAACGATCAGACACAAGCTGGTCGTTTTTTGTTATTTAGCTGGCAGCCGACAAAACACGATCTACTTAAATTGATCCGTATTTTGCTAAAAATCACTTTTTATCTTCAAGAGTCAAAACTAAATTTTAGTCTACTCTTTCCCCGAAAAACTAAACTCTAGTTAATGATTTTAATGGCTTTGCCTCGCACTAATGCTTCTGCAATCTTCTTACCAGCTGATGACAAAATCCGCTGAAAAGTACTCTGCGAAGTCTGCATTTTTTTGGCACAACTTATTTGATCGAGATCCTCAACATGCTTGAGCCGAAACGCTTCCAATTCTTCGCGAGAAAGGTTAACTACTTCCAACAACCTCATTGGTATACCCTGTGGTTTAAAATAGGTGGCACTGGGATCAAATCTAATACGACGATGCAGGCGCGGACGTGGCATAGACTCTAAATTAACTTTGCGAATTTTCTAAACCCTTAAGACGGTTTCTGGCAGATTGAAGCCGTTGCTCTAAGAGCTCTATTTCCTGATTTAATTGCTCCTTTTCTTGATCTTTATTCAGCAGAATCGGCGATTGCCGCAGGCAATAACCCCTTCTAAAATTATTATTCGGCCCACAGCCCATGGAGCCGGTTCCATCTAAATTAGGCATAAATTTATTTAGGCTAAAATGTATTATATTATGAATATATACCCATAATAATTATTTGTCAAGAAATAACTATATAAAAAGCCGCTCAGCGAGGAGCGGCGAAAAATACATTTTAACCAAGAATGACGTGAAGGCTTGAGCGAATACGCCCGGCCGTGTTACAAATGCATCTAAATTTTATTGGCAGGAGAGACGATGAGTCATCCGAACCGACAACAGTCAGACTCCAAGAATGAATATTATTGCCGATATTTTTACAGTCCGGCAGACGATGAACAATAGCGTTGATATTGAGCCTCTGCAGATGCATAGCCACTGTTTCAACAAAACGTGCCGTTTCCTCGTGCGCCTCGACATCGTTCATGTCGATTTCGATTTCCAAAAAATTGTAACGTATCACCGCGCCGAATTGTTCCAAGCCTGCGTCCGTCAATGTTTTGGTCAGAGCGATGATGCAGTCATGCATCAAATCCAATCTCTTGTCCATCTCGTTCTCCTTGAGAAATAAATTCTATAACTTTTTAGATAAATCGGCCAATGGAATCAGACGAGATTAAAAAACCACCCAAAGATGGGCGGCAGAGCTGACTAGCAATAAACTAGTCTGATCCTCCCTGATCGATCCAACGAATGAACTCACGACAGGTGGTTTTGTTGTTGGGTGTGTTCTCACCTTCCGGCAACAGGCCATAAAGACGAGTCCAGCGTTCCTTCGGTGTGCCGCTCCAATCACGAACGGTCATGGCCTGAACTGCCCACTGACTGGCTCGCGTGGAATCTTCTCTCGGCATCATCGCCAAGCGATCATCCAAATCCCCAGCCATGATACGTCGTAACACGTAACCAAACGTCAGCTTGGCAGAAAACATTACACCCAGATAACCATAAAACTTGAACTTGATGCGTCGGCCATCGGGGAAACGTGCCACAAATCCCTCGCGGTCGAGCACCTCTGTAGTCTGTACGCACTGCCGCAACTCCTCGATCGTCTGAAAATAAAACAGTTGAGTGTGTGGCAGGCCAAACCGCTGAGCAAAACCAACCAGCTGGTTATACCCGTAATCCTGCAAGGTTCGAGTGTCCCGCGCGCCGATCACAATCAAATCCTCACGGCCGCCGTATTCCAGATGAACCTTAGTGTCCGGATGAATGACCTCGACCAGCAGGGTCAGGTTAGCTGGGTACTCACGTTCCCAATTATTCCGGATGGCTCTCTCGGTCAATAGTCTGTTACCAATAATCGAAGTGCCGTGAGTAAACGTGCCGCGAGTGGTCAAAATAAACTGTCCACGATAACGAAACACGATTCCCAGATGACCATCGTGTTTTTCCGTGGCCTCGAATTCGTCAGTCGATGCGCCATTCGTTTCCGGATGTTCTCCGTAATTGAAAAACTTCAGGAATGGCAACGCTCGCAACACACCTCGTCGATCGAAGACGATACCGCGGCAATAACGCAGTGGCAATGTCCACCCGTTGGGGTGTGCGTGCAGAATGTTATGTGCCGCACCGGTGTAATTCAAACCGATGAGCGGCAGTTCCGGATGAAAATGTGCCGACATGAGCGATGTTGCCGGTGGCATCCCGGGCTGTTGCTCGTAAGCCAAGCATTCGGCGATCAGGGCCTCGTTGACCCTGCGCCAGTCCCGCCAACCAGCCTTGTCTCGCACCCGTGCGGAAACCATAGCCTTAACCAACTGCCGCAAGCACCCAATCGCTTCCTTGGTATCCATGCTTCACCTCTGGATCGTTGATTGAAAGAACATTCCGCCTTGAGCGGACAGTCAATATTAAACAAAACAAAGTCGGATGTCAATGATGGCTTAAATAAATTTCCGATAGGGTGGCGGGTGGCCCGCGCGGTCGAATACAGTGCGCTTAAACCAAAATTTGCATAACAAAAAACCGTCGTTTAGTGACGGTCGATGTCCAAGTTACTGGGATGGAATGTTAAGACTGCAGGTACCCGGTCGACAAGAGATGGTCAACTGTTCGAGTATATTTTCCATGACCCACTGCAAGTCTGCACCGCTATCCGGAATTTTTACATCCCGATCCCGAAAAGCAAATGTCGCCACTGGCGTTTCGATATTGATCTGGTGTGCCATCCGCACTCGAGAAAGAGGCACGGCCAGGTAATCATTCGATCCGTCAGTTCGTCGATAGGAAATCAGCACACATTGCTCCAGGCTACCGTTGCTGGTGCGGACTTCACCAAAGCTGGGATTACACATCTCACCGCTTACCAGGGTGATATAGGTCGGTCCGGATTCCTGTAGTGGCACCAACTCCACACCGTTAACGTACTGCTCGTTCAGGACTTGTATGAACTCGTGACGCCTGGTGTCAAGCTTAACCTTGTAGCTATAAATATATATGCCGGAGATAATCAGTGCCAAAAAGGCCACGAGAGCGATGAAAAATCCACTAACCAATCTGCTACAATCCCATATTAGGATTGTCAATGTGGCAAAAACAAGAGATATGATTGTTATCATGCCGATCAGTGCGACAGCTTCTAGCCAAGACATCTTACTCTCCCTCCAAGTTTAAAGACCGATAGACAAGATTAACGCCAAAGATAAAAGATGTCAACAAATTATGCTGGCGACAAAAAACCGTCCAAGACTGGACGGATTTTGAATTAACGCTGGTTTCGACGTTGCCAAAGTCGATGCAGACGAATCATTAGAAACACATGCTGTTCCTGTCGCTGATCACCATACTCAATGATCACCACCAAACTAAACCAATCGAATGATAGATCGAAAACCGCGGCCGGATCAGGAAAGGGCCGGATACTGCGTGACATAGACAAACCGAGTCCAACCGATGGTCGACCAGGCTCACCGACATGTATTCCGCAATAACCATGACCAGGTCGCTCATAAACAACCCGACCGAGTGACACGCAAGAAATTGATAAGCGTGAACCTTCTACACCAAAGGCTGCGACCGGATGAGGCGGACGAATCGCTGCCTCTAGCCAAAAGTAATATTGAGCTTCAATCTGCGGATTATCACGCAATAGATCGAATTCCCAGCCCTGAGCCTGCGCCGAAAGCGGCCAAGCCAGCAGAACCAGTGCCGTCAGAATACTGACGATCAAATTTTTTTTCATGATTAACTCCCCGGTTTCAGCGATCCAACAACTGCGCTTCTAATATTATCGCCCTAAAGTCAAAGATCTGTTTTCACTATATGCCGGTTAGTAACGAATGCAAATACAAAAAGTGTCAGAACGGTTTTGAATAAAACTGTCTGACACTTTTTACCTCCCCTGAAATCGCTTTAAAAACGATCTCGGGGGAAGTGCCGACGCATGTTTGGTCGGCGAAGATTAGTCGTTGTAGTTGGGCGGGTCAGGAGGGTTGTCCGGATCGTTGAACGAGTCATCGTCCGGCGTCATCTCCTTGAATCGCGGGTAGAGGGTGAGAGCCTCGGCCTCGAGGTCGGCGATGAGGTCGTAGTAGTCAACCTCGGACTTGCCGAGCGCCCGGGCGTAAGCCGGCAGGAAAAACACCCAGTCCACTGGGTCATCTATTTGCAGTCTGGCCAATTGCTCCTCTTCGAAAACCTCGAAGTAAGCAATGACCGACTGCGAGCCGCAGATCATGACACCACAATCGTTGAGGGCGTAACCGATCCGCAGAGTGTAACGCCAGAACTGACCCGGCGCTACTTCAAAACACTCGACCAAATCCCGGACTTTCCGGGTTAGACATTCGTCACACATTCTTTTCCTCCTTCAGAGAGACCCATGATTGAGCGGCTCTGAAGGAGAAATGAATATTTTCTTTCTCGGTCGGTAAATAAGGAACTTCCTCCTGCCACAACCCCGAAAATTTTTCGAAACTCTGGCAGGACACGTAACCGAACGTTACGTGATGAGAAGGGGTGTGAAACGGCTGGACGATCGACTAGCGATCATATCGACGGTCAGCGCGTCGCTCGCGCCGTGCTCGCTTGGCCTCGCGCCGACAGCGACCGCACTGACACTCGAGCGGATTGTGATCAATGATCACGAACCCGCCGAACTGCGCGTTGATCTCGGCAGCTACACGATCATTGGCGCAGAGCTGCGAGTGCTCGTGCAGTGCGCGAATGGTCATGAGCTGACCGCGACCGTTCACATAGTTCCCCTGTTCAACCCGAACCTGATGCTCGGGTGGCAGATCAGCCAGCTGCACTGCTGGCAACGACATCGCGTTCATCTCTACCTCCATCGGAAGTTCGAACTTTGATGATTCGAAACTCCGATGGAGGGGTCAGAGCACGCGCGTG
>JAHJAU010000032.1 GCA_018813785.1 Patescibacteria group bacterium | reverse complement strand
GGGGAGCCCCTGTCGACCCACCAGACATGAGGATTCCATCCGGATTGGGTGGAATTTTCTTTTAAAAAAGTTGTCAGGGGCGAGAAGGGCGGCGAGAGGAGTGTATTTTCTTCTAATTTCGTTTATTTCTTAATAAATATGTTATTATACAAACATAAAAATTAATCAGAGTGATTAGGTTCAGTTCAATTATCCGCCTTATCAAAATTGTTCTATGTCTCCCGTCTCAAAAAGTCAGCCCAAGAAAAAAGCTGCCGTACGGAAAAAAAGTACAGCCCGAAAGAAAACTACGACCACCAAGACAAAGTCACATCGGAAATCAGCAACTAATGATCCGATCGTCGTCAGTACTATAACCCCGGGCTACAAAGCTGAGATCTTAGCTGACTTAGATAAAATTGTGACCACAGAAGATTCGTCGGTGGCAGGCGATAAGGATGAAAACTACTTGAAGCAGACCGACACCGAAGAACTTTCGATTGAATCAATTTTGAGTGGGGAAATCACCGATATGCAACCAAGCCAAAATAAAATTAGCGTCGGACATAGTGGAAGTTTCAAAAAAAAGCCAGCACGTCGAAGAAGATTGCGCTGGAGCATTTTTGTGCCTTTGATAGTGACGATTTTAGTTATCTTGGTGCTGGCTGAAGGCGCCGGTCTTTTTGGTGGGGCCGGGCGAAAAGGTGCGGCCAAACTCTTATCATCGATTGGTTCAGTTTTTGGGATGAAGGATAATGTCTGGAGCAATGTTGAGCAACAGCCGGCTGCACTTCAGCCCGTCCTGCCATCACTAGTTTCGATTAGTGTTTTAATTTCAGCCAGCGCTCAGGAAGAAGGTTTGGCCATTCCTATTGTTCAATCGCGCTTGATCGAGACTGATGTTGTCGCTTCGGATTCTTTTCCGACTACTGGTTCGGCGCCAGCTGAAGAAGCACGGGCAGTCGGGACGATCACCATCGTCAATGAAACTTCGAACAATTATCGTTTTGTCGCCACTACCAGATTTTTATCACCGGACGGAGTATTATTTCGGATGAAAGAAGCGTCTGATATTCCGGCCAACGGTACAGTGGATGTGGAGGCATACGCTGACGAGGTGGGGGTGAAAGGTGATATTGAGCCAAGTCGATTTGTTATCCCAGGCTTATCACAAGATTTGCAACAAAGTATCTACGGTCGAAGTCGGTCAGCCATGACGGGTGGCGGGGGTACGGTTATGGCGGTAGCCGATAGTGATTTGGAAGTCGCACGAACTGAGCTTATGGGGCGATTGTTAACAGAGGCGCAGGAGAATTTTAAGGCAATGATTTCTGTTGATGAACTTATCCTCGATGATTTAATTACTTCTAAAGAGTTAAAATCCGAGTATCCAAAGAGTGGCACGCCCGGCCGTACATTTACTGCCAAGACATCTGTGCAATTCAGCACTTTGATTGTTCCAGAAGTTGAGATTTTAGCACTGCTTGATAAAAAAATGGTTGAATCTTTGCCCGAAGGTCTAAACGAGGCGAACTATACATTGAGTGATCCGCTTTACACAGTGGAAGCTTACGACACAACCAGTGGACGCGCAGAACTGAGAGTTGAGGCACCAATTCAAAAATTATAGTGAAGGTGATTTAATTTTTTAGTAAGATTTTTTGCTATAATTTAAATCAAGGTTGATTATTATCAGACAACTGAATCACTAATTAGATTAAATATTATGACCCAACGCAATGGTTTTACTTTCGTCGAACTGTTAATCGTTATTGGTATAATTGGTTTTTTGGCGGCAGCCATACTAGTGGCAGTTGATCCGATAAAACGAATTCAAGATTCGCGCAATTCGCAGCGTTGGTCCGATGTTAATAGCGTGCTCAATGCAGTTCTTAAGAAACAGGTTGATGATCGGGCATTGTACAATGGTGAGTCTAGCGCACCAGTCATTACTCACGCCATGTATGCGCAAGTGATCGTAGCCGATGACACCATGATCATTTGTAATTCAGCGGCGACTAGGCCGGGCTGTAATCAGACTTTGGATATTGCCGCGGCTAATAAAAATTGTGTAGCCACATTGTTTGATAACGATTCTGTAACGACCGATGATTTGGATCCGACCTATATGGCAGAGTTAGTAACTGACCCCAGCTCGAATTCCTGTGGAACTGGCAGCGGTTGTCTTACTGAAGGTGATTTAGGTGTTGGTAATTCAAACAGTGGTTATTATATTCATCGAACCGTCGGTAATCGAATTGAAATTGGTGCCTGTCAACCGGAGCAAAGTGCAACTATCAGTGTTAAGCGTTGATTTAGTTCAACTTTATTAATTTCGAATAAATCCCCGCTTGGAAGAGCGGGGATTGTGATTTAAAAAATAAACCACCAGCGTTAGCTGGTGTGTGCGTTTGACGCGCATAGCGAGCTGGTCAACAAACTGAAATCACCTCTATATAGAACTAAGAACCACTGTACGTACACCTGCAAGTACCACTTGGTGTGGATTCTCAAGTGAAGAAGAGATATCTTGGCTAACAGGTTCATCAAAGCAGAGTTAAAGCGCATATTTAAGATGGTGTGTCCAAGGTAGAGGTTTGCAATTCACGCTTGGCATGTGGGCGATGACCACGTCCATCTGTGGATCGAGATACCCTCCAAACATTCGGTTGCCTATGCCGTTCAAGTAATAAAGGGCAAGTCGTCGGCCTGACTATGGAAGAAGACCAGGAAACTTTCGTCGGATCCATTATGGGAGTGCGGCTGCTTTGTTTCAGTATATCGAGAACCAGCATGCCCACCACGCGGAGGCAGCACAGATGCCAATAATCGGTAAGATTCTTCAGCCTAAGTGGGCATAGCTCGCAAAATAAAAGCCACTGGTAAGGCCAGTGGCTTTTATTTTGACAAACAAACTTTGTAGTAAATTGTCCTACTTTGCTATTTGGTAGTCGGGCTTTTCTTTTGAGCAAAAAAGAGTCAGGGTTTCAAAGGTTGATAAAATTCCTATTTGCCGTTAAATTAACCCTGTTATGACAAAATTTCATTTACCATCAATTGAAAAGAAACACCTCCAGGAGTGGGGGGACAGGCGCATTCTTCAGCAGATTTTAGAGCGCAATCAGCGTCCGGCCGACAATCCGCGGGGCAATTTTGTTTTTTATGAAGGCCCACCGACCGCTAACGGCAAGCCTGGCATTCATCATATTTTAGCTCGGTCATTTAAAGATGCGATCGTTCGTTATCGCACCATGCGCGGCTATCGCGTCGATCGGAAAGCTGGCTGGGATACCCATGGTTTGCCGGTGGAACTCGAAGTTGAAAAACAGCTTGGTTTTACCAAGAAACAACAAATTGAGGAGTACGGTGTCGCGGCGTTTAATCGTCAGTGTCGTGAATCAGTTTGGAAGTATCTTGATCTTTGGCAGGACATTACGCGTCGGATCGGTTTTTGGGTTGACCTCGATGACCCCTACATCACTTACCAAAATGACTATATCGAATCGTTGTGGTGGATTTTGAAAGAAGTGCACGGGAAGGAGCTTGATGGTCAACCGATGTTGTATGAAGGTCATCGCGTTACCCCGCATTGTCCGCGCTGTGACACATCTTTATCCTCACATGAGTTAGCTCAAGGTTATAAAGATGTAGAGGATCCGTCGGTTTATGTGAAATTACGGCTGATGACTGATCCAGAGCAATCATTTTTGGTTTGGACCACTACACCTTGGACTTTGCCAGCCAATGTCGCTATCGCCGTTGGCAATGATATTACATATACAACGGTTAAATTAGGCAGTGGAGAAAAATTAATTTTGGCCAAAGATCGGCTGGAAGTGCTGGATGAAGAATATATTATCGAGTCTGAAGTTAAGGGTGTTGAGTTGATTGGCCGGCAATACGAACCTCTTTATAGGCTGGTGGTGGATGATGAGAAGGCTTATCGAGTTTACGCGGCGAATTTTGTTTCAACTGCCGAAGGAACGGGGATTGTCCATATCGCTCCGGCTTATGGTGAAGACGATGCTCTGCTTGGCAATGAACATGGATTACCGGTCGCTCACTCAGTTAATCAAACCGCGACAGTTACAGCGGATGTTCCTGGTCAGGGTAAATTCTTTAAAGAAGCCGACGATGATATCAAAGCTGATTTACACGATCGCCAGTTATTATATAAAGAAGGTCTCTACACGCACTCGTATCCGTTTTGCTGGCGTTGCAGTACGCCGTTGTTATATTTTGCCAAGAAATCCTGGTATATTCGCATGTCCAAGTTGCGCGAGGAGTTATTGGCCAATAATGAGCAGATAAATTGGGTGCCCGAACATATTAAACAGGGTCGTTTCGGTGAATGGCTACGCGAGGTCAAAGATTGGGCATTGTCGCGTGAGCGATATTGGGGTACGCCATTGCCGGTCTGGAAATGCACGCAATGCGCCAAACAGCGGGTGATTGGCGGAGTAGAAGAGTTTGATGCCTGCACATCACCACGTAATACTTTCTTTTTTCAGCGACATGGTGAGAGTACACATAATCAAACCAGCACGCTGACCAGTCAGGATTTATCTGATAAATATCAGCTGACTGAGAAAGGTTTGAAGCAAGTTGAGATTGATGCGCGACGTTACAAAGAAATTGGTCTTGATGCTATTTATGCTTCTGATTTGTATCGCACCAAACAAACTGCAGAGATTATCGCTAAGACTTGTGGCTTAACGGTTGTTTACGATGAGCGATTACGTGAGGTCAACGTTGGTGAGTTAGTTGATCAGTCTGAGGCCAGCTATTTTGCTTTGTTTTCGAATGCTGATGAGCGCTTAAATAAACGTCCGGCCGGTGGTGGCGAGTCAATGCGTGATGTTCGTTTACGAATGGTCGCCGCTCTAAAAGATATTAATTCTAAACACGCTGGTCAGAAAGTGCTTATCGTCAGTCATGGCGATTCGATGTACGCCTTAAAAACAGGTTTACTGGGTTACAGCGACGAACAAACCGCCGAACGATATCACGAAGAGTATATTGAGGTGGGGGATAGCTGGGAGTTTGAATTACCGCGCCGGCCATATGACGAAGAGGGACGCCTGGATTTGCATCGACCATTTGTTGATGAGATTAAGTTGGTTTGCAAGTGCGGTGGCGAGATGGTTCGCGAGCCCGATGTTCTGGATTGTTGGTTTGATTCTGGGGCGATGCCGTTGGCTCAATGGCATTATCCATTCGAAAATCGAGATCGTCTTGATGCGCCCGGCGATGGTTATGGTTCGAATTATCCAGCCGAATATATCTCCGAGGCAATCGATCAAACGCGCGGTTGGTTTTATACTCTGCTCGCAGTCTCGACACTTCTTGGTCGCGGAACTTCTTACAAGAATGTTATTTGTCTCGGTCATATTTTAGATTCGAAGGGTCAGAAAATGTCCAAGTCAAAAGGTAATATTGTAGATCCCTGGGAGATGATGGATAAGTGGGGAGCGGACGCCATTCGTTATTACATGTTTACGATTAACCAGCCTGGTGAGCCCAAACGATTTGATGAAGCCGGGCTCGAGGAAGTTACGAAGAAGGTATTTTTGATTCTCTGGAATGTTTTGTCGTTTTATAAGATGTTTTCGGGCGATGCTGTGATGGTCAAAAAGGAGCCAAACCAGGTTAAGCACGAGCTTGATCGGTGGTTGTTATCCGAATTGAATGCTTTGACGCGTGACATGACCGAAGATTTGGAGTCTTATCAAGTGGTGAACGCTGGCCGAAGGATCAGTTCATTTATTACCGATTTATCGACTTGGTATGTGCGGCGCAGTCGCGAGCGATTTAAAGCGGGTGATGTTGAGGTGGTTGCTACGCTGGGACAGACACTCCTAACATTAGCAAAATTGCTGGCACCATTTACACCTTTTGTCGCAGAGGAGCTCTATCATGAGATCGGCGGTGAGCAGGAGTCAGTACATTTAGTTGCTTGGCCTGAGGCCGGTGAAGCGGATGAGGCTCTGCGTAAAAAAATGGATATGGTGCGACGAGCTGCTTCAGCTGGTCTGGAACGGCGGGCGGAGGCTGGAATTCCGGTGCGTCAGGCCCTAGCCAAAGCGACTGTCAGCACTGCTTTTGATAGCGAGAACTGGATGAGCGAACTCCTTCAAGAAGAATTAAATGTGATCGATGTTGTTTGGATTAAGGGAGATTTGATTGAGGTCGAACTTGATACTGAAATTACTCCTGATCTTCGTCGTCGTGGTTTGGCGCGTGAACTAGTTCGCAATATTAATGCTCTACGCAAGGAAGCAGGACTCACTCCGGCTGATCATGTTATGCTGAATTGGGAGTCTGATGGCGCGCTTTGGCGTGAAACGATTACCGAGCACGGGGAAGCGTTGAAGCAATCAGTCCATGCCGATGAGCTTAAAGAGGGTCGAATTGAGGCAGATTTTTACAAAGAACTCGAGGCGGATGGGCAAAAAATTTGGTTGGGTTTTAGTAAATAAAATCGGTCTCGGAATAAGGTTAAATTAAAGGCGATACAGATGATTATTTCATTGAGAGGAACACTAACGCACAAGGGGACTAACTGGGCGGTGGTTGAAACAACTGCCGGTGTTGGTTATCAAGTTTTTCTTTCAGCCAGTACGTTGGCTGAGTTAGTGGGGGGCGGACAAGTTGAACTCTGGACACATGAGTATCTGCGTGATGATGCGCGGGAATTGTACGGTTTTCGTAATGAACGCGAACATAAACTTTTTTTGCGGCTGATTGATGTGTCTGGTGTCGGTCCAAAAATGGCCATGAATATTTTATCGCTTGGCAAAAGTGAGGAGATTGAACGAAAGGTAGAAGAAGGTGATGCGCTCTGGATTTCACGCGTCCCCGGAGTCGGTAAGAAAACCGCCCAAAAAATCATTTTGGAATTACGAGGGCGACTAACCGACATTGAAGCTGGTGATGTTGCCTCGGAAGAGGTTATTTCTGCTTTGGTTAATTTGGGCTACTCACGTGATCAGGCTCGGAATGCTGTAGTACACATTGACGATGGTCCAGTGGAAGAACGATTAAAGACAGCACTCAAGACGCTGGCTAAATAATTTTTCGGTGATGGCACTTACCATCTCCAACAATGAAACCGATTGGAATTGGTTCGTCCTCAAGAACGGGGGCGGTTTTTTGCAATCATGGGAGTGGGGTGAATTTCAGGAGGCAGTCGGCCGATCAATATTTAGATACCGGGTAGATTCATCCGACGATCACACCCTTAAAGAAACAGTTGGTCAGTTTTCTTTGTTACAACACACTTTGCCGTTTGGTCAAAGCTATCTTTATATTCCTGGTGGTCCGGTGGTGGTTGGAGCCGACTATCGATCAGAGGCGTTTGATTCTTGCTTGATCGCTCTGGCTAACGCTCTGCATCAGTCCGGGGCAATATTTGCCCGCATCGAACCGGCGGCTATTGCCGATGCGCAGTTGAGCCGCGCTGATTTACGACAGCGTGGTTTTTTTGCGGCTGGTCAGGTTCAGCCGCGCTACTCGACGATTGTTAATCTGAATCAGAGCGAGACCGAACTTTTTGCCGCCATGAAGCAAAAAACGCGTTACAATATTCGGTTGGCTGAAAAGCGTGGGGTGATCGTGCGCGAAGCCGATCGTTCCGATGCTCACACTTTTCGCCAGGAGATTAAAAAGTTTTGGCGCTTGATGACCGAGACTAGTCAGCGGGATCATTTTCGAGCACATGAATACGCCTACTATGAAAAAATGCTGGAAACGTTATCGCCACGTAATAATCGAGCGCTGACGGTACGATTGATCTTCGCCGATTATCAGAGTGAGTCAGTGGCCGCCGCGCTTGTTGCCTGGTTTGGCGATACAGCGACCTATCTTCATGGTGCTTCTAGCTCGCGATTTAAGCAGGTTATGGCGCCATACATGTTACATTGGTCGGCGATGCGACAGGCTAAGGCCGCCGGTTTAAAAAAATATGATTTTTGGGGGGTGGCACCAGAAGACGCACCGGATAATCATCCCTGGAGCGGTATCACTCGTTTTAAATTGGGTTTTGGTGGTGATCGCGTTTCGTACATTGGTGCCTGGGAATTGCCCAACCACCATTTTTGGTATCGACTTTATCGCTGGACCAAACGGCTTAAAAAAATAATCGGTTAAATAAAAATAAAAGCCTCATTTTTTGATTTTTTAACCTAAAAACCCCCGCTTAACGGAGGTTTTTAGCTGGTGCACCCGCCAGGAATCGAACCTGGATCTTAGGCTTCGGAGGCCCACATTCTATCCGTTGAACTACGAGTGCTTGGTGTAACTCGGGTGAGGTTACTGCATTTTTCTCTTTAAATCAAGGGCGATTAGATAAAAATATCGGACACAGTCCGACGTTTTGTAGTTAAATTATTGCATCTATCTAACTCGTCCTTTGCCCAGAGCTCGGGGATCGTCATTTAGTGAAGTGGTTAGTGGTGGCTGCGATAACAAGATAGTGGCTTCAGCAGTATTATCTGTTGCTTCGAATACAGTGGCATCAACCAGTGTCGGTATGCGATTGCGTTGATCCTCAGCTGGAGTAATTGTTGCCTCGAAATTAATATTGACCGAACTGACTGTCCTAGGAAGCCGGTTGAGAGTCCAGGTCATTTTTCGTTCGGCGGCATCATAACGCAAGTCACCAGCGCTTACTTCAGACTCACCATTCCACTCAACATTATCCGGCAATTTAGCCGTCAGACGGAGGTTGGAGAGTTCATGCAGGGAATTCGTGATCTGCCAACCGATAAGATATGTTGTCTCTCGTCCTACTTCAGGTGGAATGACGCCCGAGCCTAAAGCCAGGCCATCATCGGAAAAAAATCTTGCGCTTACAGTCAGTTCGGCATCACTCATTATTTTGACTTCAACCGGTTGGCTTTTGGCGGAGCGATTTACCACATCACCGTCGATCGATTCAACTAATGTTTCAACCCAGCTATTGATAACTAGATTATTTGCGGTAGCTGATGCTAGTTCAGCAACCAGAGGAAAACTAAAATTAATCAGACCTTCATCGCCAGCTTCCAGTCGGGATAATGATTTTATCTGGCGAGATGTCCAACTAATGCGATTATTTTTTAGAGTTCCACTCGCCTCATCTTCAAGCTCATTCCAAAGTACCAAGTCGGCTTCTTCTGGTGTTACAGAAATAACCACGGCGATTTCGACATTGCCTAGACTGGCTTCGCCGGTATTTCGATAACTAACTGAATAGCGCAAGTTGTCCCCTAAATAAGCAGTCTGATTTTCTGATTTACCATTTAACACCAGGGCAGCCACTAATTGACCCTGCAGAACTTCAGTAATCAATTCGGTTTTTGCCTGTTCGACATAATTATCATCGGCGGTAATAAAACCAAAGGTGATTGGTAGATTAATCTGACCCTGGGCTTCGGAAGCGAAAGTCCCCATAACTGTAATTGAACCCGAAGTTTGCCCCAATAAAGATCCAACATCCCAACGACTAAAAGTTTCATCAGTCGCCATTGGCTCGGAAGATTCCGGAATGAATTCAGCTGGCCAGTTGGCTGTGACGACCGCATTATCGATGATCGAATCCGAATCATTTTTATATAAAATAGTTAGCTCAACCAAGTCACCTGGCAAGATTTTATCTGGCCCCTGTATTTCCAAATTCAGCACAGAACCAACCGTTTTAATAGTTTTAGTGGCTACTTTTTGAAACTCAGAATTAAAGTTAGCCGGTCGGTAGGTAATGATGCCCTGAATATCAAATTCTTTATCGATTTGTGTCAGAACCAAACCATCGATTTGTACCTGCCCCTCTCCCCGTGGCGGCATCGAGCCGATTTTCCAGGTGTTTTTATCTATCATTTCTGGGTTAGAAGTCTGAAGGTGAAAACTATCTGGTAGGCGTAATTCTAAAGAAGCGGTGCCCAGTGGCACATCCGAGGCGTTGCGATATTTAATCGTATAAGTGACAGGTTCGCCACTTTTTACCTCGCTCGGTCCATCGATAGAGAGAGTAACTTGTTCACCAGTAAAGCCTCCTTTGTGTTGACCAAAGTAGAAGAAACCCAAGGCTGAAATTCCAGCCAGAACAGATAAAAAAACTAGCCCACCAACAACAATTTTTTTAAATGTTGAATGTTTGGCTTGTTCAAGGCGAGTCATATCAGGTTTTACATCTTCATTTTCTAAGTAAATGGTCGACAATTCTTTTTCAATATCTTCTGTTCTAACTCTGGATAGAAGTCGGTCATCTTCAGCCATCATCGAGATGCTTTCAGGACAAATCCAGTCGGATGGCGGTTGGGGTTTGATTGGTCGCGTGTCTGGTCGTCTTTTTTTGTTCTTTCTTGTCTTCGGCATAAAAATTAATCAACCAGTAGCGGCGACTCAGCCGTTAGACCGAAAAGATAATCATTATCGATTATCAGGCTAGTTACTTCCCGATCACGATCATCGGTTTCATAATTCGGCAATTCCTGGATTATGTGATAACCGCGCGGCATATCAATGGTTGATGTGAATTCGATTGGATTTGTTCCGGACTGTTTTTGTACGAGTAGCGAGTAGGTGATTTGTTGTCCTGACGAGCTGTTGGTTAAACGGGCATACATAGAAGCAAGTCTGCCACCGTTCGGTTCTTGCAGTTTAGTTATCTCTAGAGGTAGTTGGTAGATAATTTTTACTTCATTAGTTTCGCCGGGGTCGGTTTGCACCCAGTTAGCGAAGACAGTTTTTCCATTTTCCACAGAGGTGCGGGTACCCGAGCGACGATCGATTAGTTCATGTTCTTCACGCCAAGCAATGGTTGGATCAGGTTCATAATCAGCCTCTGGGAACTGAAATAGTTTAGGGTCGGGGATTTCGAAGCCTTCCGCTTCCACCAATGAGCTGCCAAGTGGAACATAAACTCGGAGATAGTCCACATTTCTGACTCCGCTGAACTGCTCGCCGGCGACCCCATGATGAGAGCGTTTTATTTTTAGCGTGACAATAGCCGATCCATCAGCCAGAACTTTAACTTCATGCGAGACATTTTCGTTCATAACCGCATCTGTTTTCTGTCCGGCAATATTGGTGTGAACGATCTGTAAATAATCTCCAGTAGCTGATTTTAATTCACCGGACCAACCAAAATCCATGGCCTGATTTTGTATCTCAGAATTTGTAAACCAAAGTTGAATGTTTTTATTGGTTAGTGATGTCTCTAGCGCTTTCGCCAGTTGGATATAACCATCACAATCAGTCGACATTACCCGCTCCAGAATTTTTGGTGCCAAGTCCGCCAATATTTGTTTGGGGCGATTTGCTTCACGATCATAATCCAACTCTACTTCTCGTTGAGTTTCCACGACGAAATTTTCCGCAGTCAAAATAACATCATATTCATTCATTTCGATTGAGCCAACTATTTTCAACAGATCTTCCATCACCGTAGAATTGATTGCTATGACTCCATCAACCGTTGGTCCGCCGCTTTTTTCATAGAACCAAGCTAATCGTTGAGCCGAGGTGGGAAAATCTGGTGACCAATTTGCATCCTGAAATTCCCAGCGAGGATTGATTAGTCGCAGTGGCTTAGGAGCCGCTATTTTTGCGGTTAAGCTACCTTGCAGATCATAAGAACCTCCACCGGGTATTTCTAAATTAGTGATTTGTCCGCGGTTTACATCAAGTAGTGCAAAGCTGCCAATAAATCCGCCAGTAGGTCTAATTTCAGCGGTATTTTGAAATACCAGTAGATAGCGACGAGGCTCCTCAGAACCCATGATTAAGGCTAGAAAACCGGAAATATTGGCTACTTCCTCGATGCTAATAAGCAGGTTTGGCAATTCTGCTTTGGCCAGATCAAGCGTGTTGCGATATTCCTCCGGTAGAGTGTCCGGCGAGGTCATGGCGATAGCCTGGGAGGCACGTTTCAGGTAAGGTATGGCGCGCAACACGTTAGCGTTTAAACCTCGTAGCCGATCGGCTGGCGGTGCACTGGTTTCGAGTGCGGCCAACCCAGCAGACATATGCCTACCACCCTCAGCCAGTGATTCACCGGCCACCAACATTAATCCGGCACCAGAAACTTTGGTCGACGGTGCTATTGTTCCAGCCGTCGTCAGTATGCCGGTTAATGCTCCCAGCCCATCCTTCACTCTTTGAAACTCCTGGCCAGCCAGGCTAAAGGCTGCTTCTGCTCCGCTAAAATCTTTGGCCTGCGCTGCCGCTCCGGCGCTTTTTAAATAATCGATAGCATTGAGTCCGCGAGCCATCACCGCTTCTTTGGTTTGAGTCAAAGAGCTAAAGGATGCGTAAGCACCGAAAGATAGAAACAAAGTTAGCGCGATCGCCGCGTACCCCAATGCACCACGCCGTCTGGTGGCGGGGTTTAGAGTACGCAGCGATATGCTTGTCCGCGCGTCTTTGTTTACGAGTGGAACAACAGTCGTCAAAGGCAGAACAATTTTTTGTTGACTTGGTATCGGTTCCTTAGTTTCCAGCGATTGATTCAGAGTGCCGATTGGCGCAGTCAGTAATTTCCAGACTAAAACCACCATGGTTTGTAGTAAAGATAAAACAGTCAATTCAGCCAGTGGGTGTTCAGCAAAGAAACCCTGCACCGCTAGACTCACGGCATGCCAAAGAGTCGTAGCGTCCTTGGCTGGAAGATCGCGCCAACCACGCGGTCGCACCGAAACCGAACGATGACGCATGTCTCGCAGATAAATACGTTCATCAAGGATCATCCTCCATTTGTTGGGCAAGCGTCGTTTTTTTTCCGGCTTAGTCGATTGCAATTGTTCATCAGTTGATTTCTCCGTAGTCGTTTTTAGATCAATTAGATGAGGTGACCCCTCTCGTTTTTTGTCGATTAACATTTTTTGAGCCCAGCCAAAATCATCCGACAGCTTGGTTGGCGGAGTTTCGCGGGTCGCAGTTTCAGCGACTATCAATTTATGCGCGATGTTGTCCATGTAAACAGGATTCGTAGAGTTCCAGGGTTTTTTTAGCGGTAGTTTCCCAGTTAAATTTTTGCGTTTGTCTATAACCATTTTCAATCAGTGTTTTTTGTAGAGTTTCATTTTCAGCGAGTTGAGTCATGGCTCGAACCATGTCGTCCGGATCATCTGGGTTGAAATAGATAGCCGCTTCACCCAACACCTCGGGCAGACAAGAACGATTCGACGAAACTACAGGTAGACCGTTGCACATCGCCTCAAGAGGCGGGAGACCAAACCCTTCACACAATGAAGGAAAAATATAGAATTGTGCCTGGCGATAGAGAGCGGTTAGTTCTTCATCTTTGACATGCCCAGTAAAAATAACACCTACATCCTGACCATCGCCCAAGGTTTCTTTTTGCAATCGGTGATAGAAGTAATCTGGTGCACCGACCAGAACAAGCTGCCAGTTTTTATGACCCAGCTGACGGAAGATGCGGAATGTTTGTATTAATCGTTCAAGGTTCTTGTGGGGGTAGGCATTACCCACATAAAGCATAAAGGGATCCTTTAGTCCGAGCACGGTTTTATTTTTTTGCGTGTCGTTAGCCTCGATTCCGCGGAATTTGGAGGCGCAGGCCCCATAAGTAACAACAATTTGTTTTCGTTCTATGAAAGGAAATAGACGAACAATTTCCTCTCGAGAAGTTTTTGAAACAGTTAGTATTCCTCGCGTCCGCTGTAGAGCTCGTTTGATCACCAATCGGTACATTCGATATTTAAACCAGTAGAGAAGTGGTCCTAGCGTCGTGGCTCGAGGGGTCGGGTGTTGCAACAAAATCAGATCATGAATCGTAACTACGAAAGGTTTGCGATACAGCAGGGGTACGTTGAAATGCGGGAAGTGCATTAAGTCCAGTTGCCGGCGATTTAGCTGGCGCGGATATAGCAATTGTTCGCGCCAAGTATACCAAGGATATTCAGCCAGTTCTTTGCGAAAATTCGGAACCCGTGGTTCATACTGGTCCCAATTATCTCTCCGCAGAAAGATTATATATTCATTTCTCCGGTCGATCTGTTCGAGATGCGCAATTAGCTCGCTCGTATACCGACCGAGACCTTTACCAAGCGATCCATAAAAGCGCGCATCAATGCCGATTTTCATGTGATTCTTGCGGTTCAAAAACCTCCTCTTGTTCACCTGCATATTATAGCAGAAGATGTGTTGTGATTTAAGTCCGAGATCAATTCCTATGATCATTATTTAAGTAGAGCGATTTTTGTTGCCTCTGTCCGGTGGTCATGCTTCAATGGACTGGTAATAAATAAGCCCAAATATATGTGCGGAATCGTTGGTTATATTGGTTCACGACACGCCTCTGGGGTGTTAATCGAAGGTCTGCGCCGTCTAGAATATCGTGGTTATGATTCAGCCGGTTTGGCCACAGTTGACAGTAAAGAAATTCAGTTGGTTAAAGTTGCCGGGAAAATAGCTAATTTGAGCTCAGTTGTGCAGGTTAATCCGATTTCTGGAACAGTTGGCATTGCACACACTCGCTGGGCTACACATGGACCGCCCAGTGATATCAATGCTCACCCACATTTGGATTGTCAGGGAACGATTGCTGTTGTCCATAATGGAATTATTGAAAATTTTGATAAATTGCGAAGAAAAATTATCGAATCTGGTCATCAATTACGATCAGAAACTGATACTGAAGTCATCGCCCATCTACTCGAAGAACAAATACAAAACAAAACCTTCGAAGAAGCTTTGTTTAGTGTTTTAGTACAGCTCGAGGGAACTTTTGGTTTGGCGATGATTTGCACCAATGAACCGCGGAAGATATTTGCGGCTCGACGCGGCAGTCCACTAGTGTTGGGTTTAGGCAAAAATCGTGATGAATTTTTTGTTGCCTCTGATCCGGCAGCTATAATCTCGTATACACAGGATATTATGTATCTTGATGACAATGAGGTAGCTGTGCTTTCAGACAGTGGCGTGGAGACTTTTTCACTGGATAGAAATCGGACGGATAAAAAGATCGAGTCCATTGAGATAACTGTGGGGGAGATGGAGCGTGGTGGATATTCGCATTTCATGCTCAAAGAAATGCATGAGCAGCCAGAGGTGGTTACCAACGCCATCCGAGGTCGGTTGGATTTTACCGAAGGGTTGGCAGTTTTGGGTGGTTTATCTGACGTGGTTGATCAGCTGCGTGATTTGAAACGTTTGACTATCGTTGGGTGTGGTTCAGCCTGTTTGGCTGGAACCATTGGTAGTTACATGTTGGAAGAGTATGCCGGCTTACCGGTTAATGTTCAGTTAGCTTCAGAATTTCGCTATCGTAAGCCAATTTTAGACCCAAAGCGAGAGGCTATAATCGTCGTATCACAAAGCGGTGAAACTGCAGATACGCTAGGAGCGCTTCGTGAAGCCAAACAAAAGGGGGTTCTAACCATCGGTGTGGTTAATGCTGTTGGTTCGTCTATTGCCCGGGAAACGGATGCTGGAGTTTTTGTTCATGCTGGGCCGGAGATTGCCGTGGCTTCCACCAAGGCCTTTGTGGCCCAGGTGACGGTTTTTGCTTTGCTGACAATGTTCTTAGGTCGAATGCGTGGCATGTCCAGGTCAGTAGGTGTAAAAATAGCTGAGGAGCTTCGAGTGTTGCCTCACAAAATAGATCGCATTTTGCGTCAGGAAGAATGGATTCGGCTGTTGGCACGTAAATATGCACACTCTCCAAATATGGTTTTTATTGGTCGGAAATATAATGCGGCCGTAGCTTTTGAAGGTGCACTAAAAATGAAGGAGATTTCATATTTACATGCCGAAGGTTTTGCTGCTGGTGAGTTGAAACATGGTCCAATGGCATTGCTCGATCCTTCACTACCAGTCGTGGCGTTAATGACCCGCGATAGTGTTTTTGAAAAGGTTAGATCAAACGTAGAAGAGGTGCGCGCCCGTCGTGCGCCAGTGATTGCTGTGGTTAGTGAGGGAGATGAGGAGATTCTTTCTCTGACTGACGATATTATGTTTGTGCCGCGAACTTTGGAGATGTTATCGCCCATATTGAACGTTATTCCTTTGCAAATGCTGGCTTTTTATACGGCTCTGGCTCGCGGTCATGATCCGGATCAGCCTCGCAATCTCGCCAAGTCGGTGACAGTGGAATAATTTTTTCAGGTTAAATCGACGATCAATAAAAATTACTGCGGTTAGGTTCGGAGTGAATATGGTGGCTGTCATTAAACCAACTTTTTTAGAAGAAAGAACCCTGTTGACCGAGGGTTATTCGGTGGTGGCCGGAGTAGATGAGGCTGGCTGTGGTTGTTGGGCTGGACCGGTTTTGGCGGCGGCAGTTATTTTACCGATTGATTCACGCCTTGGATTAGTACGTGATTCCAAGACTCTTTCTTTCAGTCAGAGACAACGCGTGGCTGAGCAAATAAAAAATAAGGCAGCTGCCTGGGCGGTCGGCAGTGCCAGTGCAGCTGAGATAGATCAATTGAATATTAGACAGGCGGCGGCGCTGGCTATGCGTCGGGCAATAAGGAAATTAGCACTGCAACCACAATTTATTTTGGTAGATGGGTTCAGGATAGCTGACCTGGATTTACCACAGAAAAATATAATTAGAGGCGATTTATATGTGAAGTCCATCGCCGCCGCTTCGATTATCTGCAAGACCGAGCGCGATTTTCTTATGAGTGAGCTAGATCGACAATATCCAGGCTATGGTTTTGCCCAGCATAAGGGATATGGCACCAGAGTTCATCAGGAGGCTTTGGCTCGTCTGGGTATTTGTTTGGAGCATCGTAGATCTTACGCTCCGATAAAAAAAGTTATCGGTGAATTTTGTCGATAGGAGATTGTAAAGTTTTTGATCAATTTAGGCTGTAAATAAACTAGAAAAAACTTTTTCCAGTTCCACAGCACTCCGTTTCCAGGTGAATTGCTGGGCTCGTTTAATACCTTTTTCTGCAAGAAGTTCACACAATTTTTTATTGCTCAATAGTTCTTGTAATGACAGCACTAACTCATCTACTCGAGCCGGATTAACCAGCAAGCCGCCATCTCCAACTACCTCGCCAAGTGAAGATGTGTGGCTGGCCACAACCGGTGTACCGCAGGCCATGGCCTCGAGCGCCGGCATGCCAAACCCTTCATAAAAAGATGGATAGGCAAAAATTGACGCAGCTGAATAAAGTGCTGGTTTATCGGCTTCAGCTACATAGCCGATAAATTTAATTTGTTGTCTCTTAGGTGAATTTTTGGCAGCGGCGTAGATGTGTTGATACAACCAGCCTTCACCACCAGCCAGCACCAGGCCCACGTCACTCTCGAGTTGGTTATAAGCCGCAATAAGTCCAGTGACATTCTTGCGCGGTTCCAGCGTGCCTAAGTAAAAAATGAATTTTTCAGGTAGATTATATTTTTGCCGAACGGTAGCGATCTCCGTTGTTGGGCTCGGACGATATTCAGCACCAACCGCCGGTGTCACTACGTGAATGCGATCCGGAGAGACACCGAATGATTCTATAATCTCATCTTTGGTGTGTTGCGAAACTGCGATTACTGCCGCGGCTTTTTTGATCATTTTTTCTGCGTTTACCAAGCAATGCCACAGGCGTTGTTTTTTTGAAAAAAACCGCGGGTATCTTCGAAAAGATAAATCATGCACGGTTACGACAAGCGGTCGATTGGTGGCGATGAAATTAAGATTTGGTAGATAAACCAGATCAGCCCCAGCAACGAGTGTTTCAATTTTTGGCCAACCCAGAAAGGCAAACGAAGTATTCAGAAGACGATTTGGATACTGACTGAAATAATGATTGACTTTCGAACCAGTCGGCACATCGATCGGTGCCGGCCGATGAGAAGAATTGCAAAAGAGCGCATAGTCATGCGCTCCAGACTCAATCAATTTACGCACCAGGTTCAATGTGTACAGTGAGACTCCGGCACGATTACATTCCAATAATGGTCGGATATCAACGGCGATCCTCATAAGATTTCACCATGTCTCGTCCACGATTTTTTTCCAAGATATTTACTCGTTCCTGCTCGTTTTCTGGTCCGTCACCTGAGTTCCAGGCACGATGCGCCCGTTCGACCAGCTGTTGAATGCGTGATTTAAACTCTTCCACATCGTATTGCTCTGCGTGTGTTCTGATAGTTTGCGGGTCATAGCGTTCCGGCTCGAATCGGATAACAGCATTCGCCAACTCTTCCCAAGTTTGTTCGTGAATGAAAGTACCAGTCACGCCTTCAATGACAGTTTCGAGTGCGCCACCTTTACCGAAAGCAATAACTGGTCGGCCGGCGGCCATCGCTTCGACGGCCGTAATACCGAAGTCTTCTTCCTGTGGATGCAGATAAGCCAGGCCATGGCTGTATAATTCCGTTTTTTCCGGCTCGCTTAATTTGCCAAGGAAATCAATGTTTTTATTGGCTAATTTTCGCAAAGAATTAAACTCCGGTCCCTCACCAAAAATTTTGAGTGGTATACCAAGTTTATTAAACGCTTTCACCACAATATCGAAGCGTTTGTAGGCGACCAGTCGTCCACCCGCCACATAGTAATTATCAATTTGATTTGAGATGCGATAGCGGAAGGTATCGACTGGCGGATGAATTACTGTGCTGTCGTGACGATAATATTTGCGAATGCGACGACGCACGGTGTCTGAGTTAGCCACAAAATAATCAACTCGGTCGGCAGCCATGCGATCCCAAGAACGAACTGCGGACAATATTAGTGGCATGATGCTTTTGATTGGTCCAGGTAAACCAATCTCACTAATGTAAGAATGAGTATCCGACCACAGATAGCGGGTTGGAGTATGACAATAGCAGATATGTAGAGTTTCCGGTCTGGTGATAATACCCTTGGCGAAGGCTGAAGTGCTGGACAGTACCACATCAAAGTCCGACAGATCATAACGTTCGGTTGCCGCCGGCATCAGAGGCATCAGCCACTTGTAACGTTTCAGAGAAAAAGGAATTTTTTGCAACAAAGAAGTTTTTATTTCGCGATTGCGAAACATGCCGGAGAATCGTTTGGGATCATACAGCAAAGCATAGGTCGGTGCGTCAGGCCAGATATCCTGAAAAGCCTGCAGAACGCGTTCTGCACCACCATCTTGAATCAAGTAATCATGGACCAAAGCCAATTTCATCTGCGTTTTAATTTAGTACCTGTCACCCTCGACAGGTAAAAGGGACAGGTAAGGGAGTAAGGTGGAACGAAGAATAGTCACCTCTCCCTCATGTCTGACGAGGGTGACAGGTACTAAATTAAGGAATAAAATTTTAGTTTCTAAAAAGCCCCTTTTCTTTCCAAAACCACTATTGGAGTTTTTATTAGTATGGCCAGATCCATCCAAGGTGACCAATTTTCCAGATAATAGGTATCCAATCTTACTTCATCTTCAAAAGATAGATCCGCCCGACCAGAAACTTGCGCCAAGCCAGTAATACCGGGTTTAACCGACAAAACGCGGCGATGATGCTCTAAATATTTTTCCACCTCTTCCGGTAAATGAGGTCGCGGCCCCACTAAACTCATTTCTCCAATCAATACCAGAAAGAGCTCCGGCAGTTCATCAATGGAATAACGTCGGATAAATTTTCCAACGCGCGTGATGCGTGGATCATCTTTAATTTTAACCAGCGGTCCATCTTTGCGAACGTCGTAATCAGCCAATTCTTTGTAGCGCATACTGTGGGTGCGTGGTTTCATTGAGCGGAATTTAATATATCGGAAAGACCGACCATGCTCACCGATGCGAGCTACCGGACGATCATCGTCCAGGCGTGAAAAAAATATTGGACCACGAGAATCGAGTTTAATTGCCACCGCTGTTACTAGCATTACTGGCGAGGTGATGATAATTAGGATTAGAGCAACAACCACATCAAAAACACGCTTAAAAATGCGTCCCCAGCCATCCAGGCGCGTGCCCTTAATCTCGACAAATGGTAGGCCAGCAACGTCGCCTAACTCAGTATTTTTAGCGTGAGTTGTCAGAAGATCAGCGGTGTATTTGAAACCCAGCTGATGAGAGTAAGCAAAACCAAGAATGCGCGTCAGGGTTTCACGATCAGCATCGGCGCCCGTAGCGACGATTTCGTCAATTTTATCCTCCTCGACCAAACGATTGAGTTCCGCTCGAGTTGTATCATCAAATTGTGGAAAGTGCATTATAACGCGATAACCCAGAGCCGGATGATTGGCAAATGCAGTTGTTAATGCGTTACTGGATCGCTGGTCATGGCTGACAATAGCTACTCGACGCACTCCAACCCCATACTTTAGAAGCAATCGTTGTAGTAATCTGATCAAGATGCGTCCGACGATTACGTAAATTACTGAAAAAAACCAAGCCGCCAGTACAATAAAGCGCGATTCAAAAAGTTCTCGTCTGAAAAAGATAAACGCGATAACTGTCATGATGCCGGTTGAGCAAGCCAAAAATAACCGGGTGACTTCCAGGCGTAGCCGACGCGGACCACTGATACCATATAAGCCAGCGAAAGCAAAGAATAACACAAAAACTACCGCAACCATTCCTGAAAACAATAGATAGTTGCGGAAGGGGATTTCCAATATAACGGGCCGTAGTTCGGCCAGCCAACCAAAACGCAAGTTGTATGCTGTTAGCGCTGCCGCAAAGACCAGCAAATAATCGAGCGGTACGAGCGCGGCAGTAAAGGCTGTTTCTGCGCGTTTCATAAGTCTTTTAGGGATCTGTAACTGAACGTAATAATAAGCTTAAATGTCAGTTTAGGCAATTAGATTTAAAATCAGCGTCGAAAAAAGTAATTTTAAGGTTATCTCATTAAAAACCGGCTGGAGAGCCGGCTTTTACTGTTTATAAATAAATTCGGGACGGGACATTTAATTAGAAGGGCGAAGCCTCATAAATTTGATTTGAGTATCCGCCACCGAAGGCTCTGCACCAGTGGGCATCAGAAAAATAAAATTTATAATCTTTAATAGCGCACCTTTCTGGATGGCTGGTTGATTCTAGCTGCGCAGTTAAATCGTAGGTCGGCTCTTTGGTTGGAGTGAGTGGTGCTGAGGCGGGATAATTCGGACTGCCGACGTTGCCATAAGCATAACAATTAACTCCATCAACCCACGGCCAGGAAATTGGTCGATTGAGAGGATCTATGGGTAATCGATCAATGTAAGGATCGAGCAGGTCTTCCAGGTGTACCCAAGCGCGACTGTCGGCTGGATTAGTGATACAGCTGTTGTAATAACTATTTTTGTTATAACCCAATGGAGATGGTGGATATTCACCGTGGTCGGACAAATACATATCTAAAGCTTGGCGGATTTGACGCAAGTCCTCGAGTCTTTTTTGGTCTCTTCCCTTGACGCGTGAACCGAGCAGAGGCCCAGAAGCAATGGTGAGAAGTAGACCGATCGTTGCTATTACAATGAGAAGTTCAAGAAGAGTAAAACCAGATTGACGATAGCTTTGTTGCGTTTTTTTTAAATAAGTCCAACAGTTCATGCTTTCGAGAATAAATTCTTATTTATAATACTTCTTGTAACTGGATTAAACAACGCGCGCGAGCAGATTATTTTGAGCTGCAATGATTGCCGGGTAATGATTGCCGGGAGGCTTGACATTTCGGTTTTTTTTGGTTAGTATTCACAGCATGCATGGTCGATCGGATGGTTGCCCTCGCCGCAAGGCAGGGGAGGAAAGTCCGAACACCCCTCGATAGTAATGTCGAGGAAGTGGACAGTCGCTAACGGCGACCGGGAGTAAAGTGATGGGGATTTTTCCCGGGATACGGGAAAAGGATCTTTCGCTCCAAGCCCAGGGAAAGTGCAACAGAAAATATACCGCCACAATCTTTCGAGATGAATCTACTTCGGTAGGTGGTAAGGTTGAAATCGTGGGGTAAGAGCCCACGCGGGACAGCCGTGAGAGCGGCGCCGTGGAAAACCCTGTCCGGTGCAAGAGCAAATTTGGTAGCTCGCTAGAGGTCGTGAGTAATTACGATCCCAGATAGATGACCGTCCGTTACAGCTCGGTTCGCTGAGTTGTAATGACAGAATTCGGCTTACAGATCGAGCATGCATTATATAAAAAACCGCCCAACGGCGGTTTTTTGCTATTAGTACTATTAGTACCTGTCACCCTCGACACACAAAAGGGACAGGTACTATTTTTTAAATCTACGTTAATGTATACATCATATTTTACACACACTTGCACTCTAATAAACCTCGTGCTAAATGGTCGTTGTATGACAAGAAAAGCACGCAATCTCCTTTCGGAAGAAGGAGTCTATCATATCTATAATCGCGGCAATAACGGAGCCACGATATTTAATACAGAAGATGATTTTAGTACCTTTATCAATCTGATTAGAAACTGTAAACAGAAATATTCAATACAAATATTCCATTATTGTTTAATGGAAAATCATTATCATTTAATGATTAAGGCTGACGGTGATAATTTATCTAAGGCTATGAAATGGATAAATCACGGTTACTCAATGAAACATCGCGTAAAATATTGTCGACAAGGGAGATTATGGCAAAGCAGATATCAATCTAGAATCATTGATAGCGAAAAATATCTTTTAACTTGCGTGGCTTATATCGAGTTAAACCCGGTTTTTGCTGGCTTGGTTAACAAGCCGGATCAATATACATGGTCCAGCTATAAAAAATACGCGTTCGGAATACACAATTCACTAATTGATATTGATCCAGAATATTTAAATTTAGGAGCTATGCATGATTTCGTGTTGGTAAAACAGCTTAATTTTGTCTTAATGTAGCGGTAAGTTAGGAATCATTAAGAAGGATGAGTATTAATTACACAAAAAAAGAGGTGCACAAAGTGTCAAAAATCCATGGTTCGGTGGGGTAGAACACCTGCCGGTACGCGTCGATATAGATGCAGCAAGTGCAACGAAACTGGCGTCAGAAAAAGGGTGGATATTGTCGAGGCGAGGAGGCTCAGGATGTTCGAACGCTGGGTGACGAGCAAGGCAACGCTGGCCGACGTGGCTGCGGCAGCGGGTGTGACCCGCGATACGGCTCGTCTCTGGTTCGTGCCGCTGTGGGAAAGACTCCCTCGAATGTCCGGCCACGTCAGCTGTCGGACGATAGTCGTCGATGGCGTGACGGTCGTGAGGCGGGAGGCTGTAGCGCTTCTCGCGAGTGACTCGGAGACGTCCAAGCCGGCCGGGTGCGTCTTCGCGGAACAGGAATGCCATGGAGCCTGGCGAGAGTTTTTCCTGGAACTCAGGAGACGTGGCGCCAACCCGAAGTTCTTGGTCTGCGACGGCCAAAAGGGTCTTCTCAAGGCGAGACGCGAGGTCTGGCCGGATGCACTGGTTCAGCGCTGTGTCGTGCATGTGCATCGGCAAGCCATGGCCTGGCTGACAAAAAATCCCAAAACAGATGCGGGTCGAGAGCTGCGCCCAATCGTCTCGATGCTGCTGCTGGTATGCACGCCCGCGCAGCGGGACTCCTGGCTGGCGTCACTGCGCGAATGGGAAGGGCGGCATTACGAGTTCCTCAAGGAGCGCACGTATGGCGAGAGCGGCTGGTGGTACACGCACCGCACGCTGCGTGCGGTCAGGTCACTGCTCCGAAACGCCGCGCCGGACATGTTTCGCTACATCGACGATCCGACCGTGCCGAGGACGTCAAACCACGTCGAAGGAGGTCTCAATAGCCGAATCAAGGAACTGCTTCGCTCACACCGCGGACTGTCGAAACATCAGCGACTGGCGTTGGTGTGCTGGTATCTACATTTCAGGCTGAAAAAACCAACACGAAATCATGCATAGCTCTAAAAAAGAATATTGAATCGGCCTGAGATAAGGCTGATTTAATGTTCATTACCTTAAAATCCCGAAAAGGGAGGAGGAGAGGGACAATGCGAAACCTGGGATTCATGTGTGTACTGGCGTTGACTGTTCTCGGTTGCGCCCCGACAGAAGACGAGTTCTTGGATGGAGGGGTGGAGGTCGAAAGATCGGCCATTACCTACCTGTCCACAGGGCGCTGTGCCGGCCCCTATGCCGCCTATGGCAACCTGCGAGGCTCTTCGGTCTTGGCCCTGTGTTGTTGGGAGGATGGTCGCTGGCTACTTCGTAGTACTACCAGCGCCCTGTCACGCTCAGCAGAAGGAGTGGTCATCTATGGCAACTCTGCGACGAATTTTATTCTCACCTATCCGTCTGGAATAACCTGTGAGCTGGGTGATCGCACCTACACGGTTGGCGGGATCCACTCAAGCTGGATCTATCCATTGGTCATCGATGGTAGTGGTGGCATGGACTACATCTGGGGTCTCAATACGACAGGGGCCCGTTTCCAACATCACCTTATCGGCGGCAGCGGCAATGATCGTCTGTATGTCGGTTCTGGTGGAGGTTACGCCGACGGATCAGATGGAGATGACAACATCTACGGTGGATCGGGTGACGATCAACTGCTGGGCGGCAACGGCGACGATCGAATCTTTGGTGGGGACGGTGGTGATCTGATCAGTGGTGAGGATGGTGCGGATTTCCTCAGTGGGGGAGATGGGATAGATCTCATCTTTGGCCACGACGGCGAAGATGAGATCTACGGAGACGGTGGCAACGATATTCTGGCTGGCCAGGGTGATCACGACATCATCCATGGTGGAGATGGTGACGACTGGATCTACGGTGACGGCACTCCCCACCCCGGTGATTGGCCTGATGAATGGAGATTGTGGCCGTACTTCCAAGATGAACCGTGGAGCTACACATTTCCGTCAACTGGTGACTGGGATGAACTCTATGGTGAAAACGGAGATGATCGAATCTTCGGGGAAATCGGTCGCGACCACCTGCATGGTGGAGACGGCAATGATGTTCTCCATGGCGGACAAGGTAACGATATCTGCTATGGAGAAGCTGGTTATGACCTTCTGTTTGGGGAAGAAGGTAGCGATGAACTGTTTGGTGGCTCTGAAGATGATGTTCTCACTGGCGGAGACGACGGGGAAGTCGATTGGTGCCATGGCGAGGACGGCATCGATGGCTGTAACTGCCTGATGGAATACACCTGCTAGTTAGTACTGCTGACAACTGGACTGCATTCAAATCATAACTTTCTAATAAATAGCTGGACTGTGATCCAGCTATTTTTTTCTCAAAAAATGACTAGTCAAAAACTCATCGACCTTCTTTTTAAACCAAAAACCGACCATTATTTCAAGCCTAATTTATAGCAAAAAATGGCTTAAATAAAACAAAATTTATCTTTCAATAAGACAATCAATTCAGTGTTGCCAAATTACTTACATGATGCTATATTGTCATCGATCTTTCGTTGCAAGTACAGGGATAAAATTGATCAACGCTCGGGCGCGTAGCTCAGTTGGTTAGAGCGCCACACTGATAATGTGGAGGTCGGAGGTTCGACTCCTCCCGCGCCCACCAAACAAATCAATTGATTCAAATCAAATGGTCAGCGATCAAGATGTCGTCATTCGTTTAGTGGCCATCGTGCTTTTATCCGGTCTAATCGGATTGGAAAGAGAGTATCACCGCCGCCCGGCAGGATTACGAACCAATGTTATGATTGGTATTGGGGCAACTTTAGTTACTATGGCCTCGATTCAAACTGTTGATTTGTGGCCGGATATTAGGCCAATCGACCCAGGACGAATAGCGGCTCAAATTGTAAGTGGTATTGGTTTCATTGGGGCGGGTGTAATCCTACGCGAAACTAGTCGCAAGGTAGTTGGCTTAACCACTGCCGCCACGCTTTGGGTGGTAGCTGGCCTTGGAATTGCTGTTGGTATGGGTTTATTTTTAGAAGCCTTTGTAGCCACTGCTCTAGTTTTCATCACATTTTTCTTATTTACACCGGTTGTAATAAAAATGCGGACAACCCGAGACAGAAAAAACTCGCCATTTTCCATTTCAAGTAATCCGGAAGAAGGTGAGGAATAAAAATCGGCCGAGGTAGCTCAGTGGTAGAGCGAAGGACTGAAAATCCTTGCGTCGCCAGTTCAATCCTGGCCCTCGGCACCAGCAAAAAGGCTCCGCCATACGGTGGGGCTTTTTTGCTGGCCAAGGCCGGGATTGAACTGAAGGGGGTTGAGGGGGAACGAAGTGCCCCCTCACCTTGATGGAGGGAAGGGTCTCACGGGAAACCGGAAGGTTTCCTGTGAGAGCGAGGCGCGTCGACAGCGCTGAGCGACGTGAAATCCTGGCCCTCGGCACCAGCAAAAAGGCTCCGCCATACGGTGGGG